>JADCES010000073.1 GCA_020250005.1 Roseomonas sp.
CGGCGCCTCAGCGGCCGAAGAATGCGTCGATAGTCTTTTTGCGGCGAACATAACTCTTGTCGCTCTCGCCCGGCCGCCGATCGGGATCGCCAAATGGCTCGCCTTGGAGTTCCGGCGCCACATGCACACGGATCACCCGCTCAGCATCGTCGCGTGCCCGGATTTCACGTTCGACAAGCAACTCCAACACCGCGGCGACCGAGCGATGTTCGGCCTTGGCGATTTGCTGAAGGCGTGCATGAGCCTCTGGCTCAAGGCGGACAGTGACACCCGGGCGGGTGCCAGAGGGTGCATTTGACATGCTGTAAGTCTGCATCAAAATGATGCGCCGTTCAAGCGCGGCGTGGTTCCTGGCGGTAGAGTTTGGTACCCATGCTCAAACTCACGCCCCCGCCATTGCCTGTGCGATGTTAGTCAACGGCAGCACAAGCGACAGCGGCGCATCTTCCAGGCGGAGCGCGCCGAAACCCTCATACCATGGCGCGGCGCGGTCCGATTTCGCGTCAATCAACAAAGCAACGCCGCCGACTTCCTGGGCCACCGCAATACAGCGTCGCCCGGCGGCAATCAGCAGCGCCCCGCCCAAGCCCTGCCCTTGCCATTCGCGCGCCACCGCCAATCGGCCCAAGCGAAACACCGGCACCTCATAGCGCCCCAGGCCGCGCGTCAGCAGCGTGGGGGTGCGGGCATAGGCAAGCGCGCCGAAGCTCAGGCTGTAAAACCCAAGGATTTTCTGCGGCGCGGCGGGGTCCACCACCACAAAGGTCTTGGCCCCACCGCTTTCATGGCTTTGCCTTGCATGGCGCGCCAGAAATTCATTCAAAGCGGGTTCGCCGCAATCAAAATTCTTGCGGTCATGGCTGCGGGAAAGCGGCTGCTCCCGCCAGGGGCTGCTCACGTGATTCTGCGGGCAGCCTTGGAGCGTGCCCGTTCACCTTCGTTCACGGGACTCGCTCCAAGCCTTTGTTTGATAGCATTTTCCGAGCCGCCAAGTGATTCCACTTGGCTTGAAAATGCTCCGGCAGCACGGCGGAGTTTTTCGGTGGGTGGCGGCGGGTTTTCCAAAAGCGCCAGCACGCGCAGGCTATCGCGGTCAGAAAGTGCCAGGCGTTCGGCGTTTTCGATCACAGCACGCGCTTCGGGCAGCATTTTGCGCAGGATGAAGGTGGTCAGGTCCATATTCATCAGCGCCGCCGCGCGGGCGAGCATGGCCTTTTCCTCAGCCGGCAGGCGGAATTCGATGCGGCCACCTTCCGGGGCGGTGGCAGTAGCGGCAAGGGCTGGGGACATGGCGGCGCTCCTTCAGAACCCCTCAATAACGTACGGATTACGTCCGGACAAGAAAATTCCTCAGCCCCCACCATCACCGCCGGCTTCTTCCCGGCTGGCCAGCACCTTATCCACGCGCCTGCCATCCATATCCACAATTTCAAAGCGCCAGCCGGCCCAGACAATCCGGTCCCCCTCACGCGGGACACGGCGCAGCAGCGCCAGCATCAGCCCGGCCACGGTGTGATAGGTCCCAGCACCTGGCATTTCCGGCAGGTCAAGCCGCGCGCGCAATTCATCGGATGGCATGCTGCCATCCAGCAGCAATGACCCATCAAAGCGCAGCACCGCCGCTTCCGCCGGCATGGGCTCGCTTGGCCCCAATTCGCCGATGATCGCCTCCAGCAGGTCAGACGCGGTCACCATGCCTTCGAAGGAACCGTATTCATCCAGCACCAGCGCCATGCCAAGCGGGTCCCCGCGCATGCGTTCCAACGCATCGAGCGCGGTCAGCGTATCTGGCAGCACCATGGGCTGGCGCAGGGCAGCATCCAGCGACATGGGGCCGCCGGCCAGAAGCTGATCAAGCAGATCCTTGGCCGCGACCACGCCCACCACGTTATCCACCCGCCCATCCGCCACAATGAAGCGGGTGACATGGGCGGCGCGCAGCCGCTCGGGCAGGTTTTCCAAAGGCTCATTACGGTCAAGCCAGGCGATATCATTGCGCGGCGTCATCAGCGCGCGCACGGGCTTGTCGCCAAGGCGCAGCACGCGTTCGATCATGTGGCGTTCTTCGGTTTCAAGCGCACCGGCCTGGGCACCTTCGGCCACCACGGCCTTCACTTCTTCTTCCGTCACCGCTTGGTCGGAGGCGCGCACCGGCCCGAAAAACCGCAGCACCAGGGCGGAAGATGCACCCAAAAGCCAGACCATGGGCGCGGTGAAGCGCGCGAGCAGCGCCAGCGGGCGCGCCACCAGAATGGCGATCTTCTCCGGCTCCCGCAGCGCCAATTGTTTGGGCACCAATTCGCCCAGGATGAGGCTGAGATAGGTGATCGCCAGCACCACCAGCGCAAACGCCACTTCCTGCACGAAAGGCACGGGGAAGGGCAGCATTTCGAGGCCGGCGGCAACGGTGCCGGCCAGCCGCGCGCCACCAAAGGCGCCGGCGATGATGCCAACCATGGTGATGCCCACCTGCACGGTCGGCAGGAAGCGCTGCGGGTCTTCGGCCAGCGCCAGCGCCGTATCCGCGCCCCGCACGCCACGCTTCTGCATGGCCATCAACCGCGACCGGCGAGAGGACACGATGGCGAGTTCCGACATGGCAAAGGCGCCATTCAGCAGAACCAGCAGCAGGATGATCAGAATTTCCAGGGCCGTGCCCATTTTTTATTCCCAAAGGCGGCAGATGCCGCGCGCTTTCTAAGATAGTTTTGCCAGGCTTGAAACAATCCCGCCGCATGGCCAGCGCCACGCTTTCTGGCATAAATCGCCTATGACCCAGCATTTGCCCCGGCTTCTGCCGCTTGAAGGTGCCTCCAACCTCCGGGATTTGGGGGGCTGGCGCGGCCATCAGGGCCGGGCTTTGCGCCATGGCGTGCTGTTCCGGTCCGATGCGCTGCACCGGCTGACCGATCAGGATTTGTTGGCGCTGGAAGCGACGGGGCTCAGCACCGTTTGCGATTTGCGCGGCACGCGTGAAGCCGCTGCCGCCCCTTCCCGCCTGCCGCCTGGCGCGCGGGCCGTGCCGCTGCCGATTGAACCGCGCATCGGTGCCTCGCTCCGCGATCTTCTCGCCAATGGTGCGGCGACGCGGGCGGAGACGACGCGGCTTTTGGGCATTGCCTATCTGAATTACGCGACCGAGCAATTGCCGGTCTATCGGCGGCTTTGTGATCTGATCCTGGAAGATGACCGCCGCCCGCTGCTGTTTCATTGCTCGGCGGGGAAGGACCGGACGGGGCTTGGCGCGGCGCTGATCCTGACCGCGCTTGGCGTTTCGCGGGAGCAAATCCTGGCCGATTACTTGGCGACCGACCGCTTCTGGCGGCGCGACCACCCGCTGCCGGATGAGGCACCCCAGGAAGCCAAGGACGCGATATTGGACACGCACCCGGCGCTGCTCACCGCTGCCCTGGATGCGGCGGTGGCGCCTTTTGGGTCTGAGGCGGGCCTGATTGAGGATGGGCTCGGGCTGACGGCCCGGCGGCTCGCGGCGTTTAGGGGCGTCTTGCTGGGTTAGGCGCGCGCTTATGTGCTGGACAAATGACGCACCATCTGGCTAGATAGCTATCTGGCCATATGGATCGGCAATATGAATATCCCTCTTTTCGATGCCAAAAACCGGCTCAGCGCCCTGGTTGATCAAGTGGTTCGTGGCCAGGAAATCACCATCACCCGCCGGGGGGTCCCGGTGGCGAAACTGGTGCCCGTTTTGCCGAGCTTCGATCAGGAAAAGGCGCGCCAAACCGCCGAGGCGCTGCGCGCCGCGAGCCGCGGGGCGAAGCTTGCCGGCGTCCCCATCAAGGAATTGGTTGAAGAAGGCCGCAAGTGAGCTTCGTGCTCGATAATTCCGTCGCACTCGCTTGGTGCTTTGAGGATGAACAATCGCCCCCCATCATGGCCCTGCTGGACCGCGTGGTGGCAACCGGCGCCATGGCGCCGCTGCTTTGGCCACTGGAAGCGCTGAATGGCCTGCTGGTGGCGGAACGGCGGCGCCGGCTTGATGCGCAAAAACGCGCGGAGCTTGCGGGCTTGCTGCGCGCCTTGCCGATTACGCTTGATGATGAAACCGCCGATAAATCCTGGGAAGCGACGCTGCGGCTTGCGGAGCGTTTCACGCTTTCGGTCTATGACGCGACCTATCTGGAATTGGCGCAGCGCCGGCGTTTGCCGCTGGCTTCCATGGACCGCGCCTTGCACAACGCGGCCGCGGCGCTTGGCGTTGAAGTGCTACTGGATTAGACGACGCCCGCCACCCAAGCGGCAATCGCCGTTGCCCGCGCATCCTCATGCCATTGGCCAATGATCTGCACGCCAAGCGGCATGCCTTCCACTGCCAGCAGCGGCACGGTCACCGCCGGGCAGCCAAGCGCCGAGGTCCCGGCATTGAAGCTGATATCCCCGGTCGGGCGCGGCGCAATCGGCTGGCCTGGCTGATCACCGAGCCACACCGGCGCGGGGCCAGGTGATGACAGCGCAATCAACCCATCCGCCAAGGGTGCGAGCGATACCAGGCGCCGGCGCAGCTCATCGCGTTCCAAAAGCCGGGCGCGATAGGTTTCCAGTCGTCGGCAACCGCCACTCGGAAGCCTTCGCCACCTGGGCCGCGACCTACCGGCCCGTGCAAGCCAACCCGCGCCCCGACGCGCCCTTCGGCGGGCTTCTGTTCGACACTTCCGATGAGGCGACCGCCCATGTCTGGGCGCAGCCTGAAGGCCTCGTCTGGACTCTGATCAGCGAGGACGATGTCCTCGCCCTCGTGCCCGGCTTCCGCCACTGCGACCGGCTCGGGCATTTCGTCTGCGCCGTCGAGCGGGAGGCCAGCGCACCGACCGAGATTGTCATCGGCTGAGGCGCGCGGTCCTCGGAAAGGCTCCGCCGGCGACGGCGGGGCCTTTTTCCGCGGCTCCAGAAATGGCGACTCGGTGGTGTACCGCATCACTTGATCGAACAAACAAAACATGAACAAAATAGTCTTATTCCCGAGGCGCTGCTCTGGCGCTAGCTGAATAGAAACTTGAACAGCGACCATCGGAGACGCAATGCCCAAGAAGAAGTCCGCAATTGATCATCTGAACAACGGCCGGGAGCCGCACATCATCCATCTCATTCCGCCTGGAGCACCGGGTTACGCCGAGGCCAAAGGCGGGGCCATGGTCGTCTCCAGTCCGGCGGAGGTCGATGCGCTGATCCGACGGATTGAGCCGGGTGAAGTCGTCACCCTCGATGATCTTCGCGCCGCTTTGGCAAGACGCCACAAAGTGGCTGTCGCTTGTCCCGTCTCGACCGCGATTTTCGCGAACATGGCGGCGAGAGCCGCCGAAGAGCGTCGACAGCGCGGCGTTCCTCAGGCCGAGTTGACGCCGTGGTGGCGGGTTCTGCGCAAGGGCGGCTTTCTCAATCCGAAGCTCCCGGGCGGGGTCGAGCGACAAGCGGCGTTGTTGCAGAACGAGGGCGTCAGGGTCTCGCCCTTGCGCAAGCAGCTGGCCGTCTACGACTACGAGACCCGTCGTCCCGATCGGCACATTGAGGAGGCGTGACCGATGAAAACGCTCATCGTGATTTGTGGAGCCGTACTCGCCGTTGCTGGGCTCGCCTTGATTGCAGGCTTGCTTCTGCCCAAGACGACCGAGGCAAAGCGAACGGTCATGATCCATCAACCGGTTGATCGCGTTTTCAGCGCAGTGGCTGATGTTGGACGTCAGTCCGAGTGGCGCACTGACATTGGCAAAGTCGAGCTTGCCGAAGACGGACGAAGCTGGGTCGAACACACCAAGGCCGGCGACCGCATCGCTTTTCAGCTTGAGGGCAACCGCCCTAACGAGCTCTTTGCGATCTCCTATGTCGCCGCGCGTGGCTTCAGCGGCGAGTGGGTCGGCCGATTCACCGCCTCAAGCGAAGGCACCCGTCTCGATGTCACCGAACGTGTGACCATCCCGAATCCGCTCGTCCGGCTCGTTGGCCGGATCATCGCCCCGCCTGGGTCACATACCGACCTGTACCTCGCTGACTTGCAGAAGGCCATGACGGCGCCGCGTGCGCCATGATCGGCGATTGCTCTGACTATTTTCAGCTCCATCCGCCGTTACTGTAGGTTGGTCGTGGGGAAGGATCGTCCGCGAGGCTGCCGGTCGGCGGCCGTCTGTCCAAGACCGGCCCGCGCCAGTCCCGCCAGGGCGGGACCCGTGTTGGTCAGGACATCCCGCCTTTTGGCCAACCGGCCTTTCGTTCGCGTCCTTCGGGACGACCAACCAACGAAATCAACCTTGGTGCCATGCTGCAAGCGCGTGAACAGCCGGGGGCTCACGCGATCCGCTGCGGTTTCCGCCAAATGCTGCAAGCCCGCGCGCTGTTCAAAAGCGCAGATATCGGCGGTGATCGCCTTCGCCTGGGAAAGCGCGCGTTCAAAACCTTCGATCAGCGGATGATCGGCGCGGCGCCAGATCTCCACCCCCGCCGCGCGGAGTTTTGCCAGCAAGCCTTCAAAGGCAGCGATGGAAGCCGCATCCAAATCCGCCCAGCCTTCGGTTTCCATGACAATCAGCCGCGCGGGTTTTACCGGAGCGGGCGCGCTGGCAGGGCCGAATAGCCCGGGCGCGCCAGGATCGCCCCCGGCACGGCGCGCGATTTCAATCGCCACTGTCCACATATCGACAAAGCTATTGGCATGAACGCCGGCGGTGGATTGGCTGAGCGATTGCCTCTCGCCGCGATTGATCGCGCCTTGCGTGGGCTTAAGTGCGATGTTGCCGCAATAGGAAGCCGGGCGAATGATGGACCCGCCGACCTGCGTGCCAATCGCCGCGGGGATCATATTGGCCGCAACGGCGGCGGCGGAGCCTGAGGATGAACCGCCTGGCGTGCGGCGCGGATCGAAGGGGTTGGTGGTGGGCCCCGGATGCGCCATGCCCAATTCCGCCGTGACCGTCTTGCCGATGATCACCGCGCCGGCATCGCGCAAAGCGCGCACCATGATGCTGTCGCGCTTCGGGAAATTGCCGGCGAAGGCACCGCAGCCCATTTGCGTTGGCATGTCGATGGTTTCGATGAGATCCTTGATGCCGATTGGCATGCCATCAATGACTGAGAGCGCGCGGCCCGCCTTGTAGCGCGCGGCGGAGGCATCGGCGGCGGCGCGCGCACCCGTTTCATTCAGCACGACAAAGGCACGCACCACGCCATCCTTGGCGGCGATGGCTTCCAGGCAGCGTTCCAGATAGGCGCGGGGATCATCCTGCCCCGCCAGAAAACGCGCCTGCGCGTCATGGAAAGTCAGGCCCTTGAAGCTGGCGCGGTCATAGCTGCCGGATGACATGGCGGTTCCCCCTTGGTGAAGTGCATGGTGCATCTTGCAATGCTTGGCGGCGCTTGTCTTGCGCCAGAGCCGCTAATTTGACAGCGCTTCACCGATGCGCGCCACCACCCCATCCCAATCGCCGGCGCGGCTTTGGCGAAACAGGCGCATGCTGGGGTACCAGGGGGAATCCTCGCGATCCAAAAGCCAGCGGAAATCCGGTGCGAAGGGCAGCATCACCCAGGTGGGCTTGCCAACCGCACCAGCCAAATGCGCGACCGAGGTATCAACCGAAATCACCAGATCAAGCGCGGAAATCAGCGCTGCCGTATCGGCGAAATCGCCAAGTTCAGCGCTGACATCCAAAATGCCGGAGGCTTCAAGCGCGGCGCGATCCCTATCCCGGACTTCCTTTTGCAGCGAAACCCAGACATCGCCTGGCTGGAACAATGGTGAAATCTTCGCGAGCGCGAGGGACCGGTTGGCATCATTCGCGTGCATCTGGCTGCCGCTCCAGACCAGACCAATGCGGCGGCCGGCGGGTAGGCGCTGATGCCAGCGCGCCACATCCTCAGGCGGTGCCGTGAGGTAGCCATTTTCAAAGGCGGGGATGGTTTCAAGCCTTGTACCGAAGGCCAGCGGCAGCGTCAGCAGCGGGGCATGCAATTCAAATTCTGTCGGTGCTTCATTCTGGCCAATCACGGTGACAGCGGGTTCAAAGCCCTTGAACAACCGCCTTAGCGGGTCTTGCACGGAAAAAGCCACCTTGGCACCCGCAGCCGCGGCGAGCAGCACATAGCGCGCAAAATGGATCGTATCGCCAAGCCCTTGTTCCCAATAGATGTAGAGACGCTGATCCTTGAGCTGCTGATTGCCCCACCATAGCGGTTTTGGATATTTGCGGGCGGCCAAGGTCTTGTGGCGCAGGTTGCGATTCTCATAGGCGAGCCATCCATCCTCGAAACGCCCAAGCGCCAGCAACGCCAGAGCGCGGTTCCATGAGGCTTCCCGATCATCGGGCTGCAGTTTCAATGCGTAATCGTAACTGACGATTGCCTCTTCCAGCCGATTCAAGTTGCCCAGAGCGAAGCCATAGCCCCGGTGAGCAGATGCGTCTTTGGGTGCAAGGGTCCGGGCAGTCTCGGCCGACAGCAAGGCTTTCTCCGGCTGACCAAGCAAAATGAGCGCATTGGCGCGCCACACATGAGCTTGAGCGAGTGTGGGGCTGATCGTTAGAGCCCGATCAATGGTACTGAGCCCGTCCTCTGGCCGCCCAAGCGCAAGCAGTGCCTCGGTGCGCGCAATCAAGGCCGAGGTATCATCAGGCTTCCCGCGCAGTGCCGCGTCAGCGGCTTCCATGGCTTCGGCAGGACGCTGCAATGTGCACAAGACCAGGGCCTTATTCACCAAAAAGGCGGGCGAGCCTGGGCGCAGGCTCAGTGCCTTTTCAATACCCGCAAGTGCATCCTCAAGCTTGAATTGATCCATCAGCGCGCAGGCACGATGATTATGTGCTTCGGCATCATCGGGGTCCAGCGCAATGGCCCGATCGAAGGCGGCAACAGAATCCTTCAATCGCTTCATGTGCGTTAAGGCGACGCCACGGTTCTTATGGGTATTGGCCCTATTCGGATCAAGCGCGATTGCGCGGTCCAGACTAATGAGAGCGTCTTCGTAACGGTTAAGGCGGATCAGCGCGCTACCGTGATTGCTATGGGCGGCGGCGTGGCGGGGATTGACTTCCAAGGCCCGACGGATGAGGGCCTCGCCCTCTTCGAGGTGCCCCATTTGAGCGGCAGCGATACCCGCAAAATGCAGCGCATCAACATTGCGCGGGTCGAATTTCAAGACGGCCCTAAAGGCAGCCCTGGCCGCAGCAAATTCACCCCGCTGGAGTAATGCGGTCGCCTCGGCAATTTTCCTAGAGATGGCTTTGGGTGGCTGCTTCATCTGTTGCACCGGTCATGGGATCGGAGGCTTCTAAGGGGTTTGTCAGATGCCCTTTATGGCGCCCCGACTCGAGAAAATGGTTAACAGATGTTCAGCCGCCACCGTTTCCGGCGAACGGCTGGTAAGGAAACCTATGAGGTGGCGGAGGAGTGTAGCGCTTTCAGGCCAAGCGGTTTGAATTGTCTTGCTTGTCTCCCGCCACCTTCCGCGCCAGGGTGGGCCATGATCCCCGATATCCCCGCGCCCGGTCACGCCGCGACGCTTCTGCCCGGCTTGCGCTGGCTGCGCTTTCCCCTGCCTTTCCCGCCGAGTCATGTGAATGTCTGGCTGTTGGAAGATGGGCCGGGTTGGCTCGCGATTGATTGTTCCATCGCCAATGATGCGTCGCGCGATTTGTGGCGCGAGGCATTGGCCGGCGATGCCTTTGGTGGGCGGCCCTTGCAGCGCCTGTTGGTGACGCATTTCCACCCGGATCACGCCGGGCTGATGGGCTGGCTTGCGGAGGGCCATGGGCTGGTTCCGCTGATGACCAAGATCGAATGGCTGCAGGCGCGCGCACTGTGGTTCGATACGGGGGCGGAGATGGTGGAACATCAGGCACGCTTTGCCGAAGCCGCCGGTGCGCCCGCCGAATATGCCGAATTCATCCGTGCGCGTGGGCCGATTTATGTGAAGGCGGTGGCTCCCTTGCCCAGGGTTTTTGAAGCCATTGCCGATGGGCAGGATATCACCATTGGTGGCCGCCCCTGGCGCGTGATGACGGGGCAGGGCCATGCGCCGGATATGGCTTGCCTGTTCAATGCGGAAGATCGCGTGCTGATCGCGGCTGATCAGATCCTGCCGCGCATTTCACCCTATATCGGGCTGCATGCGGGTGAGCCCGCTGCCGATCCGCTTGGCGCTTTTCTGGCATCGCTGGATCGCTTCCGCAGACTTCCCGAAGATGTACTGGTGCTGCCTTCGCACGGCGAACCCTTCTACGGCTTGCATGCGCGGCTTGATTGGCTCGCCGCGCATCATGCGGAACGGCTCTCGCTATTGATGGATGCCATGGCGGATAGCAGCGCGCATGATCTGCTGCCGGTGCTGTTTCGCCGTCTGCTCGATATCCGTAATCTTGGCTTTGGGCTTGGCGAAACCCTGGCCCATCTACGCCGCTTGCAGGTATTGGGCGAAGCGGTGGCGGAGAAGGATGCCGCTGGCGTGATGCGCTGGCGCCGCGCGTGAGGAGTTAGAGATGACGCCAGAAGAGACCATCGCAGCCATTCGCGCCGATGCGCGCTTTGCGGCCGCTTCCGCCAAACTCGCCGCTGATCACGCGCGCATGGTGGAAGATTGCATCACCCTCACGCAAATCCCCGCCCCACCCTTTGCCGAGGAAGAACGTGCCGCCGCCTATCTTGCCATGCTGCGCGATCATGGGTTGGAGGAGGTGGAGCAGGATGAAATCGGCAATGTGATGGGGCTCCGCCGTGGTTTCGGCAATGGCGAGATTCTGGTGGTGGCCGCGCATCTGGACACTGTCTTTCCTGCCGGCACCGATGTGCGCGTCAGGCGCGAAGGCACCAGGCTTTCCGCACCGGGGGTGAGTGACGATACCTGGTCGCTTGCGGTCAATCTCGGCTTTTTGCGGGCTTTGGATGCGGCGGGGATTCGCACGCGGCATGATCTGCTTTTTGTTGGGGATGTCGGGGAAGAAGGCTTGGGCGATTTGCGCGGCATTCGCCATCTTTTCACCAAGGGGCGGCATCGCGCGCGCATTCGTGGTTTTCTGACCGTGGATAGCCCGCAGGTGGAAGGCATTGTCAGCGGCGGGGTGGGGTCCAAGCGCTATCGCGTCACGTTCCAGGGGCCGGGCGGGCATTCCTATGCCGCTTTCGGTCTGGTGAACCCGATGTATGCCATGGCGGAATGTGCGCGCAGCCTTGCCGCGCTGAAGGTACCCGATAGCCCGCCCACTACGCATTGCGTGAGTGTGGTCTCGGGCGGGACTTCCATCAATGCCATCGCTGATCGTGTGGTGATTGAGGTGGATTTGCGTTCCGCCTCGGCCGCCGAGCTTGCCAAGCTGGATCATGCCTTTCTGGAGATGGCGGATTTGGCGGTGGCGGGTGAGAATGCCGCACGTTCCACTGCGAATGGCGCGATTACCGCCGATGTACAGCCGGTTGGGGACCGTCCGGCGGGGGAGACGCCGGCGGGCAGCCCGATCCGCGCCTTGGCCGCGGCGGCGGTGACGGCAGAGGGTTATCGCCCAAGCTTTGAATGGTCTTCGACGGATGCGAATATCCCGATGTCGCTTGGCATTCCCGCCTTGAAGATTGGTGCGGGCGGCCGAGGTGGCCGAGCGCATTCCTTGGATGAATGGCTGGATGTGGAACCCACCGAAGCGCTGCGCGGCATGCGTTCCAGCCTGGCCGCCATTCTTGCCATCGCCGGCATGGAGGGCATTACCTAAAGTCTCGGCGGGGTCCGGGGTGGCACGGCCACCCCGGCGGAGGCGGGGGGCAGATCCCCCCTTGAATTTTGTCTGGTCGCATTTTCCGAGTCGCCAAGCGAGACCGCTTGGCTTGAAAATGCTCCGGGCAGAGCCCCCCTTTTTTTACGTCTTCACAAGCCCGCCCCGACGGGCCATCACTTGCTCATCATGACCGCTGCTGCTCCCCTTCTCCCCCCCGAACGCGCTGCCCAGCTTGCTGCCGAATTCGGCCTGAAGCCCGATGAGTATGAAAGGGTCTTGGCCATTCTCGGCCGCGCGCCGCGCCTGGCAGAGCTTGGCCTGTTCAGCGTGATGTGGTCGGAGCATTGCTCCTATAAATCATCGCGTGTTTGGTTGAAGGAATTGCCGACCAAGGCGCCTTGGGTGATCCAGGGTCCGGGTGAGAATGCCGGCGTGATTGATATCGGTGAGGGTCTGGCCGCGGTTTTCAAAATGGAAAGCCACAATCACCCGTCTTACATCGAACCCTATAATGGTGCGGCGACGGGTGTTGGCGGGATTTTGCGTGATGTCTTCACCATGGGCGCGCGGCCAATTGCCAATTTGAATGCGCTGCGTTTCGGTGCGCCGGATGCACCGCGCATGAGGCGCATCATTGATGGTGTGGTGCGCGGCATTGGTGGCTATGGAAATTGTGTGGGTGTGCCGACCGTGGGGGGCGAGGTGAATTTCCACCCGCGCTATAATGGAAATCCCCTGGTCAATGCCATGACGGTTGGCATCGCGCGCGCTGATCGGATTTTCACCGCCAAGGCAACTGGCACTGGCAATCCCGTTGTCTATGTCGGGTCCAAAACCGGGCGCGATGGCATCCATGGCGCCACCATGGCGAGCGCGGAATTCAGCGCCGATTCGGAAGAAAAGCGCCCGACTGTGCAAATCGGCGATCCCTTTGCTGAAAAGCTGCTGATTGAAGCCTGCATGGAATTGATGGCAACGGATGCGATTGTAGCCATTCAGGACATGGGCGCGGCTGGCCTCACCAGTTCCAGCGTTGAGATGGCCGGCAAGGGCGGCATGGGCATTGAACTTGAAATGGAAGCGGTGCCGCAGCGCGAAGAAGGCATGTCGGCCTATGAGATGATGCTCTCCGAAAGCCAGGAACGCATGCTGATGATCCTGAAGCCTGGGCGTGAGGCCGAGGCTGAGGCGATTTTCCGCAAATGGGAATTGGATTTCGCGGTGATCGGCAAGCTCACCGATACGGGCCGCATCGTGATCCGCCATAAGGGTGTGCTGGAAGCAGATATTCCGCTGGCACCTTTGGAATCCGAAGCGCCGCTGTATCGGCGCCCGATAGCAGAAACGCCGAAGCAGCCGGTGCTGGCGGCCTCTGCCATTCCTGATCCGGTGGGCATTGCACCGGCCTTGATGACGCTTGTTGCCTGCCCGGATTTGTGTTCGCGCCGCTGGATTTGGGATCAATATGACAGCCTGGTGAATGGCCAAACCGTGCAGCGCCCAGGCGGCGCCGATGCCGCCGTGGTCAGGATTGAAGATCATGACCGGGCGCTGGCGATGACCACGGATTGTACGCCGCGCTATTGCCTGGCGGACCCAGAGGAAGGCGGCAAGCAGGCGGTGGCGGAAGCGTGGCGGAATATCACGGCGGTGGGCGCGCTGCCTTTGGCGATCACCGACAATATGAATTTCGGTAATCCGGAAAAGCCTGAAATCATGGGACAGTTTGCCTCGGCTGTGCGGGGCATGGCGGCGGCGTGCATCGCGCTCGATTTCCCGGTCGTCTCGGGCAATGTGTCGCTTTACAATGAAACCGAAGGCCGCGCGATTTTGCCCACACCCGCGATTGGCGGCGTTGGTGTGCTGGAAAATGCCGCGCAGGCGGTGGGCTTGGCCATGCCGGCCAAGGGCGATCTGGTACTGATTGGCGATACGCAAGGCTGGCTTGGGCAATCGCTATGGCTGCGCGAAATCGCGGGCCGTGAAGAAGGCGCGCCGCCATCGGTTGATTTGGCGGCAGAACGCCGCAATGGCGATTTTGCCCGCGCGCGCATCCTGGCGGGCGAAGTGCTGGCGAGCCATGACTGCGCCGATGGCGGGCTGCTGGTGGCCGTGGCGGAAATGGCGATGGGTAGCGGTATCGGTGCGAAGCTCACCTCAACGCCGGAGGGTATCCCCGCCCATGGCTTCTGGTTCGGCGAAGATCAGGCCCGCTATGTGCTGGCGGTGGCCGATGGCGCGGCGCTGATTGCCAAGGCAAGCGCGGCGGGGGTTCCGGCCCGGCTGATCGGCGCGGCCGGCGGGGGGGACTTGGTTCTGCCCGATGGCACTGCCATATCGGTCTCAACGCTGGCGGCGGCCCATGAGGCTACGTTGCCGGCACTGATGGGGGAGATTTAGCAGCCATGGGCATGCAGGCCGCGGAAATTGAGGCGCTGATCAAGGCAGCGCTGCCGGATGCGGAAGTGACGATCGAGGATTTGGCCGGCGATGGCGATCATTATGCCGCCAAGGTCGTGTCCTCGGCCTTTAAGGGCTTGCCCCGCGTGCGCCAACATCAGATTGTCTATGCCGCGCTACAGGGCCGCATGGGGGGTGTTCTTCATGCGCTGGCCTTGCAAACCTCTGCCCCGGAATAGGAGCCACAAAGATGAGCAACCCGACCTTTGAACGTATCGAAGCCGATATCAAGGCGAACCCCGTTGTGCTGTTCATGAAGGGCACACCGGTTTTTCCGCAATGCGGCTTTTCCGCCCGCGTGGTGCAAATTCTTTCGCATATGGGCGTGCCCTTCAAGGGCGTGAATGTGCTGGAAGATATGGAAATCCGCGAAGGTATCAAGGAATTCACGAATTGGCCGACCATTCCGCAGCTTTATGTTGGCGGCGAATTCGTGGGCGGCTGCGACATTATTACTGAGATGTTCCAGTCCGGCGAGCTTTCCGGTCTGCTCAAGGAAAAGGGCGTGGCGCATAAGGCCGACGCCTGAGCCTTCGCCTTACTGAAAAGGAAAACGCCACCTGATCAGGTGGCGTTTTGGAGTTTATCCTGCAGCGGAACCGTTGCGCGGCGCACGTTGGCGGTTGGCCTTATTGGTGCTGCTGCTGCGCTTCTGCCGATTGGCCTTCTGGCCCTGGGAAGCACTGCGGTTGCGCGTGGATTGGCCGCGCTGCGTGCTGCCATTGGTCGCTTCCGTACCATCGGTCGCACGGCGCGGCGCGGCATCGGCCGGTACGGCGCTGGTCGCGATAACCAGGCCGCCCAAGGCAGCCAGAAGCAAAAGCCGTTTCATCACTCAAAGCCCTTTCTGATGACACATGCCCTGCCCACGAATCGGCTGCGCAGGGCGCCATTATCCCGCATAGCGCCTGCGCCGTCTCAGTCACCTGAATAAAGTATTAAGCTTCCTTCATGTGTTGCGGGGCAGCCTTATTCGCCACTCGCCCGCGCCTTGGCTTCCTCGGCGCTGCCGATCCCACCATTTGCCTTGGACCATTGCACCGGGTCTTCCAGGAATTTCCGCACTTCCTTGAGCGCGCCTTCACTGAAATAGGGGCGTTCGCGGCAGACCTCCAGCACATCCCACCAGGTGCAAAGGTGATGCAGGTTCAGGCCCATGCCCTTCATGGTTTCAAAGGAACCAGGGAAGACGCCGTAATAGAAAACGACGAAGGTATGGTCACAAATGGCGCCGGCATCACGCAAGGCATTCGCGAAACGAATTTTTGAAGCGCCATCGGTGGTCAAATCCTCGACCAGCAGCGTGCGCTGGCCAACAGGTACCTCGCCTTCAATCAGCGCATTACGCCCAAAACCCTTCGGCTTTTTCCGCACATAGGCCATGGGGGCCAGCATGCGATCCGCGATCCAGGCGCCGAAGGGAATCCCCGCCGTTTCGCCACCCACCACCACGTCAATCGATTCATAACCGACATGCCGGCCAATCTTTTCCACGCCCAGATCGCAAATCCGGTTGCGCGCGCGCGGGAAGGAGATGATCTTGCGGCAATCAATATAGACGGGGCTCTTCCAACCGCTGGTAAAGGTGTAGGGCTCTTCCGGGCGGAAATTCACCGCCTTGATTTCAAGCAGGATGCGCGCGGTGGTGAGCGCCGCGTCGCGGTCCCAGTCGGAGGCATGAAGGGCGGGCATGGATAGGGCTCCTCTCTTTCCGGGCTTTGGTAATGCCCCACGGCGGCGGCGTCCATGACCCCGCCCGAGTCGCCCCGGATTTGGGTGCTGGCGGACCCGCGCGCCGGCACGGCAGCGCAGGCCTTGGGCATTGCCGAGCGGCTGGGTGAACCCCTCCGCCGGGTGGATTTGGCCTGGGGGAAGCTGGCGCGGCTGCCTTTGCCCTTCGCCTCCCTGGCGGGGCTGACGCCCGAAGCCCGCGTTGCTTTCGCGCCCCCTTGGCCGGAATTAGTGATATCGGCGGGGCGGCGCAGCGCGCCGGTGGCGCTGTGGCTGAAGCAAAAAGGCGCGCGGCTGGTGCATTGCATGCGCCCTGGCTTTGGCGCGGCGCGCTTCGATCTGTTGGTGATTGGCCGGCATGATGCACCCAAGCCCGCCGCCAATATCCTGCCCATTCTGGGCGCGGCGCATCGGATTTCGCCCGAAAGGCTGGCCGCCGCGCGGGCGGAATTTGCGGCTCTCGCCGCCCTGCCCTCACCGCGCGTGGCGCTGCTGATGGGCGGGCCACCGCGCGCCGAAGGGATGGACCCAAAGGTGGCTGGCGCCATCACCGCCAAGGTCGCGGGGTTTGCAGGGAGCGTGCTGGCCAGCGCATCGCGCCGCACCGGGCGCCCAGCGGAAGAAGCCATGGCGGCGGCGCTGGCTGAGCATCCGCATAAGCTGTTTCGCTGGGGCGATGCGCCGCCCAACCCCTATGCCGGTTTCCTCGCCTGGGCGGATCAGGTGGTGGTGACGGGGGATTCGGTTTCCATGCTCTCGGAAGCGCTGGCCACGGCGGGGCCGGTTTTCATCGCCGATCCTGGCGGGCTTGGGCCGCGCCACAAGTGCCTGGCGGAGAGCCTGATTGAAGCGGGCCAGGCGCGGGATTTGGCCGCCGCGCCCGCGCCATTTGCGCGCGCGCCGCTCGATGAAGGCGGGCGCATCGCCGCCGAGATCAAGCGGCGCGGTTTGCTGGGCTGACGCCGGCATAATCCAGTCTATGCTGCGCGTGATACGAAAGGTGCCGCCATGACCCGCAGCCTGAGCCTTGCCTTTTCGCCCCGTTTCATTTGCCTGAGTCTGGCCCTTCTGGCCACGCTGCTGCTTGCGCTTGCGTTGCTGATCGCGCCTGGTTTCTGGACAGGCTTGGGCTTTGTGCTTGCTGCAGCGTTGAGCGCGCTTGGCTTGCGTGATCTGTTCCATCCGACGCATGCCATTCTGCGCAATTACCCAATCGCGGGGCGGCTGCGGTTTCTCATGGAAGAAATCCGCCCCGAGATGCGGCAGTATTTCTTCGAAGATGAAAAGCACGGCACGCCCTTCAGCCGTGACAAGCGCGCCATTGTCTATCAGCGCGCCAAAAAGCAATTGGATAAGCGGCCCTTCGGCACGCAGTACGATGTCTATGACACGGGCTTTGAATGGTTGCAGCATTCGCTGGCGGCCCGCGCGCCTGCCAAGGATTTGCCGCGCATCTTGATCGGCGGGCCGGCCTGCACTCGGCCCTATTCGGCATCCTTGCTGAATATATCGGCCATGAGTTTCGGATCGCTTTCCGCCAATGCCATTCGTGCGCTGAACCAAGGTGCGAAGCGCGGCGGCTTTGCGCATGATACGGGCGAAGGCGGGCTCAGCCCCTATCACCGCGAAGCGGGTGGTGACCTGATTTGGGAAATCGGTTCCGGCTATTTCAGCGCACGCAATCCGGATGGTAGTTTTTCGCCGGAGCGCTTTGCGGAAGTCGCGGCGCTTGATCAGGTGAAAATGGTAGAACTCAAGCTGAGCCAAGGGGCGAAGCCCGGCCATGGCGGCGTGCTGCCGGCTGCCAAAGTCAGTGCAGAAATTGCGGCGACGCGCGGGGTGCCGATGGCGCAGGATTGCGTTTCTCCGCCCGCGCACAAAGTGTTTTCCACACCTGTTGAAATGATGCGTTTCATTGCGGAGATGCGCCGCCTGTCCGGCGGCAAGCCTGCCGGCTTCAAGCTGTGCATCGGCCATCCTTGGGAATTCCTCGCCATCTGCAAGGCGATGATTGAAACCGGGATTGCACCGGATTTCATTGTGATTGATGGCGCTGAAGGCGGCACCGGCGCCGCACCCCTGGAATTCATGGATCATGTCGGCATGCCGCTGCGCGAAGGCTTAAGCTTCGCCCATAATGCGCTGATCGGCATTGGGCTGCGTGATCAGATCAGGCTTGGCGCCAGTGGCAAGATCGCCAGTGCCTTTGATGTGGCGCGTGCGCTGGCCCTTGGTGCGGATTGGTGCAATGCGGCGCGTGGTTTCATGTTCGCCATTGGCTGCATTCAAAGCTTGTCCTGCCATACGGATCACTGCCCGACCGGTGTGGCGACGCAAGACCCAACGCGCCAACGCGCCTTGCGCGTGCCGGACAAGGCACCGCGTGTGCATCAATTCCATGCCGCCACGCTGGAAGCTTTGAATGAATTGGTCGCGGCCGCTGGGCTTGCGCACCCATCCGAATTGCGCGCGGACCATTTCAGCCGGCGCCTTTCGCCGAGTGTCGTGAAAAGCTTTGCCGAGCTTTACCCGCCGCTCGCGCCCGGCGCCTTGCTCACCGGCACGGATGATCCGCGCTTTGCCGAGGCTTGGGCCATGGCGGATGCGCATAGTTTCGCCCCGCGCCGCGCGTGAGGGCGTTGTGGCAGCGCCTGCGCTTCTGGGCGCGCCTAGTGCTGCGCGATGGTCTGGCGCTTTGTATTGCGGCGCGTGACTCGCGCACGCCCTGGTTTGCCAAGCTGCTGGCACTTCTGGTCGCGGCCTATGCGCTTTCCCCGATTGACCTCATCCCCGATGCCATTCCGGTGCTGGGCCTGCTGGATGAGGTGATTCTGCTACCCATCGCCATTGCGCTGATCGCGCGGCTGATCCCGGCGGATGTCATGGCCGAAAGCCGCGCGGCAGCCCAGGCCATGGTGGAAAGGCCGCGTAGCAAGGCGGGAGCCGCCATCATCATCGGGGTCTGGGTCTTGGCGGCTGGGGCGCTGCTTTGGTGGGTATTGCGCTGATTCGACGCGTAGCGCCTTCTTCAGGGAATGCTGGGGGGAAATTGATGCAGCCCATCCGCGCCAAGCGTTAGGGCCACCACCTGCGCTACAGCCGAAAGCGGCAGCGCGCCATAAAGATGCGGAAACAAACCGGGCCTGGATCCGCCGCTGGCTGGTTCCCATTTCAGCGCCGCGCCCAAGGCTGCCGTTGCAACTTCCACCATCAGCAAATCGGCAATGCCCGCACGATGCTTGGCAGCGCTGGCACGAAGCTGCGGCGCGGCTGAAAAATGCAGAAACCCATCGCGCCTGTCATCCGCGCTGCCATGATAGGCACCAGCCTGTTCCGCCACGCGCCAATCCGCCGCGCGCACCAGGGTGTAGATCAGCTTTTCCATTTCGTGTGCATAGACGATCACGCCTGCCTGGCAAAGCATGGAATCAACCCGCGACCTTCCTGCTTTACCTTGCGGCAAAATCGCCTAAGCTTTGGTCCAGGCAGCGCCTTTGGGCAGGCGCGCCGCCATGCCCAACACCGCCCGCAGGTTCTTCTGATGCATCCGCTTCCGCTTGCCGGCATTCGCGTTGTCGAATTCTCCCACATGGTCATGGGCCCAACTTGCGGTCTGGTGCTGGCTGATCTGGGTGCTGAGGTGATCAAGATCGAACCACCCGGCAAGGGCGATCGCACGCGCTATCTTGTCGCCTCCGGCACTGGCTTCTTTCCCGCCTTCAGCCGCAACAAGAAAAGCGTGACGCTGGATACGGAAAACGCCGAAGAACTGGAATTGCTGCGACGCCTGATTGATACGGCGGATGTGGTGGTGGAGAATTTCCGCCCCGGCGGCCTGGCGGCAAAGGGCCTGGGGTATGAGGCGCTTTCGGCCCGCAATCCGCGGCTGATCTATTGCTCGCTCAAGGGATATCTGCCCGGGCCATATGAAAATCGTACTGCCTTGGATGAGGTTGTGCAGATGCAATCCGGCCTTGCCTACATGACCGGCCCGCCTGGGCGGCCTTTGCGCGCTGGGGCGCCGGTGAATGACATGATGGGCGGCATGTTTGGCGCCATTTCGATTCTGGGTGCGCTGCGCCAACGCGATACCACTGGGCGTGGGCAATATCTGCAGGCGGGCTTGTTTGAAAACGCGGCCTTTCTGGTTTCAACGGCCATGCTGCAACAGGCCATCACCGGCAAGGCGCCGGACCCCATGCCCGCCGGCCGGCGCGCCTGGGGCGTTTATGATGTTTTCGACACGGCTGATGGCGAACAGATTTTCATCGGCGTTGTCACCGAACGCCAGTGGGAGATCTTCACGCGCGAATTGAATGAACCGGAACTGAGCAACCCGGATTATGCCAGCAATACGGAACGCGCCAAGCGCCGCGAAACCCTGATCCCGCTGGTGCAATCCTTCCTGAAGAAGCGCAATGTGGCAGAGCTTGAGGAAATGTGCGCGCGTGCCGGCCTGCCCTATTCACGCATCGCCAAGCCTTGGGATTTGTTTGAGGATTCGCATTTGCTGGCAAGCGACGGCTTTCACGACGTGACACTCAGCGATGGCAGCCGCACCAAGGTGCCGGCATTGCCCATGCAATTCGGCGCGGGCCGCCTGCCGCTGCGCCATGATCTGCCAAGCCCTGGGCAGCATAATGCGGAAATTCTTGAACCGCTGCGCAAGCCAGCGGATGATTGAAAGCTTCTGTTGCAAGCAAACCAAGAAGGAAAACACGATGCCGATTTATGCGCTTGATGATCTTGTCCCCCACACCCCTGGCGAGGGCCGCTTTTGGGTGGCACCAGATGCGCAGGTAATGGGCAATGTGATCCTGGCCGAGGATGTTGGTATTTGGTTCGGCGCCGTGATCCGTGGCGATAATGAACCGATCAGCATCGGCGCACGCAGCAATATCCAGGAAGGTTCCGTGCTGCATTCCGATGTGGGATTTCCACTGACGATCGGCGCTGATGTGACGGTTGGGCATCATGCCATTCTGCATGGCTGCACCATTGGGGATGGCGCGCTGATTGGCATGGGGGCGACGGTGATGAATGGCGCGCGCATTGGCGCGGGCAGCATCATCGGCGCCGGCGCCTTGGTGACGGAAGGCAAGGAAATTCCCGAACGATCCCTGGTCATGGGCGCACCGGCCAAGGTGATTCGCGCGCTTGATGCCGAAACCGCCGCGCGCCTGCTGGCATCAGCCGCGCATTATGTGGACAATGCGCGGCGCTTTGCCCTTGGCCTGCGGCGGATAGATTAGGCGCCTTCAGCTTGCGTCTATCTGCAAGCCTTCCTTCTTTATCACATCAGCCCATTTGGTGATTTCGCTGGCAACGAAAGCACCGAATTGCTGCGCGCTGCCAATCATCGGCACGCCGCCCAATTCTTCGAAGCGCTTCACTGTCTCAGGCAAGGCGAGCATGGCCATCACATCGGCATTGATGCTGTTGATCATTTCGGCCGGCATGGCCGCCTGGCCGAAAACACCGAACCAGGTATTCACCTCATAGTTTGCGAGTTCCGGCATGGTTTCGCGCATCGCCGGTACATTGGGCAGCAGCGGGTGGCGTTCCTTGCTGGTGACGGCAAGGGCACGTACGCGCCCACCCTGGATATGGCCCATGATGCCGGTCAGATTATCAATCAGGAAAGTGACATTGCCAGCGAGCAATTCGATCTGCGCCGGGGCGGAACCGCGCGTTGGCACATGAATGGCCTGGGCATTCAGCATTTGCAGGAACAGCACCGGCGAAAGATGCGTGGATTGGCCCACGCCGGTTGAGACATAGGGTATTTCGCCAGGCCTTGCGCGCAACATCGCGGCAAGCTCAGCCACATTCTGCGCAGGCACATTATTGTTCACCACCAGCACATTCGGCCCGGCGATGGTGCCGGCGATGGGGGCCAATTGCTCCGGCCGATATTGCAGATTGCGGAATAGCGAATAGCCAATGGCCTGCGGGCCGATATTGCCCATGAGCAGCGTGAGACCGTCCGGGCGCGCGCGCACCGCTTCAAGCGAGCCGATGGTACCACCCGCGCCGGTGCGGTTTTCCACCACCACTGGCGTGCCCCAGCGCGGCTGCAGGAACTGCGCGAGCAGCCTTCCCATGATATCCGTGGTGCCGCCAGCGGCAGCCGGCACGATGATGCGTACCTGGCCGGATGGGCGCCAGGATTGCGCGCGGGCGATGGCAGGCGCCGCAAGCAGCGGCAGCGCAAGCGCGGCGCGGCGGGAAATTTGGGTCATGAGGGGATCCTCCCTTGAAGCTTGCGCGCATCATGCCGCCGAAAGCTGTTTTCGGAAAGGCTTCAGCCCTGGCGTAGCGCGGCCATGACGCGGGCCAGACCGGCTTCCCAAGGCGGCAGGGCCACGCCGAATGTGCGCAACAGCTTGTCATTATTCAGCCCGCCATCCGCGGGGCGCCTGGCCTTGGTGGGATAGTCGGCGGTGGTGATGGCATGGACCTTGGGGCGCGGTCCACCATGGCGAGCGGCTTCGGCGAAAATTGCCTCGGCAAAGCCATGCCAAGTGGTGAAGCCGCCGCCGGTCGCGTGATAGGTGCCGGCGAAATCATCGCGCCAGCCATCGGCGCGCAGCCGCGCCAGAATGGCCGCGATGGCATCTGCCAGATCAGGCGCTGCGGTCGGGCTGCCCCATTGATCTGCCACCACGCGAAGCTCAGGGCGCTGTTCCCCGAGTGCGAGCATGGTGCGCAGAAAATTCTTGCCCATGGGAGCGAAGACCCAGGCTGTGCGCAGGATAATGCAGCGTGGATTGGCCGCCCGTGCTGCCCATTCCCCCGCAAGCTTGGTGCGGCCATAGGCGCCCAGCGGATTGGGCAAATCGCTTTCCAGATAGGGCGCAGCCTTCAGCCCATCAAAAACATAATCGGTGGAAATCTGGATGAGCGGAATGCCCGCTGCGTGGGTTAGCTGCCCGAGCAAGGCAGGCCCCAAAGCATTGGCGCGAA
The DNA here is from genome assembly GCA_020250005.1 of Roseomonas sp. Taxonomy (GTDB): domain Bacteria; phylum Pseudomonadota; class Alphaproteobacteria; order Acetobacterales; family Acetobacteraceae; genus Neoroseomonas. The sequence continues at coordinate 22,860 of JADCES010000073.1, forward strand.
AGGCGCCGGCTTCATCATCTTCCGCAGCATCAACGGCCGTCCAGGCGGCACAATTCACCACGGCATCGGGTTTCAGGGCGGCAAACGCAGCGACTACCGTTTCGGGCTTGTCGAATTCAAATTCCGGTTGGCCGACCAACAGCGCTTTAAACCCTTGGGCGGGCAATGCGCTTTCAAGCCCGGTCGCCAATTGCCCGCCACGCCCGGTGACGAGGATGCGGCGCATCACCAAGACCCTTTCGGAAAGGGCGGCGCGATATCGGCAAGCCGGGGTGCCTTGGTGTCCTTATCGGATAGGATCGGGTTGCTCACCGGCCAATCAATACCCAGCGCAGGATCATTCCAGGCGATGGCGGCATCGGTTTTTGGATCGTAATAGACATCAACCTTGTAGAGCACTTCTGTATCTTCTTCGAGCGTCACAAAGCCATGTGCAAAGCCGGCAGGAATCCAAAGCTGTTGCCAATTCGCGGCCGAAAGCTCGCACGCCACATGCTGGCCGTAGGTGGCTGAGCCTTCACGAATATCCACCGCGATATCCAGGATGGAACCACGCACCACGCGCACCAGCTTGGCCTGGGCTGTGGGCGGCTTCTGGAAATGCAGGCCGCGCACCACACCCTTTTGGCGCGACAGGGAATGATTATCCTGCACGAAATCCGCCGTGATGCCGTGCGCTGCCAAGGCCTGACGCGACCAGACTTCGCTGAAAAACCCGCGCTCATCACCAAAGCGTTTTGGTTCAATCAGAATCAGATCGGGAATGGCAAGGCGTTCGATCTTCACGCAAGCCGCCCCTCGGCCAGATCGCGCAAATAGATGCCATAAGCGGTTTTGCCCAAACGATCCGACTGGGCGCGGAGCGCCGCCGCATCAATGAAGCCCATGCGGAAGGCGATTTCCTCGGGGCAGCCCACTTGCAGCCCTTGGCGTTCCTGCACCGTCTGCACAAAAAGCGCGGCTTGCAGCAATGAAGCCGGAGTGCCGGCATCAAGCCAGGCGCAACCGCGGCCCAATTGCTCAGCACGCAAGCTACCATCGGCCAGATAGACCTTATTGAGGTCGGTGATTTCCAATTCGCCGCGCGCGGATGGCTTCAAATCCCGCGCCATTTGCGTCACGCGCTTGTCGTAGAAATAAAGCCCAATCACCGCCCAATCGGATTTCGGCTTGGTGGGTTTTTCCTCAATGGAAAGCACGCGCCCGCTGGCATCAAATTCCGCGACGCCATAGCGTTCCGGATCGGCCACGCGATAGCCAAAGACGGAAGCAAGGCCATTCTGAGCATTGGCAGCAGCAGCCTTAAGGCTTTCCACCAGCCCGTGCCCGTAGATGATGTTATCGCCCAAAGCCAAAGCGCAGGCTTGCCCATCAATCCACTCCGCGCCGATGTGAAAGGCTTGCGCAATGCCATCCGGGCTTGGCTGTTCCGCATAGCTGATGCGAATGCCAAATTGCGCACCATCACCCAGCAAGCGTTTGAATGCCGGCAGATCAGCCGGCGTTGAGATCAGCAGAATATCCTTGATCCCCGCCAGCATCAGCGTACCCAGCGGGTAATAGACCATCGGCTTGTCATAGACCGGCAGTAATTGCTTGGAAGCCGCCAGGGTCATGGGGTGCAAACGCGTCCCTGACCCGCCGGCGAGAAGAATGCCCTTCATGCCTTCACCCCCCCAAGCCGTTGCCCCGCATAGCGTTTATCGCGGATTGGTCGCCACCAGGCTTCATTGTCCAGATACCAGCGAATGGTCTGATCAAGCCCGCTCTCAAAATCATAGCGCGCCTTCCAGCCAAGGGCTGCTTCCGCACCGCTTGGGTCCATCGCGTAGCGGAAATCATGGCCCGGGCGATCTTTGACATAGGTGATCAGGCGTTCGCGCGGGCCAGCGGGATCGGGGCGCAGCCGGTCCAGCGTCCGGCAAATGGCCTGCACCACTTGCAGATTGGTCCGTTCCTGACGTGGGCCGATGCAATAAGTCGCCCCCGGCACGCCGCGCATCAGCGCCAGCACCAAGGCTTCGGCGTGATCCTGCACATGGATCCAATCGCGGATATTCGATCCATCGCCATAAACCGGCAAAGGCCGGCCTTCCAGCGCATTCAATGTGACCAGCGGGATAAGCTTTTCCGGGAACTGCCACGGCCCGTAATTATTCGTGGTGTTGGAAACGAAGGATGGAAAGCCATAAGTATGCTGCCAGGCGCGCACCAGATGGTCCGACGCTGCCTTGGAAGCGGAATAAGGGCTGCGCGGATCATAGCGCGTATGCTCATCAAATGGCGCATCATCCGCGCTTTCGAGGGACCCGAAAACCTCATCAGTTGAGACGTGATGGAAGCGGAATTCAGCCTTGGCACTGCCTTGCAGCCCTTGCCAATATTCCCGCGCGGCTTCCAGCAGCACCTGCGTGCCGACCACATTGGTGCGGATGAATTCCGCCGGCCCATCAATTGAACGATCCACATGGGATTCGGCCGCCAGATGCATGACGCGCACCGGGTTGAAGCGCGTGAAGACATCCCGCATCGCCGCCGTGTCACAAATATCCAGCGCCAGGTGCTGATGGCGTGGCGATTTCAGCCAATCACCAAGACTCTCCGGGCTCGCCGCATAGGTCAGCTTGTCTATGTTGACCACCATCGCATCGGTGGTCGCGAGCAGATGCCGCACCACCGCCGATCCGATGAACCCCATCCCACCTGTCAGCAGAATGACCATGATGCCCCCCCCGCCTTGGGTCAGGTATTCATTGCATCAAAGAAATCCTGATTGGTCTTGCTGTATTTCAGCTTGTCCAGCAGGAATTCCATCGCATCCTGTGTGCCCATCGGGTTGAGAATGCGCCGCAGCACCCACATCTTGGAAAGTGTGCCGCGATCCACCAGCAACTCTTCCTTGCGCGTGCCGGATTTGGTGATGTCAATGGCGGGGAAGGTGCGCTTATCGGAAAGCTTCCGATCCAGCACGATTTCGCAATTGCCGGTGCCTTTGAATTCTTCGAAAATCACTTCATCCATGCGGCTGCCGGTATCAATCAAGGCCGTTGCGATAATGGTCAGCGACCCGCCTTCTTCGATATTGCGCGCGGCACCAAAAAACCGCTTCGGGCGTTGCAGCGCATTGGCATCCACACCACCCGTCAGCACCTTGCCCGATGACGGCACAACTGAGTTATAGGCGCGGCCCAGGCGCGTGATACTGTCCAGCAAAATCACCACATCGCGCTTGTGTTCCACCAGTCGCTTGGCCTTTTCCAGCACCATTTCAGTCACTTGCACATGGCGTGTCGCCGGTTCGTCGAAGGTGCTGGCCACAACCTCACCGCGCACGGTGCGGGCCATGTCGGTCACTTCCTCGGGCCGTTCGTCAATCAGCAGCACCATCAGGAAGACTTCGGGATTATTCGCCGTGATGGATTTGGCGATGTTCTGCAGCATCACGGTCTTACCCGTGCGGGGCGGCGCCACAATCAAGGCGCGCTGGCCCATGCCGATCGGGGAGATCAAATCAATGACGCGATGCGTATTATCCTTGGTCGGACCCTTGGCGACGCTTTCAACCTCAGGATTTTCCATCTTGAGGCGACGGTTCGGATAAAGCGGCGTCAGGTTATCAAAATTGATCCGGTGGCGCAGGCTTTCAGGGTCTTCGAAATTGATCGCATTGACCTTGAGCAGGGAGAAATAACGCTCCCCATCCTTCGGCGCCCTGATCTGGCCTTCCACCGTATCGCCGGTGCGCAAGCCGAAGCGGCGCACCTGGGCGGGGGAGACATAAATATCATCCGGCCCGGGCAGGAAATTCGCTTGCGGGCTGCGCAGGTAGCCGAAACCATCGGACAGGATTTCAAGCGTGCCTTCCCCGAAGATCGCCTGTTCATTATCCGCGAAGGTCTTCAGGATCGCGAACATCATATCCTGCTTGCGCAGCGATGACGCGTTTTCGATCTGCAATTCCTCAGCGAATGCGAGGAGGTCCGCGGGGCTTTTCGCCTTAAGTTCTGAAAGATGCATTTTGTGCCTTGGCGTTCCGTGAGGCTTGAGAAATCGGGACCTGAATCACGATGCAAAACGCAGCGCGCGGCGCATTCATGAATGTCCCTTTAACGGGTAGAAGGGAAATGCGGCAGCGCCGATCAGGGATCGCCGGGGCCGCGAAAGGAAGGAACCTTTATCTATGAAGCCGGCGGCCCGCCGTCAACTGCGGATCAAAACGGCTTCACGATCACCATGATGACAATCAGGATCAAGAGCAGCGTCGGCACCTCATTGGCGATGCGCCAGGACCGCTCGCTGCGGGTGTTCCGGTCTTCGGCGAAAAGCCGCCGGGCGCGCGCCAAGTCCATATGGAAGGCTGTCATGCCCAAAAGCCCCAAAAGTTTGCCATGCCACCAGCCGGCGCGCCAATCCACCACGCCGGGGGTCAGGATCAGCAGCAGGCCGAATAGCCAGGCACTGATCATCGCCGGGTTCATGATGGCGCGCAGCAGGCGCCGCTCCATGGTCTTGAACAGCTCCCCCTGGGCGGAACCAGCCGGCTGTTGCGTGTGATACACGTAAAGCCGGGGCAGATAGAACAGCCCTGCCATCCAGGCGAAAACGCTGATCAGATGCAGCGCCTTGGTCCAGGCATAAAAGGGGGCGAGGCCCTCAATCACCATGGGTCAGTCATCCTTTCCAGCAGTGGCCGGTATCAACCGTGGATGCGGCCCGTCTTCCAGCCGCCAGCGCGCCAGCACCGCTTCCCGCACGCGGGCACGCACCACCTTGCCCTGTGCATTGCGGGGCAATTCCGCCAGCGTGAGCCAGGCGCGCGGGCGCTTATGCTTGGCCAAATCCTCGGCCAGCGGCAGGGCGGCTTTCTCCCACCCCTCCGCCAGCCCCTCGGCGACCGCGATGATCACCTCCCCCCAATAATCGGAGGGCAGACCCAGAACGCAAAGCGCGCGTCCCTGAGCAGCGGGTTCCAAGGTGGTTTCGATTTCGGCCGGATGGACGCGGTAGCCGCCGGTTTTCATGACATCCGAAGCCCGGCCCGCGAGCCGAAGGCGCCCGCGCGCATCCATCGCGCCCAAATCCCCGGTGCGATGCCAGGCGCCGGCGGGGCGCGGCACAAAGCCATCCGGGCCGATCATGCCGATATTCATATGCCGGGCGCGCAGCCAGATATCGCCGGAATCGCCCGGTGGCAGGTGGGCGCCGGCCTCATCCCGGATGGCGATCTCGACCCCCGTCGCGGGCCAGCCGAGATTGGCGCCAAGCCCATCCTCGGCTTCTGCCATCACAGCCGCCACATCCGGGCCTTCCAGCACGGTGATGGGGTTGAAGCATTCGCTCATGCCATAGGTCACGCGCACCACCGGGCCGAATTGCGCCTTGGCGCGGGCGTAAAGATCACGCGTGAGCGTCTGGGTGCCGCAGAAAATCACCTTGAGCCCCGGCACGGCCTGGCCCGGAAACAGCGCCAGCAATTTGGCCAGCACGGTGGGCGGGGCGAAAATCGCTGAAAGCCGGGGCGCGGCCAGAATTGGCGCGATGCGTTCCGCCCGCACGCCATCCTGCAAGACAACCTCGCCACCATGATCAAGCCAGGCATAGGTGATCAGCGCCGCGCCATGGGTGAAGGGCGTCATCAGCAGCACACGCTCACCGGGTTCCGGCGTGAAGGGCAGCACGGCGCGTTGCAGGATATTGGCAAGGTAGCGCCCGCCATGGCTGTGCAGAATGGCCTTGGGCTTGCCCGTGGTGCCAGAGGTGAAAATGGTCCGCCCCCAGGCATCGGATGGCACGGGGGGTAGCGGTGCTCCGCTTTCATCCGGCGCAATGTCTTCCAAGGCGAGCGGTTCAAACCCAAGCCCTGCCAACCGCGCACAGGATGCCCGCGGTGCGACAATGCGCTTGAAGCCGGTGAGCGTGGCGAACCAGCCAAGTTCCGCATCGGTCGAGCCCGTATTGCACGGCGTTTCCGCCACGCCGGCCATGGTCAGGCCATAACTGACCCAGGGCGCATCGCAGCCATTGGGCACGAAGGTCGCGACCGGCTGGCCGGGCTTGAAACCTTCCTCGACCAACCGCCGGGCCAGACCATGGGCGCGGGCCGAAAGCGCAGCATAGGTGATGCTGGCGCTGCCATCAGTGACGGCGATGCGTGGGCCGAAGCGTTGCGCCAGGGTCAAAAGGTCGAACGACCAGGGGATACCATCCTGCATGGGGGCAGAGTCTCGCCAGCCGGGGCGCGCGTCAATGCAGGGCTTGATTGTGAGGCGCGCTTCAGGCGGGATGGGGTGAAGGAAGGAAACACCACCATGGAACCGCTTGCCTCACCTACCCTGCCGCAAGGCATCCGCTCCCGCTTTCTGGAAGGCATCAATGGGCTTCGCGTTCATATGCTGGAAGCCGGGCATGAAACGCCGGGGCGACCCTGCCTTTTGCTGCTGCATGGCTTTCCGGAACTCGCCTATTCCTGGCGGCATGTGATGCTACCCTTGGCGGCGATGGGCTATCACGTTGTCGCGCCGGATCAGCGCGGCTATGGCCGCACCACGGGGTGCGATACGGATTACGATGCGCCGCTGGCGCCATTCCGCCTGACCAATCTGGTGCGCGATGCGCTGGGCGTGGTGGCAGCACTTGGTTACCGGGAAGTGGCGGCGGTGATCGGGCATGATTTCGGATCACCCGTCGCCGCCTGGTGCGCGCTGACGCGGCCCGATGTGTTCCGCCGGGTTGCGCTGATGAGTGCGCCTTTCGCCGGCGGGCCGGATTGGCCAAAGCCCGGGCAGCACTCCAGCGGTTCTTCCGCCATGCCAGGGCTGGATGAGGCTTTGGCCGCGCTGCCGCGCCCGCGCAAACACTACCACGCCTATTACGCCACGCGCCCGGCCAATGCGGATATGATGGGCGCGTCGCAGGGGCTGCACGCCTTTCTGCGCGCCTATTACCACCACAAAAGCGCTGACTGGGCCGCGAACAAACCGCATAAGCTGCGCGATTGGTCCGCTGAGGAGATGGCAAAACTGCCAACCTATTACGTCATGGACCGGGCCGAGACGATGCCGGAGACTGTCGCGCATGAAATGCCAAGTGCTGCTGAGATCGCGCGCTGTGCCTGGCTGACGGAAGCCGAGATGGCCATTTATGCCGCGGAATATGGTCGCACCGGTTTTCAGGGCGGGCTCAATTGGTATCGCACGCGCTTTGCGCCGGAAGTGAATGCGGATTTGGCGCTGTTTGCCGGGCGCAGCATTGATGTGCCTTCGGTCTTCATCGCGGGTGCCGCGGACTGGGGTGTGTTTCAGGCGCCCGGCGCGTTTGAGCGTATGCAGGGCATTGCCTGCACACGCATGGCGGCAGCGCATCTGGTGCCGGGTGCCGGGCATTGGGTGCAGCAGGAACAACCCGCGCGCACGGTGGAATTGCTGGAGGAATTGCTGGCGCGGGAAGCGTGATCGGGCTTTCCGCTTTCCCTGGGCTTGCTAGATAGGTGCGATGAAAGACGCCGCCGATGCCGCGCTTGCCGCGCAATATGATGCCTATCCCTACCCTCAGCGCGATCCTCGGGATGAGGCCAAGCGCCTGATCATCGGCAGCCCGAGCCATTTGCGCGAAGTGGATCACTGGATTTTCGGCGCCCGCCGACCGGCCAACCAGCCGCTCCGCGCCCTGGTCGCCGGTGGCGGCAGTGGCGATGCGACCGTGATGCTGGCGCAGCAAATGACGAATGCGGGGCGCGCGGGGGATGTGACCTGGCTTGACCGTTCAGCAGCGGCGCGGCGCGTGGCGGAAGCGCGGGTGGCGGCGCGCAAGCTGGGCAATGTGGTGTTCCAGGAAGGGTCCTTGCTTGATCTGGCAGGCAGCGGGCTTGGGCCGTTTGATTACATTGATTGCTGCGGCGTGCTGCATCATTTGCCCGATCCGCTGGAAGGCTTGAAGGCGCTGGTTTCGGTATTGGCGCCGGGGGGCGGCTTGGGGCTGATGGTCTATGCGCCGCATGGGCGCACGGGCGTTTACATGGCGCAGGATGCGCTGCGCTTGCTGGCGCCGCCCGATGAGGCGCCGGCCGCACGGGTAGAAATAGCGAAAAGGCTGTGGCGGCAAATGCCCGAAACCGCCTGGCTGCGCCGTAATCCCTGGATCACGGATCATGAAAAGGGCGGCGATGCCGGACTTTATGATTTGCTTTTGAACCCGCGCGATGTCGCCTTCACCGCGCCTGCCTTTAATGTGCTGATCTCGGCGGCGGGTTTGCGCATTGTGTGCCTGGTGGAACCACTGCGTTACGATCCTCTTTCCTATATCTCCGACCCCAAGCTGCGCCCGCGTATTGAGGCGATGGATGTGGCGCAGCGCGCCGCTTTGGCCGAGGCAATCACCGGCAATATGGGCGTACATATCGCCTATTGCGTGCGCGCCGATGCGCCGGCGGTCACCGCGCCCTGGGATGATCCTGCGGCCATTCCCTGCTTGCGCGAATTGGATGGCGCGAAGCTGGCGGCCAGCCTGCCGCGCGATGGCGTGCTGCGCGTGAGCTTTGATGGCCTGACCGTGCCTGTGCCCTTGCCACGTTTGGCGAGTGCGATCCTGTCGCGCATTGATGGCAAGCGCAGCATTGGCGAAATTGGCGATGATCTGGCGCGCAATGGCACAGCGCGGGAAGTTTTCGCGCGTGAATTCCAGGCTTTGGTGGCCGTGATGGAAAAGACCAATCGCTTACTGATTAGCGCTGCTTAACCGCGTTAGCACGCGGCGACGCAGCGCTAAATCTTGATTTGATCGCATTTTCCGAGTCGCCAAGCGTCGCCGCTTGGCTTGAAAATGCTCAACGCCCCGTGAAATTCGGTTTGCGTTTTTCCAGAAACGCGGCCACCCCTTCGCGCCGGTCTTCCGTGCCGCGTGTGGCGTCCTGTTCGACCTCGGCCAGTTCCACCGCCTCTGACAGGTTTTGGAATGGCGCTAGCGTCATTTGCCGCTTGATCACGCGCATGGAACGTGGCGAGCAGTTATTCGCGAGATCAGCCGCGTAAGCCTGCACGGCAGCGCTAAAACCATCCGCCGGCAGCACGCGCACCAAGCCCATGCCGGCGGCTTCTTCCGCCGTGATGCTGCGGCCTGAGAGCAAAAGATCAGCCGCATTCATCGGCCCGATCAGGCGCGGCAGCATCCAGGCGCTGCCATGTTCCGCGACCAGACCGCGCCGCGCAAAAGCCGTTGAGAGCTTCGCCCCTGCCGCCATGAAACGAATGTCGCAAAACAACGTCAGGCAAAGCCCAACACCCGCCACAGCGCCATTGATGCCCGCAATCACGGGCTTGCCGATATTGAGCATATAGGAATAGCGCCGCGCGAAATCCTCGGTGGGGGGCGCATCGCCGGGCGGCGGTGTGACGCCGGCATAGGTCGGGCGTTCCGCGCCGCGTGTCGCAATGGCGGAAACATCGGCGCCTACGCAAAACCCCTTGCCGGTCGCGGTCAGCACAATGGCGCGCACGTTTTCATCTGCTACGGCCATCGTGAAGGCAGCGCGAGTTTCCGCTTCCATCACGCCAGACCACGCATTCATGCGTTCCGGCCGATTGAGCGTGATGGTCGCGACGCGATCCGCCACGCCATAGAGAATTTCAGTGAAGGCTTCGGTCATTTCTTCGGTGTCTTTTCGCGCTGTCTTTCCCAGGCGGCATCATCCCAGCCCAGCATCTCCCGCACGCCAGCCCGCGCCCCACCAAGGTAACGCCGCCCGCCATCAATCACCACGCATTCGCCCGTGATATAGCCAGCATTTTCTGCAACCAGATAGGCAGCAAGATCGGTCAATTCCTTATGCCTGCCCGCGCGGTTCAGTGGCACATCGGCGTGATCCAAACCACCGGGGCGGAGCCGCGCTACCGCGGCTTCGGTCGGGAAAGTGCCGGGCGCAATCGCGACCAGCCGAATGCCATGCCGGCCCCATTCCACCGCAAGGCTTTTTGTCATCGCCAAAACACCGGCCTTGGCCATGGCGGAAGGCACGGTGAAGGCCGCGCCCTGCAAGGCGGAAAGCGTCAGGATACTCAGCACCACACCAGGCTGCCCGGCATCAATCCAACGCCGCCCCACCCCCATGGTGCAATAGGCCGCGCCATGTAGCGTGGTGGCTAGCACCGCATCAAGCGCGCGCGCGGAAAGGCGGTGCGTCTGCGCCAGAAAGTTCGCTGCCGCATTATTGACCAGAATATCCGGCGCGCCTTCGGCAAAGACGGCATCCAGCATCGCCTCAACTGCTGCCGCATCGCGGATATCGCAGCCATGCACGCTGATATCAGCGCCGGGAATTTCCGCGCGCAAGGCCGCGGCGGTTTCCTGCAAAACAGATAAGCGCCGCCCGCAAATCGCGATGCGCGCGCCCAATTGCAGATAGCGCCGAGCAATGGCGCGCCCGAGCCCGGTGCCGCCACCGGTGATCAGCGCGCGTCGCCCAGCAAGCAGCCCCGGCGTGAACAAGGATCAGGCGCCCTTATAAATCGGCTTGCGCTTTTCGCGCATCGCCGCAAGCGCTTCCTTATGGTCATCCGTGGTATGCGCCACTGCCTGCATCGCGGAAGACATTTCCAGCACGGAATCCAGCCGGTTATTCCAGGCTTCCCGCAACAGGCGCCGCGCCATGCGTACGGCCTGCGGCGGATTGGCGGCAATGCGCCGCGCCAGCGCGTGTGCTGCGTCCAGCAATTCCGCATCCGGCACCACCTGAGACACCAGCCCATAAGCCAGCGCCTGATCCGCTGACAGCGCATCACCGGTCAATGACATCTCAGCCGCCTTGGCGAAGCCCACCACACGCGGCAGTAGCCAGGCACCGCCATCACCCGGAATAATGCCAAGCTTTACGAAGCTTTCGGCAAAGCGCGCGGATTGGCCGGCAATGCGCAAATCGCACATGCAGGCAAGGTCACAGCCCGCACCCATCGCTGGGCCATTCACCGCCGCAATCACGGGGATTTCCAATTGTTCAAACATGCGCGGCAGGCGTTGGATGCCTTGGCGATAATAGCCGCGCGCCTGGGCTGGCGTGCGTTCCGTGCTGCCACTCGCCGCCTCGCCCATGCGGCGCACATTGCCGCCGGCGCAAAAGGCGCTGCCCGCACCTGTCAGAATGGCCACGCGCGCTTTCGCTTCCGCATCCAGCTTCATGAAGGTGGCGATCAGCCCATCCTGGGTTTCGGGGTCGAGCGGATTGCGCGATTCTGGCCGGTTCAGCGTAACCAGCGCAATGTCATCCACAATTTCAACAAGTACGGGCGCGTCCATGAGGCCTTCCTTTCCAGATTGCGCGCAGAATGGAACGGGGACGCGGAGGCGGCAAGATCAGCCAGGGCGCTTGGCGCCGCGCATTACCGCGACCACAACCAGCGCCAGCAGACAAATCAGCACCAGCACGGTGAAGGTATCGCGAAAGGCGAGCATGCTCGCCTGGGTCAGCACCACGCGCCCCAGGTAATCCTGCGCCAAAGCCTGGCGAATGCCATCAGCAAAGCCTTCCTGCGCCAGCAGCCTTTCGGCATCACGTAACCAATCGGCGGTATTGCCGCGCCCTTCCTGGGTTGCTGTCAGCGCCTGGGCATAAAGCTGTGTGTGACGTTCCAGATAGATGGACAGCAGATTGACGCCCATCGCCCCGCCAAATTGCCGCGCGAAATTGATCGCGCCCGAGCCCTGCCCAACCCATTGCGGTGGCAGGGATCGCAAGGCGCCAGCATTCATGCTGGGCATGGCAATGCCAAAGCCAATGCGCCCAATCAGAATCCAAATGGCCAAGGTCCAAAACGGCGTATCGGTGCCGACATCCACCATCAACCAGGTGGAATACGCGAAAAGGATCAGGCCAATGCCAATCGGCAACCAGGGCTCAGTCTTATCCGCGATGCGCCCTGCGATCGGAAAAACGAGCAGCAGCGCAAGCCCCGCCGGCATCAACACAAGCCCAGCGCGTGTCGCAGAATAGCCCTGCACCGTCTGCACAAATAGCGGCAGCAGATAGACCGAGCCAAAAAGCGTCGCGCCATAGACCAGCGCGACTAACGAAGAACAGGCAAAGCCGCGCACAGTGAAAAGCCGTGGATTGAGCATGGCATAGGGGCTGCGCCATTCCCACCAGACAAAAGCAATCGCGGCGGCGGCGGCGATCGAAAGCTCGGTCACCACCGCGTCGGATTGCCAGCCTTCACGCTGGCCACTGGAAAGCCCCGTCAGCAGAGCGAAAAGGGCGACGATCAGCAGGATAAAGCCCGGCGCATCAAAGCGCCGCTTGCCGCCTTCCCGCGCGGGTCCAGGCATCACGATCAGTCCCAAAATCAGGCCGATCATGGCGAAGGGAATAGCGAGGAAGAACACCGACCGCCAGCCAAAACCATCCACCATCAGCCCGCCAAATGCCGGGCCAAGTGCCGGCGCCAGCACCACGCCCACCGCGTAAAGCCCCATCGCGGAGCCGCGTTTTTCTGGCGGATAGACCATGAAAATGATTTGCATGCCCAAGGGCTGCACCATGCCGGCCGCCGCCCCCTGCAATACGCGGCCCAGGATCAACGTGCCTTCTTCCGGCGCAAAGCCCGACAGCAGCGACCCAAAGATGAAAATCAGCATCGCCGCCGAATAGGTAAGGCGAAAGCCAAAACGATCCACCAGCCAACCATTCAGCAACATGGTGCCGGTGACGGAAGCAAGAAACGCGGTTGCCACCAACTGCGCGTGATCCTGCCCCATGCCATAAGCGCCCATGATTTCCGGCAAGGCGACATTGGCGATGGTGGAAGAAAGAATCGTCGCAATCGTGCCGATCATCGCCGGGATCGTCACCATCCAGCGATAGGAATCGCCAAACCGCGCCGCCAGCACTGCCATTTCCGGCCCCGCCCAGGAAGCGCGAGGCGGTATAGGTGCGCCGGCGGTTGCCTCACTCACGGGCGGGGGTTTCCACCACCACCATCATGCCCGGGCGCAGCGCGCCATTGGGCGGCAAATCTTCCAGCGCAATACGCACCGGCAGGCGCTGCGTGATTTTGGTGAAATTGCCGGAAGGGTTGGGGCTTGGCAGCAGCGCGAATTCGCTGGTGGCGGCCGCACCCACACGCTCTACCCGCCCGGTAAAGACGCGCCCCGGATAGGCATCCACCGTCACGCGCACTTCACGCCCGGGGCGGAAATAGCGAATTTCGGTTTCCTTCACATTGGCTTCCACGCGCACGCGGCGCGGGTCATGCACCAGCATCAGGCGCTGACCGGGAGTCACATATTCGCCGGGGTCCACGAAAACGCGGTCCACCACGCCATCGAACGGCATGCGGATGGTGCGGTCTTCAATATCAATCGCAATGCGCTGGCGCTGGGCGGAGATTTCACGTTCCAGCGGTTCCAGCGCAGCGCGCTGATGGCGAAGCACACCCATTTCCTCCCGCGCGGCACCGGCATTGGCCAATTGCGCCTCCGCGGTGCGGATATCGGCCGCGACCGCCAATACGCGTTGCGTGGCAGATTCCAGCAAGGCGCGGGTCTGGTCATGGCGTTGGCGTGTGGCGCTGCCCGTGCCGATCAGCATATTGGCGCGTTCATATTCGCTGGCGGCGAAAACGCGATCCGCTTCCGCCGCCGGCAGCGCAGCGCGCGCGGCTTCCAGCTTGGCGCGTGTCGCATCTTCCTGGCTGCTGGTCAGGCGATCCACCATGGTGATGCGCGCATCAAGCTCTGCCCGGCGCGTTGCAATATTCGCCAGCCGCGCTTCCAATTCCTGCAAAGTGAGTGCGGAATCGCGGCTATCAATGCGGATCAGCAAGGCGCCTTGGCGTGGTTCATCGCCGGCAATCACGGGCAATTCCATCACCCAGCCGGGCACGCGGCTCGCTAACGCAATCATATCCGCAGCGATGCGCGCATCATCCACAATCACATGCGTGAAATGCCGATAGATCCAATGCCCGGCGCCAGCCAACAGTGCCAGGCCGGCGGTTAATGCAGCGGCCAAGCGCAACCGCTTCAAGGCGCCATTGGGCCGCGCTGTAACGGGCGATGTTTTGGTGGGGCCGATATCCATCAGTTACCCCCTTCAGTACGCGCCAGGCCCTGCGCCACGCGATCAAGCACGGCAAGGCACATGGCCAAATCTTCCTCGGGGATGCCTTCCAGGATTTCGGCGCGCACGGCGGCGGCTTCGGCTTCTATCTGTTGCAGCACGGGGCGCGCGGCTTCGGTCAAATGAATGGTTTTGGCGCGGCGGTCCCCCGGGGCAGCGCGGCGTTCCACGAAACCCTGGGCTTCCAGCCAATCCAGCGTGCGGACCATGGTGGGGCCTTCCACCGCCAGCCGCCCGGCAAGGTCCTTTTGCGTCACGCCATCACCGCGCCGGGCGAGGCTGAGCAGCACCAGCCAGCGCGATTCCGTCAGGCCAAAGGGCAGGATCCGCTGATCCAGTCGCACGCGCCAACGCCGCGCAATTTGGGCAATGGCCACACCAAGCCGCCAACGCGCTTGGGAAATCTCTGACCCATCAGGCATGGGAAAAGGCTAATCCTGGAATGCCTAGGATGCAAATAGATAGCGCGCTATCGAATTCAAACTGGTGGCGCCAGCACCTTATCCCGGTAATTGCAGAAAGCCCGCGCCGGGCAGCGCCAGCATTCGGGCGCGCGGGCCTTACAGATGTAGCGCCCATGCAGGATCAGCCAGTGATGCGCATCGCGCAGCAATTCGGGCGGGCAGCGCTTCATCAGGCCATCTTCCACCGCCCGCGTGGTCTTGCCCGGCGCCAAGCCCGTGCGATTGCCGAGCCGAAAGATATGAGTGTCCACCGCCATGGTATTCTGCCCAAAGGCGACATTCAGCACGACATTGGCGGTTTTCCGCCCAACGCCGGGCAAGGCTTCCAGGGCAGCGCGGTCTGATGGCACCTGCCCGCCATGGCGTTCCACCAATTGAGCCGCCAAAGCTGCCACATTGCGCGCCTTGGCCTGCCATAGGCCGATGCGGCGGATGAAGGGCGCGATCCCCTCAGCGCCGAGTGCGGCCATCGCGGCGGGCGTCGGTGCCGCCTTGAACAGCCCCGGCGTGCATTTATTCACCGCCGCATCCGTGGTTTGCGCCGAAAGCACCACCGCCACCAGCAGTGAGAAATGATCCTGGTAGAAAAGCTCCGTCTCCGGCGCGGGATTGCCCTGGGCCAGGGCGCGCAAAAAATCCCCGGCCTGATCGCGTGCCATCAGGCGGGCGCGGCGCGGCGCGCGGGCAGAACCGTGATCGGGTTTCGCTTTGGGCATGGTGTTATCGGCCCATTTTGACCTAAGTTAATCGCCGATGACACCCCCCAGAGAAACCGTTCTATTTGAAGCGATTTCCACCCCACCGCAGAGCTTTACGGTGCGGGGCTTTCGCGTCTTGGCGGGGCTGTTGATTCTGGCGGCGGCGATCCCGGCGGGCATCTTCTTCGCGCTTGGCGCCTGGCCGGTGCTGCCCTTTATCGGCCTGGAAGTCGGCGCGGCGCTGGCGGCGCTGCTATGGCATGCCCGCGCATCGCGCCGGATCAGTGAAATGGTGCTGCTGACCGATGCCGGGCTTTCCATCCGCCATGTGGATCATCGCGGCCGCGTGGTGCGCAGCGTTCTGGATGCCTATTGGGCCAAGGTGGAATGGGATGAGGCCGCGCCGCGCGGCGGACGGCTCTGGATCAAAAGCCGCGGCCGCACCTTGGAAATAGGCCGCCATCTCTCCGCGCCGGAAAAGGCGGAATTGGCCGAGGCGCTGCGCGGCGCGCTGGACCGCGCAAGGCGGCCGGATTTCGATAATCCGCAGCTCAGGGAGCTCTAACGCCTGACTCTCTCCACCCCGCCCTGCCGCGCATGGCCGCGCAGCGCCATGCAATCAAAATAGGTCCGGCGCTGCGTCGCGACGATTTCATTGCGCACGCGTTCTTCCTGCGCCTGAAAGCCAATGAAGATGCTGTGGCGTAAATCCCTGAGCGCCGGGTCGCGCCGGGCTTCTTCCCGGCAGGCCGCGGCGTCTTCGCTGGTATCGGGCGGGAAGATATCTTCGCGCGATTGGCTTGCGCAGCCCGCCACCGCCAAGGCCACCAGAAATGCCGCCGCTGTTTTCATGATGCCAACCAATCCTCGATCAGCCGGCGCGCAATGGAATCAACGCGCGGCAGGGAAAAGCCAAGCTGCTGATGATTGCGCAAATCATCGCGGCTGAACCAGCGCGCATCGCGCAATTCTTCGGGGTCAATGGTGATGTCCTCACTCAACCCCTCGGCATGGAAGCCGAGCATGATGGAAGATGGAAAGGGCCAAGGCTGGGATGAATGGTAGCGCACCGCGCCCACCCGCACATTGGTTTCTTCCTGAACCTCTCGGCGCACGGCTTCTTCCAGGCTTTCGCCGGGCTCCACAAAACCGGCGAGGGTTGAATACATGGTGGTATTCGGAAAGCGCTGTGAATGGCCAAGCAGGCATGAATCGCCGCGCACCACCAGCATGATCACGGCAGGGTCGGTGCGCGGGAAATGCTGCGTATTGCAGGCCGTGCAACTCATGGCATTGCCGGCGCTGCGTGGTTCACAGACGCCGCCGCAAACGCCGCAGAACCGATGCTTGGTGCGCCAA
>JADCES010000074.1 GCA_020250005.1 Roseomonas sp.
CGTTTCTTCCGCCACCGTCGCGCGTTGGCTAAAAAAAGCCGGTGAGGCCGTGACGGCGGATGAGCCCTTGGTGGAGCTTGAGACCGACAAGGTGACGGTGGAAGTGAATGCGCCAGTAGCTGGCGTGATCGCCGCCATTGCCGCCGATACGGGTGCGGAAGTGCTACCTGGTGCCGTATTGGGCAGCATTCAGGCCGGCGCCGCCGTGGGTACCGCCAAGCCCGTTGCTGCGCCCGCGCCGGCGCCCAAGCCTGCGGCGCCAGCACCTGCACCTGTTGCACCTGCAGCAGGCCATGCGCCGATGCCAGCGGCGGCGAAGATGATTGCCGAAGCAGGTGTTTCCGCTGCCGCGATTGGCGCGGGTACGGGCAAGGATGGGCGCATCACCAAGGGTGATGTGCTGGCCTATTTGGCTCAGCCGGTTGCCGCGCCGGCGCCCGCACCCGCCGCGCGGCCTTCGCGCGCGCCGGAAGCGGGTGAGGAGCGCGTGAAAATGACGCGGCTTCGTGCCACCATCGCGCGCCGCTTGAAGGAGGCGCAGAATACGGCCGCGATGCTCACCACCTTCAATGAGGTGGATATGTCGGCTGCCATGGCGCTGCGTTCAGAATATCGGGATGCCTTTGAAAAGCGCCATGGCGTGAAGCTTGGCTTCATGTCCTTCTTTGTGAAGGCGTGTATTGCCGCGCTCAAGGAATTCCCGGCGGTGAATGCCGAGATTGATGGCGATGAGATTGTCTATAAGAATTTCGTGCATATGGGCATTGCGGTGGGTGGCCCTTCGGGCCTGGTTGTGCCGGTGCTGCGCAATGCCGATACGATGGGCTTTGCGGAAATTGAAAAGCGCATTGGTGAATTCGGCAAGCGGGCGCGTGATGGCGCCTTGAAGCTTGAGGAATTGGCCGGTGGTTCCTTCACCATCACCAATGGCGGCATTTATGGTTCCTTGATGTCCACGCCGATCTTGAACCCGCCGCAATCGGGCATTCTTGGCATGCACAAGATTCAGGATCGCCCCATGGCGGTGGCTGGCAAGATCGAAATCCGTCCCATGATGTATATCGCGCTGTCTTATGACCATCGCATTGTGGATGGTAAGGAGGCGGTGAGCTTCCTTGTGCGCGTGAAGGAAAGCGTCGAAGACCCGCGCAGGCTGATGCTGGATATCTAATAATGGGTTCAAAGGGGCGCCGCGTCTGATCCGCGGAGGCTGGAGGCCGGAGCGGTGAATCAGCCGCGCAAACAAAAAACAGAGCGTGGGCAGCGCAAGCTGGACACGCTCTGTTCCCTTTGCGGGTGGGCACGGGAGGGCAGAGCCCTCCCGTTTTTATTTTTCAGTCAATGCTGAGATTCAACCGCTGTACCCATTCCTTCTCATACCCCACCCGTGCCTTCACGAAGGCGAGGTAGTCTGCGGTATTGAGATACTCACGCGGCATATCCCAGCGGCGCACCACGGCCTGGGATGATTCATCCTCCCAGGCTTTTTTGAAGCTATTGTGGAGGATTTCGACGATTTCCCCCGGCATGCCGCGTGGCCCGACCACGCCATAGGGGCTGGTGACCACCATATCGTAGCCGAGTTCATTGAGGGTTGGTGCATTCGGAAATCCGCCCAGGCGCTCACGCGTCCAGACGCTCAGCAGGCGGAATTCGCCAGCTTCCACTTGCGGGCGCCAGGCTTGCGCATCGGCGACCATGGTGATTTGCCGGCCGAGCAGGGCGGTCACACCTTCCTGCGCGCCGCGATAGGGCACATGGGTCATTTCCGCCTTTTCGCGGCGGAGCAGGTCTTCCATGGCGATATGGTTGGTGGTGGCGATGCCGCTGGTCGAATAGGTCAGCTCGCCGGGTTTGCGGCGGGCTTCAGCGAATACATCGGCCAAGCGCTGATAAGGGCTATCGGTGCGCACCACGGTGCCGAAGGTAAAGCCCGAGAATTGCATGATGTAGGTGAAGTCATTCACCGGATCCCAGCTTGGCTGCCTGGTCAGGAAGGGATGGCGCAGGACGGAAAGGTGATGGTGCGCGAGCGTATAGCCATCGGGCACGCCTTGCGTGACCAGGAAGGTAGCGGCGCGGGTGCCGCGTGCGCCGGGCATGTTTTCAGACAGGATCGGCTGGCCCAAATCCTTCCGCACCACTTCGAACATGCTGCGTTGAAGCACGTCCAAGGAGCCGCCGGGCGGCCAAGGCGTGATGAAGCGGATCGGCCTATTCGGGAAGCGCCCTTGGCCGAGCGCGGGTGCGGCGAGGAGGCTCGCACCCAGCCCAAGTGCCGCACGGCGATGGAATGTCACCATGGCGTGCCCCCTCAGCCATCCAGGGTCAGGCCAAGGCGGCGTACCATGGTCTTTTCGTATTCGACACGTTCCACGATGAAGCGGCGGTAGCTTTCCGTATCCTGATAGACCAGCGGCATGTCGAATTGGCTGCGGATGCGCGTGTTTTCGGGGCTGAAAAGCGCGTCCTTCATCGCGTCATGCAGCACGCGCACAATGCCGGGGTCCATGCCCTTGGGGCCGCTCACGCCATAAGGAGAGGCCACCACCATATCATAGCCCAACTCCTTCAAGGTGGGCACGGCGGGGAAGCGCGGGGCGCGCTCCGCGCTCCAGACCGCAAGTGCCCGCATCTGCCCCGCTTCGACATTGGGCGCCCAGGTGGAGCTATCGCAGATCATATCCACCTGGCCGGAGAGCACGGCGGTGACACCCTCATTGGCGCCGCGGAAGGGCACATGGGTCAGGCTGATCTTTTCGATTTCCTGAATGCTTTCCATGGCAAGGTGATTGGTGGTGCCGATGCCGCTGGTGGAATAGGTGAGCCTGCCGGGATTGGCGCGGGCAAAGGCGATCAGATCCTGCCAGGATTTGAGCGGGCTATCGGCGCGCACGGCAGTGCCGAACAGCCAGCCGGTCATGCCGATGATATGGGTGAAATCGCCAATCGGGTCCCAGCCGGGTGTGCGCATCATCCAGGGCCGGCGCAGCACGGAAAGATGCATTTGGGTCAGCGTATAGCCATCGGGCCGCGCCTGTTGCGCGACCGCAAGCGGGCCGAGCGTACCGCCGGCGCCGGGGCGATTCTGCACCACCATGGGCTGGCCGAGCGCCTTGCCGACAAGCTCCGCAATGGAACGGAGCTGCGCATCGGCGGACCCGCCGGCGGGCCAGGGCACAACCAGCTGGATGGGGCGTTCCGGAAAGCGCCCCTGGGCCCGGGCAAGGCCAGGGGCTGCAAGCGCCGCCCCGGTTGTGGCCAGCGCCAAGCGGCGAGAGATGAGTGTGGGTTTTGTCATGTTTCTGCCTCCCCAAGGCGCGTCTATCGGCGCCTGTTGCTGGGCATAGGATAGGGCGGAAACGCGGAAAAACCCAAGCCCAATTCCATGGCTTGATCGGCCCGCGCGGCCGGTCCAAACATGGCGGCGAAAACAAACGGGTTGAGGACGCCTGACCATGAGTGAAGCCTTTGACGTCATCGTGATTGGTGCCGGCCCCGGCGGTTATGTTTGCGCCATTCGCGCCGCGCAGCTGGGGATGAAGGTCGCCTGTGTCGAGAAGCGCGAGACGCTGGGCGGCACCTGCCTCAATGTCGGGTGCATTCCATCGAAGGCGCTGCTGCAATCCTCGGAACATTATGAAGAAGCGCTGCATAAGCTTGCCGATCATGGTGTCACGGTGGGTTCGGTGAAGCTTGATCTGGCGCGGATGCAGGCCCGCAAGGGTGAGGTGGTGGGCGCCAATGTGAAGGGTGTTGAGTTCCTATTCCGCAAGAACAAGGTCAC
>JADCES010000075.1 GCA_020250005.1 Roseomonas sp.
AGACTTAAACCTTCAACGGTTTTCAGCAATTTGCGCGGCTGCGCCTTCACGCCCATCTCCCGCAGGCCCGAACAGGAATCATGATACGTCACGCTGCCATCCAGCCGCGCCGCAACCTTTTCCATGCCCATCACATCGGTCAGGAAAGACACAAGTTCATGCGTACGCGAAGCCAGCGCTTCTGACTTGCCGCGATAATGCGGATCATCATCAAACAGCGCCGGGTAGTGATGCGCGATCATGCCGGCGCAGGAACCGGAAGGCGCCACCACATAATCATAGCCCTGAAAGGCATCCACTACTGCGCGCGCCAGTGCCTTGGCATTGGCGCGGTCACCGGAATTATAGGCGGGCTGGCCGCAACAGGTTTGGCTCGGCGGCACTTCCACCAGGCAGCCGGCCTCTTCCAGCAGCTTGATGGCGGCAAAGCCAACCGTCGGCCGATAGAGATCCACCAGGCAGGTGACAAAAAGCGCAACGCGCGGGTGGGTTTGGGTCATGGGCGCTTTTTACCCTGGCCGATGCGTGCTGGCGATACGGGGCAAAGTATCAATTCAGGCGCTGGCGCAATTCGCCAGCAAGCGCGCGGACGCGGGCCGCCGCTTCGCCTTCCGGCACCAATTCCAGGAAGCGATCCAGGCAGCCAAGCGCCGCGCCAATCCGTTCCAGCCTTTGGTTCATCAGCCCTGCTTCGCGCCAAAGCGCGGCATGATCGGGCGCCAGCCGCAGCATGTCTTCGGTCGCGGAAAGGGCCGCCTTCACATCCCCGCCGCGCAACCGCCGGAGCTTGATGTTGTTTTGCAGCCGCAGCAGCACTTCACGCCGCGTCATGGGGCGCAGCACGCCGGGGCGGAGTTCCGCCTTTTCGCCTTCCACCCGCTTGATCAGCGCGCGCAAATCCTGCGCTTCCAGAACCTTGCCGCCGGCAAAGACATCCAGAATAAGCTTGCCCTTGGACCCTTCCAGCGCGAGCAGGAAATGGCCGGGGAAATCCACGCCAAAGGCGCCCCAGCCCGCCGCATCCGCGGCATGCAGCCACAGAATACCAAGCGCCACGGGCAGGCCGCGCCGGCGTTCCACCACATGGATCAGATTGGCATTCGCCATATCCTCATAGGTTTCGGAATCGCCCTGATAGCCGAAATGCCCATGCAGCGTTTCCGCCAGAATCAGCCGCCGCGCTTCCAGATCACCGCCATCCGCCTTGCCATCCATGCTGGCGGCATCCACCACCTTGCGCGCGATATCGGAAAAATGTGCGGCTACCTTGCGCCAATCGGCCTCCAGCGCATCCACCCGCGCCAATTGCAAGGCAACGGTTGCGATATCAAGCTCCAGATCCGGCAGGCTGCCGGCGGCCTCAATCGCGCTGCGTGGTTCGGGGGCGTGGGTGATCGTCATCAACCATATTTTTACGGCTTCTTCAGGAAGGATCAAGGATTATCAGCGCAGCAGCAGCGGCAGCATGGAATCCAGGCGCAAAAGCCCCGCCTCAGTTGCGCAAAGCCGGCCATTTTCGCCCCAAAATAGGTAATCCTCATCCAAACAGGCCGCCAGCATCGCGGGGTCCACCACCTCAGCAAAGGCAAGCCCGGCGCGGGCTTCGATTCGCTTGGGGTCTATGCCCTCCGTCAGGCGCAGCCCCATCAGCATGGTTTCCCGGCCGACTTCCGCAGGGCTCAGGGTTTCCAAATCCACCGCCGCATGGCCCTGGGCTTCTACCAGGCGCAGCCATTCTTCCGGCGCGCGATGGCGCCGCGTGGCCTGAATGCTGCCTTCGTGCAACACGCGTTGATGCGCCCCGGCGCCGATGCCAAGGTAATCGCCATAGCGCCAATAAGCCAAATTATGCCGGCTTTCCGCACCGGGCTTGGCGTAGTTGCTGATCTCATAGGGCTTGAGCCCAAAGCGCGCGGCTTCTTCCGCAGTGGCCAAGTAAAGCCGCGCCGCATCATCTTCCGCCGGCAGCGCAAAGGCGCCACGGCGATAGAGCGTTTCAAACTGCGTGCCCGGTTCAATCGTCAATTGATAGAGCGAGAGATGATCAGCCGCGAGCGCCAAGGCCTGCCGCAATTCCGCCCGCCAGGCGGCTTCCTGCTGGCCGGGCCGCGCATAGATCAAGTCAAAGGAAAGCCTTGGGAAAATCGCGCGCGCGGCTTCCAAAGCGGCAATCGCCTGCGGCACATCATGGCGGCGGCCGAGAAAACCCAAAGCCTCCGCATTCAGGGATTGCACGCCAAGGCTTGCGCGATTGACGCCAGCATCCCGAAACGCCGCGAGCTTCGCGGCTTCAACACTAGTGGGGTTGGCTTCCAGCGTGATTTCAATATCGGGCAGAGGGTCGAAGAAACGCGCAGCATCTTCGATCAAGGCCGCGACGGTTTCCGGCGCCATCAGGCTTGGCGTG
This sequence comes from Roseomonas sp., assembly GCA_020250005.1. GTDB lineage: Bacteria > Pseudomonadota > Alphaproteobacteria > Acetobacterales > Acetobacteraceae > Neoroseomonas. The sequence goes on from JADCES010000075.1 coordinate 2,408, forward strand.
CCGCCGCCGAAGAAAATACTAGCAAGAGGACGGCGGCCAAGCAGCGCCGCTTCATATGCCAATTCGCGCCGCAAGCCCGCGCGAAAGCGTGCCTCATCCACCCTGTCACGGACATGGGAATTGAAGTCGCAATAGGGGCATTTGGCCGCGCAAAACGGCCAATGGATGTAAAGCGCGAGCGGTTCCACGCAGGGTCTATAGGCTATTCCAGCTTCACGTCGGAAGCCTCGACCAACGGGTGACACTCAATCGACGGCGAAGACCGCGTCAATCTCGACCGTTGCATCGAGTGGCAGTTGCGCCACGCCGATGGAGGTCCGTGCATGCCGGCCATTCTCGCCCCAAAGCGCGATGAACAGCTCCGAACAGGCGTTGATCACCTTGGGATAATCACCCATGCCGGGTGCTGCGGTCACGAAGCCACGCACCATCACCACCTGACGGACGCGGCCAAGATCGCCACCAAGCGCTGTGCGCAGGGTGGATAGCAGTTGGAGGCCGATCGCGAGCCCGCCTGCGCGCGCGGTGGCCAGGTCAACACCCTTGCCATAGACCCCGGTGGGGTAGGGCACACCGTTGCGTTCGCAAATCTGGCCAGCGAGGAAGATCAGGTTACCTTCGCGCCGCCACAGGATGAATTCCGCCACCGGTTTGGCCGCCGCCGGCAGGGCATGGCCAAGGGCAGTCAGGCAGGACAGAAGTTCGGCATCAGTCGGCATCACGGAGCATCCCCGATAGGTCAAAAAAGCGCGGCGCAGAGCCTGCGTTTGTCGTCAGCGCCTATCTTGCATGCGTGAAACCAAGCGGCAAGGCAGGGCTCAGGGTATCTAAGCCTCATGTTGCCCTTGCCATTTCGCTTTAGGTCGCGGGCCTAACGCTTCTTGCCGCCGGCGCGTTCCAGGGAGGCGATGCGCAGCGCCGCCTTGCCGGATGCCTTGGCAATTTCATTGTCCTGAGCTTCAATTTCCTTGCGCGCGGGCAAATCCCCATCAAGCCCGCCAAGCAATTCCGCCGGCACCTTGCGGTTGGAACGGCGGCTGCCATCCTCATAAATCACATCAAACAGCACGAAGCGTGCTTGGGTTCCTGGCTTATTGGCCATGGTGTTCTCCTTTAGTCCTTGAATCTTCACTGGGATCAGCTTCGGCATCCTGCGGTTCTTCGCCCGATTTGCGCCGCGCCACCGCTTCCTTCAGCGCTTCCAGCTTGGCTTCCTTGCGCGCCTGCTTGGCCCGGTTCACATCAGCCCGGTTCTGCCCATAATTCGGTTTGCGCGCCATGCCGCTTCTCCAAACATAAAACGAAAACGGGGCGACAAACGCCGCCCCGCTCCAGAAACTACAGCGCCCGAAAGCGCCGCAATCGCAGATCAGATCTTGCGCAGATTGCCGGCAGAGATCTTGCCCTGCTGACCCTTCTGCAATTCAAAATCAATCTTGTCGCCTTCGTTCAGGCCTTGCAGGCCAGAACGCTGGACATCGCTGACATGGACGAAGACGTCCTTGCTGCCATCATCGGGTTGGATGAAGCCATAACCCTTTGTGGCGTTGAACCATTTTACAGTGCCGGTTGCCATGCTGTTCGCTCCGGTTGAGGAAAAGCCGTCGCACGGATTCGCGCTACGGGCCGACCATCGCTACAGCCCAACCATGGGAAGGCACGGGAAGCAGGTTGGAGGATACACGCCAAACCTTCATGGGGCCGGGCCGGAACGCCCAAACCGGACGAGGTGACACGGGCCATATGGGCCTTTCGGAGCCCAATCGCAAGTTTTTCCTTAAAATGCCGAAAAAAAAGAGCCGCGCTATTCCAGCCAATGCCGCGCCGCAGTGACCACCACGCCGTTGGAACGCCCGCCCGCAAAGGTCTCGATGCGTGATGCATAGCCCTGCGCCAGTATCATCGCAGTCGGCAGGTCAATCGCAATCCGCCCCGCCATGGCGATCCGCGCCTCCTGCCCCGTATTGCCAAGCCGGCCGGCCAATTCCACCGCGCAAAGCGCGACCAGCACCTGCCGTGCTTCGATCCGTGAAAGCCCCTCGGCGCGGCAGGTGACGCCGCGCGGGCTTTCGGGCACCGGCAATTCAAACGTCACACCGGGGGCGATGCGCCGTGCCGTCAGGCTCCAGCTTTCAAATTGCCGGCGCCAGGGAACCAGCGCGCCATCCCGCTCGGCATCGGGCGGGTCATGGGTGAAGCTTGCGATGCCGCCATCATCGCGGCGCAGCACGGCCAGTCTTTCGCCGCGCAGCGCTTCCGGTGCCAGAATAAGGCGCGTCGCGCGCGCCCGCGCATCGCGTTCCACCGTCGCGACATTCAGGCAATCGCGCCGTGGCGTCCGATCCAGCCTTTCCCATTGTTCGCGGCAGAGCCTCCGCCAGCCGCCCCAGGCAGTCCCACCAATCGCTACCGGCGCGGTGATTGGCGTGACGGGCGCGCTCAAGGGCAAGGCAGGGGCGACGGTCCGCCAATCCGGCGCTTGCGCAAAAGCGCTTGCGCCGCAAAGGCTCAGCGCCAGCAGCAGAAGGCGCAGCACGTCCTAAAACTTGCCCGGCGTCGGGATGGCATTGATGCCAAGGCTGCGTGCCGTGTCCGCCAGAATATCCCAGGTGGTGGCATCCACCGGAATGCCACCGGCCAGCCGCGCCGCGCGTGTCGCCCTTTCCTTCTCACCGGCCACCAGCACGGGTTGGTCAGGATCAGCAGGCGGAGATGCCTTCACATGCGCAATCACGGCCGCCATTTCGGATCGGAAAGCGGCCAGATCACCGAAGCGCGCGGGGTCAATCACAAAGGCAAGCCAGCCATTGACGATGCTGCCATCCTTATGATGATGCGGCGCGGCGGTGACACCACCAATCAGCGCGCCGGCCAGGATTTCGCACATCAGCGCCAGCCCATAACCCTTGTGCCCGCCAAAGGGCAGCAAGGCGCCGCGCGGCTGGTCCCGATACAGCACACCCGGATCATTGGTGGGCTTGCCCTTGGCATCCACCAAGGCGCCATCCGGCACTGGCTTGCCGGCATTGAAGGCCACACGGCACTTGCCAAGTGCGATGGCCGCCGTTGCGAAATCCAGGATCAGCGGGTGTTCGCCCTCCGCCACCGCCGGCACGGCGACGCAGACAGGGTTGGTGGACATGCGCCCATCGCTCCCGCCAAAGGGCGCCACCGCGCCGGGGCCGGAAACGCCATTGACGAAATGGACCGAAATCATCCCAGCCCGCGCCGCCTGTTCACCATAGGAACCGATGCGCCCCAGATGATGCACATTGCGCAGCGCCATCACCGCATGGCCATGCTGGCGCGCGGCATTGATCGCCCAATCCATGGTGATGCGCCCAATCCGCTGGCCATAGCCCATCTTGCCGTCAAACACGGCAAGAGACGGCTCCTGCCGCACCGCTTCCGGCATGGCGCCGGCATGAAGCTTCCCGGCGCGGAGATTTTCCACATAGCGCACCAGCAGCATGATGCCGTGGCTGTCATGGCCTTGCAGGTTTGATTCCAGCAAATGATCCGTGACCATCGCCGCTTCATCTTCTGCGCTGCCGCCAGCACGGATCATGGCATGCACCAGGCCGCGCAAGGCAGCGGGATCAACGCGGAGCATCGGGGCGGCTTTCATGATTCCCTCCAGGGGCGGCGCTGCCACAGGCCGCGCAATTCCTTCTCATTACGCTCCACTTCGGCGCGATAGGCATCGCCGATCAGCGGCGCCAGCGGAAGGCCAAGCCTTTCCGCCTCCCTGATGAAATTCGGATCAGACAGCGCCGCGCGGAAGGCCGCTTCCAGCCGAGTGCGAATCTCTGCCGGCAAGCCAGGCGGCGCCACCACGCCGCGCGTTGCGCCACTCACCAGCCGATAGCCTTGCTCCCCGAAGGTTGGCACATCCGGCGTGCCGGCCCAGCGTGTTGCTGCCGCCTGGCCGAGGGACCTGATCTTGCCATCACGCAGCAAGGCCAGGCTCTCGCTCATGTTGAAGGCACCCACCTGCAAATGCCCGCCCAATAGCGCGGTCGAAAGCGGCGCCATGCCGTTGAAGGGCGCATGGGTCATCGGCGGCACGCCGGCCATTTCCTCAAAGGCGATGACCAGCAAATGATCATCCGAACCAATGCCGGTGCTGCCATAGGAAATCTGCCCCGGCCGCGCCCTGGCCGCCGCGATCAGGTCCCGCAAATCCCGCAGCGGCGAATTAGCCGCGACGAATAGCCCGCCCGGATCATCAACCACATTGGCGATGAAGGTGAAATCAAGCGCCCGGTATCGGGTTTGCCGTTCCATGGGATAGGTCACCAGGGCCGGCACGGATGTCGCGGCCAGGGTATAGCCATCGGGTGCGGCAGCGAAGGCCACTTCCCAGCCAAGCTGCCCGCCAGCGCCGGCCCTATTCACCACGACAAAGCGCGCGCCCGGCAGCTGCGTCTGAAGCCCCGGCAGGATCATGCGCGCCATGGTGTCCACCCCGCCACCGGGCGGGAAGGGCACGATGATTTCAATCGGCCGATCCCCTGGCCAGGCGGCATGGGCAAGCCGCGGTGCGGCCAAGGGCAGGGCGGTCAGCCCGGTCAGGATATGGCGACGTGATGGCATGGTTTCTCTCCCGGTTTGTTGGTCTTCACGGAATGGATTTCAAAAACGCCGCGAGTTCCTCGCGCCAGAACCGCGCCTGGCCGGTGGTGCCATGGCCGGCGGTTTCAGTACTGCCCGGGATCAGCAACAGCCGCGCATCCGGGATGCGGGCCATGGCGGCGGCCATCAGCCCGGTCTCGTGCGGGTTGCGTTCATCATCGGCGGAATTGATCGCGAGCACCCTGGCCCTGATCCGCCCCAGCAGCGGTTCCGGGTCATAATCACGTGATGCCTCATACATATAGATAAGGTCATTGGCGTCGGATGGGCCAGGCTGGGCCAGGCGTTGATCCAGCAGCGCATCCGCCGCCGCCCGAGTCGGGGCCGCCTGTTGCAAGGCCTGCGTCCCCCCATTGGTCGCGATATTGAAGAACAGGAAGGCCAAGGGCAGGCAAGCCGGCTGGCTGGTGTAATCCCCATCCTGATAGGACGGGTCGCGCCGGATGGTTTCAATCAGCAGGCGCCGCAGCATCCAATTCCGCCCGGACATCGCGGTGGGCTGGGCCGCCATGGGCACGATCGCATCCATGAAATCCGGATGGGTCACGCCCCAAAGCCAGGCCAGCATGCCGCCCATGGAATTGCCGATAATCAGCCGGACATGGCTGATCCCAAGGCCCTCGGTCAGCAGCCGGTGCTGCGCTGCCAGAATATCGGCGTAATTGAAGCGGGGAAAACGGGCCTTCAGCCCATCCGATGGCTTGGAGGATTTCCCGGCCCCCAGCGCATCAGGGATAATTATATAGTGCTTTGCCGCATCCAAAGCCTGGCCGGGTCCGAAAAGCTGCCCGGCAAAACCCGGCGAGATCATGCTGCGCGCGGACCCCGCCGAGCCATGCAGCACCAGCACGGGAATGCCTGAAGGATCACCAATCGTCAGGTAGCCCAGGCGAAGCTCCGGCAGCACCTCCCCGGTGTTGAAGCGGAAATCCCGCGCGACCCAGATGGCTTCGCGGGGCTCGGGGTAAGGGGCAGCGGGTGCGGGGCTGGCGGCAGCCATGACCTGATCCTTGCGCGTGGCGTTGCAGGTCAGCCTAGATCGGTTTGGCGGCATGGCAAATCGGCCCAAAGCTTGCCGCGCCCCGCACTGGCCCCTATACCCGCGCGCACATGCCATCCCGCCCGGGCTGGCCCCGTTTCAACCGCCAAGATGCAGGTATCCCCATGGCGAAGATGCAAGCCAACCAAATGCGCGCCGGCATGGTCATTGAATTTGAAGGCCAGCGCTACACCATTCTGAAACAGAACATCATGATCCCCGGCAAGGGCGCCGCCGTGATCCAGGTGGAAATGCGCAATGTGAAGACCGGCGCCAAGAAGGATCAGCGCTGGCGCACAGCCGATACGGTAGAACGCCTGACCACCGAAGATAAGGAATTCACCTATTCCTATGAGGATGGCGAAAACCTGGTCCTGATGGACCCGGAAACCTTCGAACAGACTCTGGTGCCCAAGGATATCCTTGGCGAACGCCTGCCGTATTTGCAGGAAAACATGACGGTCAATGTAAAGCTGATCGAAGGCGAACCCGTTTCCATGGACCTGCCCGAGACGGTGACGCTGGAAATTGTGGAAGCCGATCCGGTGGTGAAGGGCCAGACCGCGTCTTCATCCTATAAGCCGGCGGTGCTTTCCAATGGCGTCAAGGTGATGGTGCCGCCCTTTATCACAGCAGGTGAAAAGATTGTGGTGAAGACCGCCGATGGTACCTATTACGAAAGGGCGAAATAAGGCGCTGACGGGCGGGCCGGATCGCGCCTGCCCGTAGATGATTTCTTAAGAAAAATTGCCCGCGAGTGAAAAAATCGCGGGCTTGTTTAGAGTTTGTTAACTTTTTCGGGGTGTAATGTCCTCACGTCGCAAAATGCGGTGGAACAAAAAGGCGTTTTAAGTCTCTGCACGGGCTTACGCCATGGGAACGGAAGAACTCCGATGCCATTGAATTCGATCAATACGAACGCGCAGTCCTTGATTGCGCTTCAGTCCCTGAACACCACCAACGAACAGTTGTCCACAACGCAGAAGCGGGTTTCGACCGGTTTGCGTGTTTCGGACGCGCGCGACGATGGTGGGGCCTTTGCGGTCGCGCAATCCGTGAGATCCGACATGGCGGGCGTGGTCGCCGTCAATGAACAATTGGGCGGGGTAAAGGGTATTCTGGAAACGACCTTTGCGGCGCTTTCGGTTGTTTCCGATACCATGAAGCAGCTTCGCGCCACGCTGACCCGCTTGGCTGATGGGGCCATTAGTTCTGAGCAGCGCACTGCTTACGCGGAACAATATACACTTTTGGCGAAACAGGTCGCAAGTTTCGTTGATGACGCCACTTATAACGGTCGGACGTTGTTGAGCACAGTATCTACTGCTATCCCGAATGGGGGTAACATCACCGCCATTCGGAACGAATCTGGTGGCCTTTTCACCATCGAAGCAGTTGATGGGAGTGCGCTTAAACTGACCACAACGGCGCCAACAGACGCTGCGGCGGCGCAAACCTCCATTAATAGTGGTGGCGCGTTTGATGTCGCGGAGGCTGCCATCTCCAAGGCGCTGAACAAGTTCGGCGCTTCCATGGCCTTCGTTGACAGTCAGATCACCTATAACGGCAAGAAATCCGATGCCATGAGCAACGGGCTTGGCGCCCTTGTGGATGCCGATCTGGCACGGGAAAGTTCCACGCTTGAGGCGCTGAAGGTCCGCCAGCAGCTTGGGGTCCAGACCCTTGGCCTGGCCAATCAGGGGCCGCAGGTGCTGTTGGGTCTCTTCCGCTGAAGCCAACTACGGACCAAGACTCGGCTACCAAGCGCCCAGCCCTGTGCTGGGCGTTTTGTTTTGGACCTCTGCGGGGCGACGCAAGGGGCGGGGGCATTTTGGCGACGTCATTTCCGTGCGGCCGAGCTTTTGGGGAAAGCCGTGTTTTCGGGAGCCTTACGCCTTAATCCACTCGCTAAGCTTTGCTTAAAGAAAATTTCCTGGACCTTAGGTTTTTAGCTCGGCATTTAGCTTTTATTAACCATCACCGGGCATAGTGCGTTTGCGCCGCAAAAAGCGGATGGCAAACTGGCAATCGCTACTCAGGGTAGAGCGAGAGCCAAAAGAAAGGGGAAGACCCCAATGTCTGTGAATTCTGTCAATACCAACCGGCAGGCCGTATTCGCCCTGCAATCCCTCAACCAGACCAATTCCGATCTTGGCATGGTGCAGAAGCGGGTTTCCACCGGCTACCGCGTGGCTGACGCGCGCGACGATGGTGGCGCTTTTGCCGTGGCACAAGCAGTGCGTTCTGATATCGCGGGTGTCACCGCGGTGAATGAACAGCTCGGCGGCGTTAAGGGTGTGTTGCAAACTACTTTTGCGGCGCTGACTGTCGTGTCGGATACCATGAAGCAGGCGCGCGCCACGCTGACGCGCCTTGCTGATGGCGCCATTGATGCCACGCAGCGCGCTCAGTACGTGACCCAGTATAATCAGCTCAGGACTCAGATCGGCCAGTTCATCAGTGATGCCAACTATAATGGCCGTACACTTCTCAGCACGGCTACAACCGACGGCGGCGGCGATATTGTTGGTATCCGCAATGAAGCCGGTGGGTCCTTCACCATCATTGCTGAAAATGGCGGGAACTTGCAGCTAGATACGGCTACACCGACAGATGCTGCGGCGGCCACAACCTACCTCAATGGTGGTTTTATCACCGTTGAGACAGCCATCTCCACCGCGCTGAATAGGTTCGGCGCCAGCATGCAGTATGTTGAGAACCAAATCAGCTACAACACCAAGAAGGTTGATGCCTTGAATGATGGCCTTGGGGCCTTGGTGGATGCTGACCTCGCCAAGGAAAGCTCAAACCTTCAGGCGCTGCAGACCCGGCAGCAGCTGGGTGTTCAGACCCTGTCGCTCGCAAATCAGGGGCCTCAGGTTCTCCTCAGCCTCTTCCGCTGATCCTACTCGGGGCGCGGGGTTAAGCTCCGCGGCCCAACTCTAAACTGGTGGCTCCGGCTCTGGCCGGGGCCACCAACCCGCAAACGGAGACAAAAAATGTCAACGCTCGTTCTCGAACTCCGCCAAGGCGACATGATGATCGTCAATGGGGCACCCATTCGCTTCCGAAATCGCGCACGCATTGAACTCACCGCCAAGGCGCGCTTCCTGTTCGGCAAGCAATTGATGACACCCGATATGGCCAATACACCGGCACGGCGCATCTACTTCGCCCTGCAGACCGCCTATATCGGTGATCATGAAGAAAGAAAGCTCGGCCTCGAACAGGCAAGACAGTTGATTGCCGAATTCCGGGAGGCCACGACATCATCGCTTGCGCGGGAATACCTTGATCGCGCTTTGGCACTTGCTGAAGAAGACCAATGCTACCAAGCTCTGAAATTCGCCCGCCGTGTCATGCGGCATGAGGAAGTAGTGATGGGTCTTGCGCCGATTTCCCAATTTGCAAGTGCGACGGAGTAGTAACAGACACCATGAACCAGACGCTTACAACGCGCGGCTATGGCGCGACACAAAGGACCCGCAGCCTGCGCGACCAGGAAGCAGATGTTTTTCGCCGGGTAAATTATGGGCTTAAGGCAGCGCTGACAGCCGACGCCATTGATCGCGCTCGGGCGGTTGCCGATAATCGTCGGCTTTGGCTGGCCGTTGAGGCGGCCATGATGCACCCCGCCAATCAATTGCCAGAAGCTTTGCGCGCTTCGATTGTGAGCCTCGGGCGGTCCGTGCAGCGGGAAATGGAAAATCAAGCGCCGGATATTCCCTTTCTGATCGGCATTAATGACCAAATGATCGCCGGGCTTTCCGGCGACCCGGGTTGACCCAGAACCGCTTCAAATCATGCGCATCAGCGTTCCATCGCGCCTGATCGCGTGGTGGAACAACGCGCCGCCCACATGCAGCGCGATCAGCACCACCAAAAGCCAGCCGCCGATGGTGTGAAACAGCGACAGGATTTTCGCCAAGCTTTCCCAGGCTTCCATGAATTTTGGGAATTCAATGAAGCCCAAGTAAGCGGTCGCACCCCGCATTGGGAAACCCCAGGCATTGGTGGCCATGAACCCCAATAGGGGCTGAATGATCAGCAGTGCATAAAGTGAATGATGCACCGCGGCTGAGGCGGTGCGGAACATTTTCGGCATGTCATTCGGCAGGCTGGGCGGCGGGCTGAGCCGGCGCCAGATCAGCCGGGCAATGGCGACAAACAGGATGGTCAGCCCCGCGCTTTCATGCACGGCGTAAAACCCCATCTTGCTCCCATCCTTCACATGCTGGATGACGAAGCCAAGCGGCAGCGCCACCAGCATCAGGCCAAGCGTCACCCAATGAAACAGCTTCGCAATCGCGCCATATTGCCCCGCCGGATGCGCCGCATCGGTTCCCTTGGGGGGCAAAGCTGCCATGCCATCCATCACGCTCTCCCTTCGTCTTGCCGGCAGCATGGCACGAAGCGCGACGCGCGCGCGAGGGGTTTCGCACCATGATCGCCGCCCATGCGGATTGGAGCCTTGATCCGCGCAAGCGCTGGGTCAGTATCGCCCGCCGCCAGGGGAGGCATTGGCAGGCCAGCGCCCCGCGCCTGGTGGGCGACCCTGCCACGCTGGCGGCGCATTTGCTGGCGGAAGGCAGCCCCGCCGCTTTGGGCCTGGACCTGCCGCTTGGCGTGCCGCGTGGCTTCGCCGAACGCCGCCCTGAAAAGGATTTCCCGGCCTTTCTGGCGGGGCTTGCTGGAAAGACTGATTTTTTCGCGGTATCCCCAAGCCTCGAAACCGTCTCTCCCGCCCGGCCCTTCTACCCGGCACGCGGCATCAAGGGCATGACGCGCCTGGCCCATGCGACCGCACTTGGCCTTGCAGATGCTTCTGGCCTGTCCCGCTTATGTGACCGCGCCACGGCAGAACGCCCTGCCGGCGCGCCGGTATTTTGGACACTCGGCGCCAATCAATCCGGCAAGGCCGCCATCAGTGCCTGGCGCGATTGGCTTGCCCCCGCGCTGGCCGCCGGCGCGCCCTTCCGCCTTTGGCCCTTCGCCGGGGCGCTGCATGATCTGCTCCGCCCCGGTCAGCTTGCCATCGCTGAGGTCTATCCGGCGGAAGCCTTGCGCCATCTTGGGCTGAAACTGGCGGGATCAAAACGCGCCGAGGCGCCGCGCCGGGCACTCGCCCCCGCGCTCCGCGATGCCATGGCCGCGCTTCACGTCACCCCCGATACGGCTTTGGCCGAGGCAATCACTTTCGGCTTCGGCACCGATGCCGCCGGGGAGGATCGCTTCGATTCCCTGATCGGCCTGCTTGGCCTGATTGGCGTCACGGATGGCAAACGCCCCGAGTTCATCCCCGAAGACCCGATGATCCGTGCCTGGGAGGGCTGGGTTTTGGGCCAAACCGCCCTGCCCCTGAACCAGGCCTAACCCAAAGGCACGCCCGCGGCATCCTTCGCCGTGCGGATCGTCTGCAAGGTCTGCACGCGCAGCACATTCGGCGCCCCGGTCAGCCGCGTGGTGAGTTCATTCTCATGTGCCGTATTGCGCGCAACGAGTCGCAGCAGGAAATCCCCACCGCCGCGGATCATGTGGCATTCGCGCACCTCCGGCCAGGAAGTCGCGAGCGCTTCAAATGCATCCAGCACACTTTGCTTTTGCGATTCCAGGCCAACCAGGGCGAAGAACACCACCTCCCACCCCAGCGCCGTCGGGTCGAGATCTGCGTGATAGCCGCGAATGACACCTTCTTCTTCCAGCCGGCGCACGCGCCGGAGGCAAGGCGGTGCGGAGAGATTGACGCGGCGCGCCAATTCCACATTCGTGATCCGGCCATCGGCCTGAAGCTCCGCCAGAATCTGACGGTCGAGCGCATCCAGGGCCGGATCGGGGGCGGGGGTCTTGGGATTGGGCACGGGTCTTCATTGCTCAAAACCGGGCTGCCGCGCAATATCATTTCAAGATGCGGCATCGGCCCGTCAGTGGCTTGCCCGGAAGGGGCGGCTGGCCGATATCAGCAAAACGAATACAGGGGTGCGGATCGTGGCCGAGACATTTCAAAGCAAGCTGCTCATTCTGGGTGCCGGGCCGGCGGGCTATACGGCGGCGATCTATGCGGCGCGCGCCGGGCTTTCGCCTTTGCTGGTGGCAGGGATGCAGCCAGGCGGGCAGCTCACCATCACCACGGATGTGGAGAATTACCCAGGCTTTGCGGAGGCTGTGCAAGGCCCCTGGCTGATGGATCAGATGGCCGCGCAAGCCACGCATTGCGGCACCAAGGTGGTGCAGGATGTCATTACCTCCATTGATCTCACGCGCCGGCCCTTCCGCGCGGTGGGCGATTCCGGTGATGTCTATGTCGCGGATGCACTGGTGATTGCGACGGGCGCGCAGGCGCGCTGGCTTGGCATTCCGGGGGAGAAGGAATTGGGCGGTTTCGGCGTTTCCGCTTGCGCCACCTGCGATGGCTTCTTCTATCGCGGCAAGGATGTGGCGGTGATTGGCGGCGGCAATTCCGCGACCGAGGAAGCGCTTTATCTGTCCAACCTCGCGCGGCATGTCACGCTGATCCATCGGCGCGATTCCTTGCGTTCCGAGAAAATCCTGCAGCAGCGGCTTTTCGCCAAACCCAATGTTTCGATCATGTGGAATACGCTGACGGAAGAAGTGCTCGCCGATACATCAGGCCGCATGCCAGTCGTGCGCGGTTTGGCGCTGCGTGATCGCATCACCGGTGAGGCGCGCGAATTGAAGGTGGATGGGGTTTTTGTCGCGATCGGCCATTCGCCCGCCACCGCACTTTTCCAAGGCCAAATCGCCATGGATGCGGAAGGCTATATCGAAACCACGCCGGGCAGCACGCGCACTTCCATCCCCGGCGTCTTCGCTGCCGGCGATGTGCAGGACAAGATTTATCGCCAAGCGGTCACCGCCGCCGGTACCGGCTGCATGGCCGCGCTTGAAGCGGAGAAATATCTTGCTGCGCTTGAAGCGAGCCACGCGGCGGCGGCCTGATGCCGACCGATTGGGACAAGCTGCGCATTTTTCACGCGGTGGCGGAAGCTGGTTCCTTCACCCATGCGGGTGAGACGCTGAACCTCAGCCAATCCGCGGTATCGCGGCAAATCCAGGCGCTGGAAGAAGCGCTGAATGTGCCGCTATTTCATCGCCATGCGCGCGGCCTGATCCTGACGGAACAGGGCGAAACCCTGAACCGAACGGTGCGAGAGGTCTTCGCGAAACTCGCGATGACCGAGACCATGTTGACCGAAAGCCGAGAGCGCCCGGCGGGACGGCTTAAGGTCACGTCCACCATAGGCTTTGGCAGCACCTGGCTGGCGCCACGCTTGAAGAAGCTGCTGGATATTCATCCGGAAATCAGCGTGACGTTGCTATTGGATGACTCCGATCTGGATATTGCGATGCGCGAAGCGGATGTCGCGATCCGCATGCATGCGCCGCGGCAACCGGAATTGATCCAGCGCCATATCGCCAGTTTCGGTTGGCGGATTTGTGGTGCGGCTTCCTACCTGAAGACCATCGGCATCCCGCAACGGCCCGAGGATTTGGATGCACATCGGCTGATCATCTATGGCGATTACCAACCGCCAATTGACAACATCAATTGGCTGGCCGAGGTCGGCCGCCGCCCCGGCACGGCCCGGCGCGCGGCGGTGGAACTCAATTCCATGCCCGGCATGGTCCAGGCGGTGCGCAGTGGTTTGGGGCTGGCGGCGCTGCCGGAATACATCGGGGCGGAGCTGGATGAATTCGTCCAGGTGCTGCCGGGGGTGAAGGGGCCGAAGATTGAGGCCTATTTCGTCTATCCCGAAGAAATGAGGCATTCCAAGCGTGTAGCGGTGTTCCGGGACTTCCTGGTGGCGGAGCTGACCGGCGCGGTGTGACTGAATGTTACGGGAAAGAGGTTAGCCATGCGTTTTCTGCATGGCCGTGTAGTGAAGAACGGGAACCACAACCCAGGCGAGAACGGCTATAAAATGGTCATCCGAGATTTTCGGAAGGGGTCAGTTGATCCCTCGTCTCCCAGACGTGAAGCCTCCCTGTTGACTTGGCCCGGAAACCTTACGGTTTTCGGGCCATTCTTTTTGGTGACGTCGCTTTCCCCTTGACGCGCCCGCCCTTCCCGCCCTGCCATGGGAGAAAATCAGCCCCACAAGGGCAAAAAGGGGAGAGGAAGCATGTCAGGAACAACGCGCCGCACTGCCTTGGGGTTGGGGGCCGCGCTGCTCGCCACGCCGGCCTTGGGGCAGTCGCTTTGGCCAACCGGGCCCATTCGTTTCATCGTCACCTTCCCCGCGGGCGGTTCCACCGATCTACTCTCACGCATCTGGTGCAACCGCATGGCGGAAATCACCGGGCAGCCCTTTGTGGTGGAAAACCGCTCGGGCTCCGGCGGCAATGTCGGGACGGAAGCGATTGCGCGCGCTGCACCGGATGGCAATACGATTGGGCTTGCCTCGGTTGCATCGCTTTCCATCGCGCCCACCTTGTATCGGCGCCTGCCCTTCGATGTGACGCGTGACTTTTCGTATATCTGCGGCCTTTGGCAATTGCCGAATCTGCTGATCACGCGGCTTGATTTTCCGGCCAATACCGTCCCGGAACTGATACGTGAGGCGCGTGCAAACCCTGGGCGCTTTACCTTCGCAAGCTCCGGCGCGGGTACCACGCTTCATCTTTCCGGTGAATTATTCAAGCAAATGGCGGGCGTGGATATTCTGCATATCCCCTATCGTGGCGGTGCGCCGGCGCAGATTGATCTGCTGGCCGGGCGCGTGGATATGATGTTCGGCAATATTCCCGAAGCGGTTCGCGCCTTTCGCGAAGGCAAGGTCAAGGCGCTAGGCGTAACGGGCCCGCAGCGTAGCCCGCAAGCGCCACAAATTCCCGCCATTGGCGAATTCCTGCCGGGCTATGCGGTGACTTCCTGGGGCGGGGTTTGCGGCCCGGCCGGCATTCCGCCAGCCATTATTGCGCGCATCGCCGAACTTGGCCGGCAGGCGGTGGAAAGCCCCGATGTTCGCCGCCGTTATGAGGAAGCAGCCGCCGAAGTCTGGTGGGTATCACCCCAGGATTTGGCACAATTCCGTCGCGCCAATGAGGAAAGCTTCGCCCCCCTGATCCGCGCTGCGGGCGCGGTGGTGGAATAGCCTTTGACGCGCCCTGCACAAGCCAAGACCAATGCGATATGCTTCACGTGAATAACGGGAGGATAACCATGAAAAACACCATCACACGCCGCACCGCCTTGGGCCTTGGCGCCGGATTGCTCGCAGCACCTGCCATTGTCAGCGCGCAGGGCAATTGGCCAACGGGCCCCATTCGCTTCATCGGGCTTTTCCCGCCGGGTGGCGGCACGGATATCCTGTCCCGCATCTGGTGCATCAAAATGAGCGAAATGACCGGCCAGCAATTCGTGGTCGAAAACCGCTCCGGTTCCGGTGGCAATGTGGGGACGGAAGCGATTGCGCGGTCCAATCCGGATGGCAGTACGATTGGCCTAGCATCAGTCGCGCCACTCGCGATTTCGCCGACGCTCTACACGCGCCTGAATTACAATCCCGCGCGTGACATCGCGCTGATTTCTGGCCTGTGGCAATTGCCGAATATGCTGGTGGTGAACAATGATGTTCCGGCGCGGACTGTGTCCGAATTGATCGCGCTGCTGAAGGCCAATCCCGGCAAATTTGCTTTCGCCTCATCCGGGTCCGGCACCACGGTTCATCTTTCCGGTGAGATGTTCAAGCATTTGGCCGGCGTGGATATGCTGCATGTGCCCTATCGCGGTGCGGCGCCGGCGCATATTGATCTCGCGGGCGGGCGCGTTCACATGATTTTTGACAATATCCCGCAAGCCCTCGCCTTGGCGCGAGACGGCAAGGTGCGTGCGCTGGCCGTGACAGGTGCGCAGCGCAGCCCGCAAGCGCCCGAAATTCCCACCATGGCGGAATTCCTGCCTGGGTTTGAAATCAATTCCTGGGGCGGGGTATGCGCGCCGGCCGGGATTGCCCCGGCGCTCATCCGGCGCATCAATGAACTCACCAAGCAATCGCTGGAAACCGATGACATCAAGCGGCGCTTTTTCGAAAATGGCGCGACCACCTGGTACACCACGCCGGAGGAATTCGTGAAATTCCGCGCTGAAAATGAAGCGGCCTTTGCGCCGCTGATCCGCGCTTCCGGCGCCCGGGTGGACTAAGCCGCACGCCGATTCCACGGCATCAGCGCGAGCAAATTCGCCATGGGGCAAAGCCCGATGATGCCGGCAAAAACCAGGCCCGCGCCAACAAAAGCGGAAAGCGCGTGAAAGCGCGGATCCACCAGCGCGCCCAAAACGGCGCCCAGCAGCACCAGGCTCCCCGCAGTGATCTGCACCTGGCGCATGATGGGCAAAGGTGCGCGCTTGTCTTCCATAAGCCTCAGGCCGGCAGCAGCCAGCGCGCCAATCCCGCCTTCCACCAGCAGCACACGGCAGCCCGGCACGGCGGCGGCAAGCACGCCCGCATTCTGCGCTGTGCGGCTGCCCGATTGGCAATGGAAAATCACCGTGGACCCCGGCGCGATGCCAAGTGCGGCACTCCCCAACCGAGACACCGGCGCATGGACAGATCCCGGCACATGGCTTCGCGCCCGTTCATCGGCTTCGCGAATATCCACCAGCACGGCCTCGCCCGAGGTGATCAGGCCAGCGGCTTCGCGGGCGGGAATGGATTGGGCAGTCATGGCGGGCTCCTCATGCAGCAGAGGAGTAGATAAATTAGCTTCGTCTTATATTCAAGCAAAAAGCGTCAAAAATCCAGATCGGCGTAATGTTCAGGCGGGATCAGGCCGCTGATCCGGTCCTGCAATAGCGGCCTGAAGGATGGCCGGGATTTCACCCGCGCATACCAATCCTTGGCGGCGTCATTCAGCGCCCAATCCACATCGCCGAGATAATCCAGCGCCGAAAGATGCGCCGCCGCTGCCAAATCCGCGAGTGACAGCGCACTCCCCCCGAGCCAGGGCCGGGTTTCCGCAAGCCAGCCGAGGTAATCGAGATGCGGGCGCAAATTGGCATAGCCGGCGCGAATGGCCCCGGCATCCGGATTACCGCGCCCCATCAATTGCTTCATCTGCTTTTCAAACAGCAGGTTCCGCCCGACCTCAAACTGGAATTTCCCGTCAAACCACGCCACCAGCCGCCGGATTTCCGCCCTTTCGCCGAGTGAGCGCCCAAGCAGCGGCATATCCGGATAGGCTTCATCCAGATATTCGCAAATGGCGTAGGAATC
>JADCES010000076.1 GCA_020250005.1 Roseomonas sp.
CGCAATGGACAGCACACTTTCAAAATCCCCGGGCGAGGCAATGGGGAAGCCCGCTTCCATCACATCAATCCCCAATTCCGCCAGCGCTTCCGCCATGCGAAGCTTTTCCTGGAGATTCATGGAAAAACCAGGGGATTGTTCACCATCGCGGAGCGTGGTGTCGAACATGATGATGCGGTTATCGGCGAGCTTGCCGAAAGACGGGTGATTTATGGCCATGATGAGGAATTCCTCGGGGAATCAATGGGTTGCGTGGTAGGACAAAAGGCTTCCCCTGAACGATGCCCGCCGCGCGCGGCAGGCTTTCACGCCCAGGGGCGGATAAGTCGAAGCCCAAGTAGCGCGCAGGGGCTGACGGGGGCGGAAACCCCATTGTCCAGGCCGAAGCGACGCGAAACCTCACGCATGAGCGGAGTTTAGGGGGGGAGGGGGCGGGAAGGCAAGGGGTTTGTGGGGGAACGCGGGATCAGGGAGGGCTTTGCCCTCCCTGAAACCCACCCACCAAAGGCCCGGGGCCTTTGGAAACCGGGGGGTAGAAATCTGGTGCTTGGGGACATGAATCATGCGATAAATGGCGCCTATTTGCACAAAATTGACAAAAATATCCGAAAAAGTGCAGCATCGTCGCTATTGATAGGGATGTGCCATGTTGATTTCCTTCGCAGTCGAGAACTTCCGTTCCTTTGACGCTCGCCAGGAGGTGTCATTCGTTTGCTCCGCCTTGAAGGACGATGAGGGCGGAATCATAGAGGTTGAAGGCGCCCAGGCAGTGAAGCTTCTTCCGGCGCTGGTGATCTACGGAGCGAACGCGGCTGGGAAATCAAATCTTATCGCTTCTCTGGAGGCTATGATATACACAATTCTATACTCGCATGCTCAGTGGCGACCTGAAGGGCGAATTCCTACTAGGGAGCCGTTTGGGTTGGACCCATTGGCAGCCGAACGTCCTACAGGTTTCGAGATAAGTTTTTTTCTCGATAAGGACCGGTACGCCTACGGCTTTTCTATGAATGATAGGACAATAGTGTCGGAATGGCTCTATGCTTTTCCGCAAGGCTCTAAAAGGAAACTCTTTGATCGTAATGGGAAAATTTTTTCTTTTGGGCGCGGCTTAAAAGGCAAGAACAAACTCATTGAATCGCTCACGAGAGAGAACAGCCTCTTTCTCTCGGCTGCTGCGCAGAATCGTCACGAGGAACTACTAAAAATTTACAATTTTTTTTCCTCCATTTCTATCGCGGGCGAACATCAGTCTGCACCTTTTATCACGGGCTCGCGACTAAGGAAGTATTTGAATGAAAATGATCGATTCGAAAACGATGCTGAAATAATGGATTTCTTTGATAAATCGAATACGGGGATCGTTGGGTACCGTCTCAAAAGAACTGAGTTGTCGGAGAAGGGTAAAGAGATTACCCAAAAAATAGGAGAGATTTTTAAAGAAATACACAAAATGGTTGACCCCTCAGACGATAGTCCTTCTCCTGATTTTGATAGAACATACGATTATGCCCTGGAACTAGAGCATTCGGGCAGAGATGGGTTTAAAGCTTTTTTGCCAGCTAGCAGAGAAAGTTCAGGAACTCTGCGTTTGCTAGCAAGCCTGCCCGAGATTTTTGGGGCGCTTAGTCGCGGAGGCTTAGTCTTAATTGATGAACTGAATTTGCATCTGCATACGCTTGCTGCGGAACAAATCTTGCGATTGTTTTGCTCGCGAGAAACTAATCCAAAGGGAGCGCAGCTTTTGGCGACTGTTCATGATACTAACCTGTTAAGCAGCAGATTCCTCCGGCGCGATCAAGTTTGGTTCGCGTCGAAAGGTTTTTCAGGAATGACAGAGCTTTATCCGCTAACGGATTTTAGAACCCGTCCTACTGAGGATCTCGAGCTCCGGTATCTGCAAGGCCGTTATGGCGCAATACCACACTGAGCGGAAGGGACGATACAATGCGCCGCGTTGCATCACTGAAGCGCAAGCGCCCTAGTCGCGCGCCTTCAAAAAAGATCTTTGTTTTTGGTGAAGGTAAACTAACGGAAGCTGATTATTTCCGGGCCATGCAGCGGAAGATTGATATAAGGGAATTTCAACTCATTTACGAAGGAGGAAAGGGTGATCCTTCAAAGGTAGTTCAGGCAGCTCAAGAATTTGCACGCAGATCGAGAACATCCAGCGGGCGCCGACCGGTGGACTCACTTGAGGTTGGAGACGAGATATGGGTGATGTTCGATCGAGATGATCACGATCTTTTTGAGCAAACAAAACGTTCTTGCGAAAGCCAAAAATTGTTCTACATATACTGTAATCCTTGTTTCGAGCTCTGGCTTGTTTTGCATTTTCAAGACTGTGAAGGTCCTACCAATAGCTTCCAAGCGCAAGAAATGACGAAAAATCTTGTTAAGGGATATGATCCGAAAACAAGAAAGACAGGCGATTTCGACGCTATGATGCCGCGCCTACCGGCCGCCGAAAATCGCGCGAAGAGGCAGCGGTTAAACCGACAGCAAGAAGATCGAAAAGATGGAAATCCATCCACAAATTTTTATGAATTTACCAGTAAATTCGAGAAATTCTTCCGTTCCTGATTTTTTCCGCCTAGCCTGTAGCGGCGTTTTGGGAACTCGGGTGTTTCACTGGAAGATCACTTTACTTTCAGTTAATAAAAAGTTTTTGAGCAAAGCCCGGATGAAATTATAATTCGGCGCCCCACCCCTCAAGCCACCGCCTGCAACCCCTTCCGCGCCACCAGAGTCAGCAATTTCAATGAAGCCCCACTCGGCTGTTTCTCGCCGCGTTCCCATTGGCTCACCAGCCCGGTTGTTACATTCAAATGCAGCGCAAATACCGCCTGGGATGCATTCTCCCGCAGGCGCAGCGCACGGATTTCATCGGGCGAGAGTGGTTCCACCGGCGTCAGGCAAAGCGCGTCAAAATCGCGCAAGCTGCGCTTGCCCATCGCGCCGGCATCGGCCAGCCCTTGCGCAATCTCATGGACCGCCGCCAGCGCGTCGCTCCGGTATCGCTTAGGCATTGCACATCACCTCCGTCATCGTTCCATTGGCCATCGCCAAGGCCAGTGTCGCATCGTCATAACCAAGCACTTCATCGGCCAAGCGCCGAAACGCCTGCAATTCCGCCGCATCAATATTGTCCCGCGTATTCTTGGCGAAGCCAAAAACAAAGAACGCCCGCGCCCCGCGTCGAAACAGAATAATGCTGCGAAACCCGCCGGACTTGCCCTGCCCAGGCCGCGCCAGCCTTTGCTTGATCACGCCCCGCCCCAGATCAGCATCCACCAGGCCGCTTTCCGCTCGCGCAACGGCGTCACATAAGGCGGCATCGCTGATGCCCTCGCGCAACGCGAAGCGGATAAAGGGCTTGGTCTTGAAGACGCGCACCTGACCTCAAACCATGTCTATAACACTAGGTATTATAGTTGGAGGCGCAGGGATTGCAAGAAAAAAGCGAAAAGGCGCGCGCGTCAGCCCTCTTAGCGCCGGCCAAACCCTCACCCCGCCGCGTCGGTATTCCTATCCGCGACAAACCTTTCCAGCCAATGGATCGTATAAGCCCCATCCTGGAATTCGGGGGCTTCCATCACGGCCTGATGCAGCGGCAAGGTCGTCTTGATACCCGCGACGACCATTTCACCAAGCGCGCGCCGCATGCGGCCAATCGCTTCCACCCGCGTCGGCGCATGCACAATCAGCTTCGCCACCAGGCTGTCATAATGCGGCGGCACCACATAGCCGGAATAAAGCGCGCTATCCACGCGCACACCAAGCCCGCCCGGCGCGTGATACGTCGTCACCTTGCCGGGATTGGGCGCGAAGGTTTCGGGGTCTTCCGCGGTGATGCGGCATTCAATCGCATGGCCATAGAAGCGGATATCCTTCTGGCCATAGCCCAGCGCCTCACCAGCGGCGATGCGGATCTGTTCCTTCACCAGGTCAATGCCGCAGACCATTTCGGTCACCGGGTGTTCCACCTGTAGCCGGGTGTTCATTTCAATGAAGGCGAATTGCCCATCCTGCCACAGGAATTCCAAAGTGCCGGCATTTCGGTAGCCAAGCTTTGATAACCCCGCGGTCACGGTGGCGCCCAAGGCATCGCGTGCTTCGGCATCCAGCGCCGGGCTGCCCGCTTCTTCCACCAGCTTCTGATGGCGCCGTTGCAGGGAACAATCACGTTCCCCGAAATGCACCACATTGCCATGTGTATCCGCCAGCACCTGCAATTCGATATGGCGTGGCCGGTCGAGATATTTTTCCAGATAGACGCTGTCATCACCAAAAGCCGCCTTGGCTTCGGTGCGCGCGACACTCCAGGCTTCCTCAAGCTCATCGGCGCTGCGCGCCACCTTCATGCCGCGCCCACCGCCGCCGGCAGCGGCCTTGATCAGCACGGGGTATTTCACGGCTTCGGCAACTTCGCGCGCCTGTTCCAGGGTTTCCAAGGCACCCATGGAACCCGGCACCAGCGGCACGCCAAGGCTGCGCATCGCGTCCTTCGCCGCGATCTTGTCGCCCATCATGCGGATATGCTCGGGCGCGGGGCCAATGAATTTCAGCCCATGCGCTTCCACCATTTCGGCAAAACGCGCATTTTCCGAAAGGAACCCATAACCCGGATGGATCGCATCCGCGCCAGTCACCATGGCGGCCGAAATCACCGCCGCCATGTTCAAGTAGGAATCACGCGCCGCCGGCGGGCCGATGCACACGCTTTCATCGGCAAAGCGCACATGCATCGCGGTGGCGTCAGCAGTCGAATGCACCGCGACGGTCCGAATGCCCATTTCCTGGCAGGCGCGGTGGACGCGCAGCGCAATCTCACCCCGATTGGCGATCAGCACCTTACCGAACATGGCTTGCACCCCCGGCCGAGCGCGCCATTACTCGACAATCATCAGCGGTTCGCCGAATTCCACCGGCGTGCCGCTTTCCACCAGAATGCGCGTTACCGTGCCGGCGCGCGGCGCCTTGATCTGGTTATAGGTCTTCATCGCCTCAATCAGCATCAGGGTCTGGCCTTGCGTCACCTTGCTGCCAATGGTGACGAAGGGGGCCGAGGTCGGTTCGGGCGAAAGATAGGCAACCCCAACCATCGGGCTATTCACCGCGCCGGGATGGTCCGCATCCACCTCAGCGGCGGGCGCGGGCGCGGCAGCAGCAGCCGGGGCGGTCGAAGGCGCGGCATGGGCAGCAGCGGCCACCGGCATCGCCACGGGCGCCACCGTCACCTGGCGCACCAGCTTGACCCGCATGTCATTGTCAACCAGCTCAATCTCGGTCAGGTCGGACTCGCGCAGGATTTGCGCCAATTCCCGGATCGTCGCCGGGTCGAATTGCAGGTCCTTGGTCATGCTTCCTCATCCTGTGCGATCAGCCCCGCCATGGCGCGGATCGCCAGCGCATAGCCTTCAACGCCAAGCCCG
>JADCES010000077.1 GCA_020250005.1 Roseomonas sp.
CGCTACTGGCTATGGTTCGGGCCAAAGCCCGCCCCTTTGATATGGCGCCTGAGGCGGCCCTTCACAGACCCCTCTGGCACTCTGCCGGAGTGACTAAGCCAGCCCCGGCAAGCTGTCCAACTCATAATTTTGAAGCTTTTAATTCACGCGATGGATCATCCCTTAGCTGAGGGTCTGGCCGCCATCCACCACCAGGGTCTGCCCCGTGATCCAGCCCGCCAAGGGGGATGCCAGGAACAGCGCCGCATTGGCCACTTCTTCCGGCGTGCCGTAGCGGCCGAAGGGGATGCTGGCCAGGATGCGCCCGTAAAGCGTGGGGTCGGTCGTTTTGCGTTCTTCCCACATGCCGCCCGGGAATTCGATGGACCCTGGCGCGATCGCATTCACGCGAATCCCATCCTTGGCGAGGCCCGCCGCCTGGGATGCCGTGTAATTGATCACCAGCGCCTTCACCGCCGCATAGGCCGGCGTGCGCACCGAAGGCCCAAGCCCGGAGATGGAGGTGGTATTCACAATGCACCCCTTGGCCGCCTTCAGGAATGGGAGTGCCGCGCGGGAGGCGCGGACCGTCGCCATCACATCCACATCCAGGCTTTTCTGCCAGCCTTCTTCCGTATCGGCCATGCCAAAGCCCGAGGCATTATTCACCAGCACATCCACGCCGCCGAGCGCTGCGGCGGCAGCCGCCACCCAAGCTTCGATTTGCGCCTGATTGGCCAAGTCCGCCGGCTGCGCATGGGCCTTCACGCCATGGGCAGCGATTTCGGCCCGCGTGGCTTCCAGCCCTGCGGCGCCGCGGGCACAGATGGAAACCGAGGCCCCGCCGGCGGCAAAGCCCAGCGCAATGGAACGCCCAATGCCGCGGCTACCGCCCGCGACCAAAACCTTCTTGCCGGTGAAATCGAATGTCATGGGGGGGTCTTTCTTTCATGGAGTTAAAGCCATTGTCGGGGCTTCGCGCCGCCGCGCCAAGGGGGCAATTGCGCGTGCCCGACAAATGGCGGATTTAACGGCGGTTCGCTTCAGGATGGGTTGGCTTGGTTCAGGCGCTGTTCATTCACCAGAATTTCCCCGGCCAATACCGCCATTTGGCGCCGGTGATCGCCGCGCGTCCAGGCGCGCGCGTGATTGGCCTTGGGGAGCGGGAGAATATCTCGCTGCCTGGTGTCACCCATATCCGCTACCCGGAACCGCAAGGCGCGGGGGAGAACACGCATCACTATCTGCGCACCATGGAAGCCGCCGTGCGGCGGGCGCAAAATGTCGCGCGGGCCTTGGTTGATCTGCGGAGCAAAGGCTTCCGCCCCGATATCATTTGCTGCCATCCAGGCTGGGGGGAAGGCATGTTCCTGCCCGATATCTTCCCCGATGCGAAGCTGCTGCAGTATTGCGAATTCCACTTCACCACCTCAGGCGGCGATGTCGGCTTCAACCCGGCGCAGAAGGTGGAATTGGATGAGGCAGCGCGCACCCGATTGCTCAACCTGCCGCAAACCCCGGCGCTTGAGGCAATGGATTGGGGCGTGAGCCCCACGCATTTCCAACGCGGGCGCTATCCGGAAGTGTTCCGCCGCAAAATCTCCGTCGTGCATGAAGGCGTGAATAGCGAGGTGGCGACACCCGCTGGCCCCATTCATGTGAAATTGCCCAATGGCAGCGTGATCAAGCGCGGTGATGAGGTGATTACCTATGTCTCCCGCAATCTGGAACCCTATCGCGGCTTTGATGTTTTCATGCGCGCCCTGCCGGAAATCCTGGCACGCCGCCCGCAAGCGCAAGTGGTGCTGGTGGGCGGCGAAGCGCGTGGCTATGGTGACAAACCCGCCGATGGCCGGTCCTGGCGCGCACATTTGCTGGAAGAATTGGGCGACAAGCTTGATTTAAGCCGGCTGCATTTCACCGGCCGCATTCCGCACCCGGCCTTGCTCGCGCTATTTCGCATCACGCGCGCGCATGTCTATCTGACGTATCCCTATGTGCTGTCCTGGTCCATGATTGAGGCCATGGGGTGTGAGGCTTTGGTGATTGGCTCCGCCACCGCGCCCGTACAGGAAGTGATCGAACATGGCGTGAATGGGTTGCTGGTGCCGTTTTATGACACCGCCGCGCTGGCCGAAACCGTGGTGCAGGCTTTGGCAAAACCGGATCAGTATGAGCCGATCCGCAAGGCCGCGCGGCGGACCTTGCTGGAACGGTATGACCTGCAAACCATCTGCCTGCCGCAACAGATAAAACTGTTTGATGCGGTGCTGGAAGGCAAGGCTGGGGATAATGTGATCCCGGCTTCGGCCTAACCGCTTTCACCCGCCTTGCCAGCCACATTCCCGCAACGCGCCTTCCATATGCGGCGGCGGCGGCGCCTCCGCCTGCAAGGGCGGCTCCAACGGCAGCGCAATCGCGCGCGCCAGCAAATGCAAGCCACCCGCCCCTCCCGCGCCGTAAAGCGCATCACCCAAAATCGGCCAGCCCATCGCCGCGCAATGCACACGCAATTGATGCGTCCGCCCGGTCTCCGGCGCCAATTCCAGCCAGGCCATGCCAGCACCGCGCCCCAGGCAACGCCAGCGTGTGAGCGATGCCAGCCCATCCGCATGCGCTTCTATCCGCCAACCCTGCGCACGAGAGCTGACCTTGCGGATGGGCAAGGCAATCTCCCCCGCATCCTCAGCCGGGCCGCCCTGCACCACCGCCCAATAGGTCTTTGCCGCCAGCCCCTTGGCAAAAATGGCGCCGAGTGCCGCCAAGGCCGGCTTTGTGCGCCCCAGCACCAGGCAGCCCGCCGTATCCTGATCCAGCCGATGCGCCGGTTGCGGCAAATGGCGCCTGCCCATTTGCAAAGCGGGCAGCCAATCTTCCACCGAGGCACTGGCGCGCGGCCCGCGATGGGTCGCAAGCCCCGCCGGCTTGTTCAGCACCAGCGCATCATCGCGCAGCAGCAGGATGCGGGACGCGATCTCAGAAGGCACTTGGCCAAGACGGTCCTGCCGTGACAGGCTATGGCCCATCATGGCCGCACCCCTTCCCCCGCCGCGTGTTGTCTGCCTTGGCAATGTTGTCGCCGATCATGTGTTCCGGGTGGAGGATATACCCCAACCGCCCGCGAAAATCGCTGCCCGATCCTATGTGCTGAATGCCGGCGGCATGGCGGCCAATGCGGCGATTGCGGTGACGCGCTTGGGTGGCCGCGCGGATTTCTGGGGCCGTGTGGGCGATGATTTGAACGCGCCCTTGCTCGCCGCCGCCTTGGAAGCGGATGGGGTCAATACCGCGGGCCTGAAGCGCATGGCGGGCGGGCGGAGCCCCGTTTCCGCCGTGCTGGTGGACCGCCATGGGGAGCGCACCATCATCGGCTTTCGCGGCGCTGATCTTGGCATAGACCCTGGCTGGCTGCCCTTGGAAACGCTTGCGGGTGCCGGCGCGCTTTGTTGCGATCCGCGCTGGCCCGAAGGTGTTGCGGCAGCAGCGGCCGAGGCGCGACGGCTTGGCGTGCCCGTGGTGCTGGATGGCGAGAAAAGCGAAACGCGCATTCTGGTGGATTTGGTGCCGCGCGTGGATCACGCGATTTTCTCTGTCACTGGCTTGCAGAATTTCGCACCTGGTTGCGCGCCGGAAGAAGGGCTGCGCCGCGCCTTGGCCTCAGGCCCCGTCAAGCTCGCCGCCGTGACGCGGGGCGAGAAAGGGACGTTATGGCTGGCACCCGGCATGGCAGTGCCGCAGGAAATCCCGGCCTTCCCGGTAGAGGCCACCAATACCACCGGTGCGGGCGATGTGTTCCACGGCGCCTATGCCTTGGCAATGGCGGAAGGCATGGGGATTGAAGCAGCTTTGCGTTTTGCCTCAGCCGCCGGGGCACTCCGCGCTCGCGATGGCACCACGCCTTATCGCCCGATGGTGGAGGCGATGTTGGCGGGGGAGTAGCCTATCAGGGTTTCGCCCAAGCAATCGCGGCGCGCGCCAGCGCATCAATCGTATCCGCGACAGGAAAGGGCAGCGCGGGACCGGCTGCGATGCCAAGCGGGATTTCCGTACACCCCAGCACCACCGCCTTGGCGCCCCGCGCCATCAGGCTGCGCGCCACCTCCGCCAAGGGTTCATAGGATTCCACCAGCTTATTCGCCTTCACCGCCGTGATCGCCGGTGTGACGCGGCTTTGCATCTCGGCCTCGCTCGGCGTCAGGCATTCATAGCCAAGCTGATCGAGCCTTTGCTGATAAAGTCGCATCGCGAGTGTCCCCGCCGTGCCCATCACGCCGATGCGCCCGCCGGCGACGCCAAGGCGCCGCAACTCAGCAGCGGCGGCATCCACAATATGCAGAATGGGGAGCCTGGTGGCGGCACGCATGCCATCATACCAGCCATGCGCGGTATTGCAGGGAATGGCGATGGCGCCACACCCGGCGGCTTCCAGGCCGCGAATGCCGCGCACCAGCGCCGGCAAGGGGTCTTCCCCGCCGGCAACGCGCGCCGCCGTGCGGTCCGGCACGCGCGGGTCAGACCACAGGATGGTCGGGATATGGTCCTGATCGCGCTCCGCCGGTGTCAGTAGCGTCAGGCGCTGCATGAACCATGCACTCGCCAGCGGCCCCATGCCGCCCAAAACGCCCAGGATTCGTGCATCAGCCATCGCAAACATCCCCTAACCACGTCCCCATGGGGTGACGCCTAAGCCACACAGTTCTATGCCACGCCCGTTGAGGACGGCACAGCGCCGCGTAGGACAAAAGATGAATTACTTGAACGATCCGCTTTGGCTCGGCGCCTTGGCCTTGGCCATGGCGGCAACCGGTTTGGTTTCCGGCACCTTGGCAGGCTTGCTTGGCGTGGGCGGCGGCATCGTGATTGTGCCCCTGCTGTTCAATGTCTTTCCGCTCTTTGGCATTCCTGAGGCAGTGCAGATGAAGGTGGCGGTGGCGACCTCGCTCGCCACCATTATCCCAACCTCCATCCAATCGGCGCGCAAGCATCGCGCGACGGGAGCGATGGATATGGCGCTGGTGCGCTCCATCTGGCCGAGCATGTTGGCCGGCGTGGTGGTGGGCACGCTGCTCGCGGTTTATGTGCGGGGTGAGGGGCAGACAGCGATTTTCGCGCTGGTTGCCTTGCTGGTCGCCTTCAACATGGGCTTCACCGGCTTGGACTTCAAATTGACCGATCGCGTGCCGGAAGGCGCGCCACGCACCGCGCTTGGGCTCGGCATTGGTTCGGTCAGCGCCATGATGGGGATTGGCGGCGGCACCTTGGGTGTGCCTTTGCTGTCCTTGCTGGGCTATCCGATCCGCGCCGCGGTTGCGACCGCATCAGCCTTCGGCGTGATCATCGCCATCCCTGCGACCATCGGCCTGATCTGGGGCGGGTGGGCCGATCCGCGCGTACCGCCCTTCTCGCTTGGCTATGTCAGCCTGATCGGCTTTGCGCTGATTGCGCCCACCTCCATCATCGCAACCCCTTGGGGCGTGAAGTTGGCGCATAGCATCCCGCCCTTGGTGCTGAAGCGCGCCTTTGCGGTGTTCCTCGCGATCACAAGTGCGCGGATGTTCTGGTCAATCTTTACGTGAGGCCGGAGGGGTCTGGCCCCAAAAGCCTGATCAGCATGCGGCGAATATGATCCTGCCCGCCGAAGAATATCCCGAGCACCCGCACCGCCCGCGCTTGGTCATCAACATCATACCAATAGATCGCGCGGTCCATCACCATGAAGCGCAGGCCGGGCAGGATATCCGCACGCGCCATACCACGTTCGGGAAATAGCGTCAGGCTTTCGGCGGCGGCGCGAATATCCCTGATGCGCTCTGCCGCATGTTCCAGGGCATGGACAGTGCTTTCGCCAAAGCCCAGATAGCTTTCGAACAAATGATCGAAAATCAGTTCAAGATCATTTTCGGACGCTTCGGCGAATTCAATCCTGTACGGCATGGGCCTGGCGCTTGCGTGCCAGCATTGCCGCGATGCGCTCATCCATCTTGTCGCCGGAGATGAACCCGCCCGCGCGCCGTTGCTTCAGCACCTCCGCAAGCGCCGCGCGTTCCATCGCTTCAGTTTCCAACTGCTGACGGAGTAATTCGACCCCTTGCTGCATCACGGCACTCATGCTCGGGAAACGCCCGGCTTCAACCAGCGTCTTGGCAAAAGCGTGCTGCTCATCGCCGAGCGAGATGGAGGATTTCACTGTCATGCGATACGTTGGTAATACCAGGTAGCACCGCAGTCAAGCTTTTTCCAACCCTGCCCGAAGCCCAGTAGCCTCACCCCGCCCGCCGAAACGCCTCCCCCCGATACCCCTGCGCGAACAAAAGCGCGCGCAAATCCGCATGATCCACCCGCGCCCGCGCGGCTGCCGCCACCACGGGCTTGGCCTTGAAGGCAACGCCAAGCCCGGCAGCGCCCAGCATGTCCAGATCATTCGCGCCGTCACCCACCGCCAGGCTCGCCGCCAGATCAATCCCTTCTTCCGCTGCCAGGCGCTTCAGCGTAACCAGCTTGGCATGGCGCCCCAGAATGGGCTCGCCCACCAGGCCGGTCAGGCGGCCGCCCTCATGCAGCAGGGTATTGGAGTAATGTTCATGAAAGCCGAGCCGTTCCGCGACCCGGCCCGTGAAAAAGGTGAAGCCGCCGGAAACCAGGGCGCAGCGCGCGCCATGGGCGCGCATGGTCGCGACCAATTCCTCGGCCCCCGGCATCAGCGCGGTGGTGGCCCAGGTGCGCTCAAGCGCTTCCAGCGCCAGTCCCTTCAGCATGCCCACACGCTCCCGCAGCGCGCCTTCGAAATCCAATTCGCCATTCATGGCGCGGCGCGTGATGGCCGAGATTTCTTCCTTGAGCCCGGCCTCACCCGCCAGTTCATCCAGCGTCTCACTGGTGACCATGGTGCTGTCCATATCGGCGATCAGCAGGCGCTTGCGCCGCCCCGCCGCATCCTGCGCGATGGCATCCACGGGGCTGCCTTCCAGCGCGCTGCGCGCCGCGCGATCAGCGACATCCAGCGGCAGGCCGGCGAAGGGGATATCGGTGGCTTCATGGGCGGCAAGCGGCACGTCAGGGCCAAGCTCAGCGCCCGCATCGCGCAGTGCCGCGGCAACCTTGGCCTGATGTTCCGGGGAAAGCGCGCCACGCGGCGCGATCAGGGTCAAAACCTTTTCCATAAGGGGCCTATGCCCGCGCCATGAAGGAGTTTCAACCTCAAGCGTCCGATCTGCGGAGGTCGCATGACCGGAGCAGTGAATCGGCCGCTTCAAAACCAAAGGCCTTATTCGTTGTGGGGCCGACTGCCTCGGGCAAATCCGCCCTCGCATTGGCCATCGCTGAACGCCTCGGCGGCGCCATCATCAACGCCGATAGCATGCAGCTTTATCGGGAACTCCACATCATCACCGCCCGCCCGAGCGCGTCGGATGAAGCCCGCGCGCCGCATGTGCTTTACGGCGTGCGCGAAGCCGCCGAGGCCGCTTCTGTTGCCTGGTGGCGCGATGCGGCACTCAAGGCCATGGATGAAACCCGCGCCGCGGGGCGGCTGCCGATCATTTGCGGCGGCACGGGCATGTATTGCGCGGCGCTGACGCAAGGCATCGCCGCCATCCCGCCCATCCCCGCACCCGCGCGGGAAGAAGCCCGCCGGCTTTTGGCAGAGGAAGGCCCGGCGGCCCTGCATGCGCGGCTCGCGGCCGAAGACCCAGCCTCCGCCGCGCGCCTCAGGCCG
This sequence comes from Roseomonas sp., assembly GCA_020250005.1. Taxonomy (GTDB): domain Bacteria; phylum Pseudomonadota; class Alphaproteobacteria; order Acetobacterales; family Acetobacteraceae; genus Neoroseomonas. The sequence goes on from JADCES010000077.1 coordinate 7,694, forward strand.
AGTGACAGCCAGCGCCTCGCCCGCGCTTGGGAGGTTTGGCGCGGCACCGGGCGCGGCATCGCCGCTTGGCAGGCGGAAGCCAGCGCCAGCCCCGCGCCCTGGCGCTTCGCCGCGATATTGCTGGACCCGCCACGGGCGGAACTGCGCGATGCCATCGCCCAGCGTTGGGCGGCGATGATCCAGGCCGGCGCGGTTGACGAAGTGCGCGCCCTATTGGCCCAAGGGCTTGACCCCGCCTTGCCCGCCATGCGCGCCCATGGCGTGCCGGAAATCTCCGCCATGCTGGCCGGGAAGCTGAGGGCAGACGAAGCCTCCGCCCGCGCCATCCTCGCGACCGGGCAATATACCAAGCGGCAAGCCACCTGGTTCCGCCACCATGAACTGGCCCCGCCCGAGCGCACCTATATCATAAATGCGCGATTTGAATGTTTGGCGCAATTTTCGGAAAGTGAATCAGCCAAATTTTTCGCATTTCTTGATTTTGTCCGTTGACGTCCCCGATCCGAGGGTCTAAGAGCGCCCCCTCTCCGGCCCCGAACCATTGGGGCCGGTCGTTTTTCATGAAGGAAGTGACCCATGTCCGCCGCGACCCAAGCCCCGCCCAGCACTGAAGCCCTGACCATGTCGGGTGCCGAGGTCGTATTGCGCGCGCTGAAGGATAATGGCGTTGAGGTGATCTTCGGCTATCCCGGCGGCGCGGTGCTGCCGATCTATGACGCGATTTTCCAGCAAAACGCCATTCGCCACATCCTGGTGCGCCATGAACAGGCGGCGGTGCATGCGGCGGAAGGCTATGCGCGTTCCACCGGGAAGGTTGGCGTGGTGCTGGTGACCTCTGGCCCCGGTGCCACCAATGCCGTGACGGGGCTTTTGGATGCGCTGATGGATTCAGTGCCGGTGATTTGCCTGACCGGCCAGGTGCCGACGCATTTGATCGGCAATGATGCCTTCCAGGAAGCCGATACCACCGGCATCACCCGCCCCGCTACCAAGCACAATTATCTGGTCAAGAAATCCGAAGACCTGGCGCGCGTGATGCATGAGGCGTTTTATGTTGCGAAATCCGGCCGCCCCGGCCCGGTGGTGATCGACCTGCCGAAGGATATCCTGATCAACAAGGCACCCTACCGGGAAGCGACCACGCAAAGCCATCGTTCCTACCGTCCGCGTACGGAACCCGATGCCAAGGCCATTCGTGATGCGGTGCGCCTTTTGAAGCGCGCGCGGCGGCCGATTGTCTATGCCGGTGGCGGCGTGATCAATGCCGGGCCGGAAGCATCGCGCCTGCTCCGCGAATTCGTGCGCATGACAGGGATGCCGTGTACCAATACGCTGATGGGGCTTGGCACCTATCCGGCGGAGGACCCGCAATTCCTCGGCATGCTTGGCATGCACGGCACTTATGAAGCCAATCTTGCGATGCATGGCTGCGATGTCATGTTCAATATCGGCGCGCGTTTCGATGACCGTGTGACCGGGCGGCTCAATGCCTTCTCACCGACATCGAAGAAGATCCATGCGGATATTGATCCGTCTTCGATCAACAAGAATGTCGCGGTGGATGTGCCGATTGTGGGCGATGCGGGCGCGGTGCTCGCCGCCATGATTGAAGCCTGGAAGGCGGATGAAGCGGCGCAGGACAAGCCCGCACTTGCCGCCTGGTGGCGCCAGATTGATGAATGGCGTGGCAAGCAATGCTTGGCCTATCGCCAGGAAAGCAAGATCATCAAGCCGCAGCATGCGGTGAAGCGGCTTTATGACATCACGCGCGAATTGGGGCGTGAGACCTTCATCACCACCGAAGTCGGCCAGCACCAGATGTGGGCCGCGCAATATTTCGGCTTTGACAAGCCCAATCGCTGGATGACCTCGGGCGGGCTTGGCACCATGGGCTATGGGCTGCCGGCGGCGATGGGCGTGCAGATCGCGCATCCCGATGCGCTGGTGATTGATATCGCCGGTGAGGCTTCGATCCTGATGAATATTCAGGAAATGGGCACGCTTGCGCAGTATCGCCTGCCGGTGAAGGTGTTCATTCTGAATAATGAATATATGGGCATGGTGCGCCAGTGGCAGGAATTGCTGCATGGCGGGCGCTATTCGGAAAGCTATTCGGCGGCGCTGCCGGATTTTGTGAAGCTTGCCGAAAGCTTCCATGCGGTTGGCATGCGCGCGGAAGGCATTGATGATCTTGATCGCGTGATCCGTGAAATGATCGCGATAGACAAGCCCGTGATCGCCGATATCTGTGTGGCGAAGGATGAAAACTGCTTCCCCATGATCCCATCCGGTGCCGCACATAATGAAATGATCCTTGGCCCGGGCCAGGAAGGTGGCGTCGCCGGCGTTACCGATGAAGGCAAGGTCCTGGTCTGAGGAGCGCTGAAATGTCTGATCTGAAAGGCGGCCAACGCGCCGCGACCATTGCTGTGCTTGTTGAAA
>JADCES010000078.1 GCA_020250005.1 Roseomonas sp.
CCGATAATACTCCATCATCCGCTTCGAGACATCGATATCCCGCGCGAACGCGTCGATGTTGAGCGACCCGACGCCATTCTTCCCTGCCGGCCGCGTCCCCGCATCGATGTGCCATTTCAGCAGCGCTGCGAATATTGCGCGCGGCGAGCCCTCGGCCGGTCTGGGCCGTGGCGTGGAGGCAGTTTTTCTTGGTGGCGAACCAGCCATTGCACCTCGGGTTCGGCGATGGTTCCTGGATATATCGGCAAACCGAGACCGTTTCAACCAAGCAAGAGGCAACGGTCATGAACACTCCGCAATTCCTCCTCGATACGCTGTCCCGCGGCCCGCAGGAGCTGCTGTATTTCACCCAGGGCGTTACCTACGCCTTGGCGTGCTGGTCCATCCGCTGCGGGCGGCACGCGTCGTGGCGGATTTATCTGGCGTCGAGCCTCATCCATTTTGCGCTGGGCGTCATTTATCATTGGTCAGCGTATTGACGCTTGGGCGTTTGGCATGGGGCGGATCGGCGGGCTGAAACAGCCCGTCGCTTTCGGCTTTGCACAACTTGGCGAAACTCTACCCTGGCCACACCGCGCGCGTGGTTTGGGGCGAAGTTATCGTCGAAATTCGGGAGGGGCCGGAGCCTTTCCCAAACACCCGCCCCATCTGCTCCCCCCAAGGCAGCTTCGCCACCTCCACCATCTCATTGATCGAAATCGCCGGCGGCCGCCGCTTCACCATCAACGCCTCCAGCACCTCCGGCGCCAGATAGGCCAGCCGGATCATCCGGCCGACAAACTCTTCAGACACCCCTCCTTCCCCGCAATGTCCTGCAGGGTGGAAGCCTCCCCCTCCTCCAACTGCCGCCGCCACTTCCATGCCCGCGCGATGGCGCGCAGCACATGCGGGTCCTGGCCATGACTCCCAGGCAGCCCCCATCGTCAGTCGGCAGCATCTTCCGTCGCCCGTCGCGCTTGCGAAGGATCACTGGATTCACAACGCGGCTGCTGATGGCGGTTTCACTCACACAAAAACCGCCTCCCTCGCGGGTAACAGCATATCCAGCAGGATCAGGCGGAGCCCTTCCCCATGCAGATCAGCCGCGATGCCATAGCAGCAATTGACCAATACCAGGACCGGTCGGGAGACTGCGGCTGTCCATGACGCCTCAAATCAACAATCTCACCGCCATTGCAGCCGAAAAACGAAACGCAGTTGATGTCAGCGCCGCCCCGCCGCCGCCATGATTTCCGCGCGGCGCTGAATGGCCCAGCCATAATTATCGGGCCACATCTTCGCACCCGGATCGCAACCCAGGCTCTCGGCCGCCTTCAAGGTCCAATAGGGATCATACATCAACTCACGCCCAACCGCGATCAGATCAGCACGGCCTTCCTGCAAGATCGCCTCTGCCTGATCACCCGCGATGATCACACCAACCGCCATGGTCGCCACGCCGGCATCACGCCGCACGCGTTCGGCATAGGGCACCTGGAAGCCCGGTGGGCGTTCCGCGCGGCTCCGCAAAGGTTGGCCTGAGTCATTGGCGCGGAAGGCAGGCCCGCCCGAAATCCCACCCGCCGAACAATCCACCACATCCACGCCACGCGCCTTCAATTCCTTCGCGAGTGCGACGGAATCATCCAGGCTCCAGCCCTCAGCCGGGCCATCAACGGCGGAAATGCGGAAGAATAGCGGCAGATCAGCAGGCCAGGCCGCGCGCACCGCCTCCGTCACTTCAAGGGCAAAGCGCATGCGCCCGGCAAGATCACCGCCATAGCGATCATTGCGCTTATTCGCGATGGGCGAAAGAAAAGCCTGGATCAGATACCCATGCGCGCCGTGGATTTCGAGCACGCGGAACCCTGCCTTGGCCGCGCGCGCCGCTGCGGCGGCGAAGGCTTGCACGGTTTCCTGAATCTTCGCTTCCGTCATCGCGGTTGGCGCATGCCAGCCAGGGCCGACGGGCTCCGCCGTCGGGCCGAAACACTCCCAAGGCGGCGAACCCGCGGCGGCGTCTTCGGGGCGGAGCGGCGCGCTGCCCTTCCAGGGCGGCTGCACGGAAGCCTTGCGGCCAGCATGGGCGATTTGAATGGCGGGCACGGACCCAAAGCCGACAATAGCATCCACGATGGGGCGATAGGCTTCCACCTGCGCGTCATTCCAAAGCCCGCAGCAGCCATGGGTGATGCGCCCTTCCGGCGCAACTGCGGTTGCCTCGGTAAAGATCAGCCCAGCACGGCCCCGCGCCACCGCTGTCAGATGCGAAAAATGAAAACCATTCGCCAGCCCATCCTTGGCCGAATACATGCAAAGCGGCGAAAGTGCGACGCGATTGGGCAGCGTCACGGACCGCAGGGTGATGGGGGTGAAAAGCAGGGGCATGGACATGCTGGGCTTCCTTGAAAAGAACTTCGAAGCTAGTCTGGACCCTCAATGCCGGTCGTCAAGCCTTGCTGCATCGCCCGTGCCCTGGCTGGACGCCCAAAGAAGGATCCTTCCATGACAACAAGACGCGCTGCCCTTGCCGGGCTTCTTGCCTTTCCCGCCATCGCTTCCGCGCAGGAAGCCTGGCCCGCACGGAGCATTCGGCTGATCTCTCCCTTCCCGCCAGGCGGTGCCGCCGATGTGCTGGCGCGCAATATGGCCGAGGAACTCACGCCAGCGCTCAGGCAATCCGTTGTGGTGGAAAATCGAACCGGCGCGGGTGGTTCGGTGGGTACGGAAGCGGTGGTACGAAGCGCCCCTGATGGCTATACGCTGCTGATGGGCTCCACCGGCCCGCTTGCGATCAATCCCGCATTGCTGCGCCTGGCCTATGATCCGGCGCGTGATCTGGTGCCGATTGGCATGATCTCCACGGTGGCTTCCGTTTTGGTGGTGCATCCTTCCGTGCCGGCGCGCAATTTGGGCGAATTGCTGGCGATGGCACGGGCAAGGCCGGGCGAATTGAATTACGGGTCAAGCGGCACCGGCAGCGCGCAGCATTTGTTCATGGAATTGCTGAAGCAAATGACCGGGGTGGA
>JADCES010000079.1 GCA_020250005.1 Roseomonas sp.
CGTGAACCCATGTGAACGCAACACGCTCAAGAGCAGATCACGTTCAGATGGAAACATCTGAACGTGTGAAGATGCTCGAAAAACAGAGATCTAGAGCGGGTTGCGTGAACCCATGTGAACGCAACACGCTCTAGGAAAAAGGCCGAGCGCTTCCTTCAAACTGAAGTGAATGGAAACCGCATTCAAGCAGGCGTCACGCCCGATTGGTGCTGCTGGGCGAAGTGGATATGGATCTCGGCTGAACTTGCTTTGGTGGAACGGCTCGGCCGTGGCACTGCAGCGCATAGGCTGTCTTGCGCTTTGGTTCTTGAAGCAAGAAAGCCGGATTGAAAAACTGGCAAGATCGCCAGTCTTTCGGACCTGCTCGCGTGCTGGGCGTTTCGGCGATTCTGGAACTCGGCTTCAAGGATGTGCAGCAGAAACACGTTCAGCGACTATAACCTTGGATTGTGTCCACGCCGGAAAAACAACCTACTGTAGTAATTTTCAGCCATCAATAAACTTCGAAAATATTGGAGTCAAAGGCGGTAAGTTTTTCGGAAATTCAGCCTATTGCCGGCGCTCATTAACGCCAGCAGTGGAAGTTTTGCCAATAATTTAGACGGCAATCTCCTGGATTTATCGGCCTGTGTCAGATCGCCGCTTAAGAGCGGTTCCAAAATGCATGACCTAGATTCGGCAAACTTTGTAAATTTTGATATACCCATTGTTACTTCGGTTAAGGTTCGGGTTACCTTCGGTTTTCCAGCGTCTTGGCCGTGTGAGGAAGGAGTTTTGTCATGAGTGGTGTGAGCACAATTCTTGGTACAGGAAATGATTTATGGCCGGGTGCTGGCTTAATCGATAATTCCCTTAATGACAGCGTCGCTGGTAATCTTGGCAATGACACTATTGATGGTGGTAATGGCAACGACACCATTGTTGGCGGCGTCGATGGCGTCAATCGCCTTATCGGCGGCAATAATAGCGACAGCATCATCGGCGGCAACGGCTTTGTTGATGACGGATCACGAGAGTTTATTGATGGTGGCGACGGCAATGACACGATTTTAGTCGGTAATGGTTTCAATCCGGATATACGTGGCGGCATTGGCGACGATAGCATCATAGGCTCGGTGGGGGGTGGGCCGAATGACCTCTATGGCCAGGCTGAGGAGCTGCTAGGCCAGGAAGGCAATGATACCATAGTTGGCCGCGGTGCCTTCAATTCCGATTTATTTGGCGGTGAGGGCGATGACAGCCTGCTTGGCGGCTCCGATCCGGGCGTCAACAACCTCTACGGCGACGGTGGGGATGATACGCTGGTTGGCGGCACATCCCGCTGGAGTGTTTTTCGGGGCGGTGATGGCAATGATATAATCACAACCGGGAGTGGCGCCACCCAAGAAGCGTTTGGCGGGTCAGGCAACGACAATCTGATTGGTGGTGTCTCCAACGATTCGTTGGATGGCGGTACTGGCGATGACACGCTGAGGGGTAACGGCGGCGAAGACAGTCTGTTCGGCGATACCGGCAATGATTTTGCAGATTACACCGGAGCCGATACCTTCGTTTCGGTTGATCTCTCGGCCGGAACCGGTGACGTCGGCAACGACGCCTTGGCGCCGCGTGATCTTCTGAGCGGTATCGAAGGCGTTATCGGTAGCGATTTCAACGATACTTTGGGTGGTGATACCAACGCCAATACGCTCATTGGCGGTGATGGTTCGGATTCGTTGCTCACCGGCGGCGGTAAGGGTGGCGACCTGCTCGATTACGGTGCTGGCAATGATACCTTTCTCTGGGATTCGGCCCTCACGCCTGGCAACCTGACGCTGATCGGTGGCGCCGGCAATGACTTCCTGAACCTGGCTCGGAATGATTGGGTAAGCGGTATCCCCACTGGCAATGACTGGATCAATTTCCAGAATACGATTGACGGCGTTACCGTCACCATGTTCACCCAGGGCTGGGAACGGGTTGTCTGCTTCGCCGAAGGCACACGCATCGTCACCCCAGGCGGCGAGGATGTGGTGGAAAACCTCCGCGCCGGGCATATGGTGCTGGCCATGCGCAACGGTCAGGCGGGGTTTGAACCGCTGCGCTGGGTAGGCTTCATGGATATCGCCGTGCCGCGCGATGCGGTGATGGCGGCGAAAACCGCGCCCATTCTGATCAAGGCTGGTGCCATTGCCCCTGGTATGCCGGCGCGTGATTTGCGGGTCAGCCCGGATCACGCGATGGAAATTGATGGCCATCTGATCCCGGCGAAGCATTTGGTGAATGGCAGCAGCATCATCCAGGAAATCTGGTGCAAGCGCGTGCGCTACTTCCACCTGGAATTGGAAGCGCATGGTTTGTTGTTGTCAGAAGGCACCTGGTCCGAAAGCTATTTGGATGATGGCAATCGCCATGCCTTCAACAATGCGGCGCTGACCGGGCTGTTCCTGGATTTCGAGGCCGGGCGTTCGAAGGGCGAATATGACCACATGGCTTGCCTGCCGGTGCTGCGCCAGGGCTTGAAGCTGGATGAAATCCATGGGCGGCTGGCGCTGCGTGCTGAGGAACTGGCACGGGCGGGAAA
>JADCES010000008.1 GCA_020250005.1 Roseomonas sp.
GCATGCAAGTCGCCGCCATGCCGCGCCCCGTGATGCTGGTCATTCTGGATGGCTGGGGCTGGCGGGAAGATATCGCCGATAACGCGGTGCGTCAGGCGAAGACGCCGAATTTTGACGCGCTTTGGGCGGCTTGCCCGCATGCTTTTCTGAAGACCTCGGGCATGGATGTCGGCCTGCCGGAAGGACAGATGGGCAATTCCGAGGTCGGGCACCTCAATATCGGCGCGGGGCGCGTGGTGATGCAGGATCTGCCGCGCATTGATGCCGCCATTGCCGATGGGTCCTTCGCGCAATTGCCGGCAATCACGGGGCTGATCGCGAAGCTGAAAGCCTCGGGCGGCACCTGCCATTTGATGGGCTTGCTCTCGCCTGGCGGGGTGCATGCGCATCAGGATCATGCGGTGGCTTTGGCGAAATTGCTTTCAGGCGCCGGCATTCCTGTCGCCATCCATGCCTTTACCGATGGGCGGGACACGCCGCCGCGCGCCGCGCCGGATTACCTCAAGCGTTTCGAAGCCGATCTGTCCGGCGTGGCCGGTGTGCGCATCGCCACCATCATCGGGCGCTATTTTGCGATGGATCGCGACAAGCGTTGGGATCGCGTCTCACAAGCCTATGCAGCGATGGTGGAAGCCAAGGGCAATGCCGCGCCTAGCGCCGCCGCGGCCATCTCTGCCGCGCATGCCGCCGAGAAAACCGATGAATTCATCCCGGCCAGCGTGATTGGCGATTACGCCGGCATACAGGATGGCGATGGCCTTCTCTGCTTCAATTTCCGCGCCGATCGCGCGCGCGAAATTCTCACCGCACTGCTTGATCCGGGCTTTGACGGTTTTGCCCGCGCCCGCCTGCCGCGTTTTACCGCCGCTGTCGGCCTGACGGAATATAGCGAGGCGCTGAACGCGCATCTCGCCACTGCGTTTGCGCCCCAATCCATGGCGGATAAGCTTGGGGAAGTCGTGGCGCGCGCCGGCCTCAAGCAGATCCGCATGGCGGAGACAGAAAAATACCCGCATGTCACCTTCTTCCTGAATGGTGGTGAGGAAGCGGTCTATCCCGGTGAGGAACGCATCATGGTGCCATCGCCCAAGGATGTCGCGACCTATGATCTGAAGCCGGAAATGTCGGCGCCGGAGCTGACGGAAAAGGCAGTCGCCGCCATCAATAGCCGCGCCTTTGACCTGATTGTGCTGAATTACGCCAATGCCGATATGGTCGGCCACACCGGCAGCCTTGCTGCTGCCACCAAGGCGGTGGAAGCGGTGGATGCCGGGCTTGGGCGCATTGTCGCGGCGTTGCGCGATGTGGGTGGCTGCCTGCTGGTCACCGCCGATCACGGCAATGCCGAATTGATGAAAGACCCCGCAACCGGCGGGCCGCATACCGCGCATACCACCAATGTCGTGCCGGCCATTCTGATGGGTGGCCCCAAGGGTGCCACGCTCAAGGATGGGCGGCTTGCGGATATCGCGCCGAGCTTGCTGGCTTTGCTCGGCCTGCCGCAGCCCGCCGCCATGACGGGGCATTCGCTGCTTGGCTAAGGCACGCGCCGCTTTTGCGCTTTTCCTGCTGGCGCTGCCCGGTTTGGCGCTGGCGCAGCCATCCCGCGAAGCCTTGGAAGAAGCCCGCCGCGCCGGCGCTGCGAGCCGCGCGGCGGCGGAGGCTGCCGCACGCGAAGCCGAAGCGGCGGCTGCGGAAGAAAGCGGCCTTGCGCGCCAGCGCGTTGCCATGGCGGCGCGTGTGCAGCAAGCAGAACGCGCGCTGGAGAAAGCAGAACAGCGCAAGCAAAGCGTCGAAGCTGAAGCGGCGGCGGCCTTTGGCGAAGCAGGCTCTCGCGCCGCAGCCCTTGCCCCCATGATGCCGGCCATGCGGCGCCTCGCCTTGTGGCCGGCGGAGACCTTGCTCGCCCAACCCGCCCCGCCGGATGAGGCCTTGCGCGGATTGTTGGTCCTGCAAGGCATGGCGCGGCAAATCCGCGCCGAGGCCGAGGAACTGAGGCTTGCCAATGCCGAGGCTGAACGCCGCGCGCGCATCGCGAGAGCCGAGGCAATTGTGGTGGCGGCAGCCGAAGTAGAGCTCCGCCAGGCAGCGGCGGCCCTGGATGCGGAAATCGCGGAGACCAGGCTGCGCGAGCGCGAAGCCCGCGCCGCCCAAAGGGCGGAGGCCGCACGCGCGCAGCAGGCGCTGGCCCGCGCAAATGACCTGGCGGAAATGCTGACCGCCTTGGAACGCGAACAGGCGCGACAGGCGGCGCTGGCCGTGGCGCGGGCGCGGCAGGAAGCGCGCCAGTCTCGCCCGGCAACCCCTGTCGCCACCCCCCAGCCAGCACCACCGGTCGCGGATCAGATACGCCCCGCCCCGGTGCATGGGCGGATCAGCATCGCGTTTGGCCAAAGGGGGGAAGCCGGGCCGGCGCGGGGTGTTACCTTCGCCACCGCGGGCGGCGCGCGGGTGGTCAGCCCCTGTACTGGGCGCGCGGTATTCGCCGGTCCCTTCCGGCGCTTCGGGCAGATCATCATCCTGGAATGCGGGCCCGGGCTGCATCTGGTCCTGGCGGGGTTTGAGGCGCTGGATACCGAAGCGGGGGCCGCGCTGCTGGCCGGTGAGGCGCTTGGGCGGCTCAGTGCGGGGCCGGATGGGCGCGGCGCGCTCTATCTCGAACTGCGCCGGGACGGGCAGGTGGTGGACCCCAGCCCCTGGCTTGGCGGTGCCGAATAGCGGCTTGCGTGATTTTTCGGTCGTGAAAAGCATTCTGGAGTCGCGCAAAGCGCGATGAAGGCGTATCTTATTGGGGGGTGTTCGGCTCGGGCCGATTGATGAGAAGGATTGCGGCGCATGAAGCGCGGAATTTTGCGTTATGCGGGCATAGGTGCGGCCTTTGCCGCCGGCGTGGTGGTGGGCCCCCTGGTGGCCGCCTGGGCACAGGAAGGCAGCCGGGCGGAGACCTATCGGCTGCTCAACCTTTTTGGCGATGTGTTTGAACGGGTGCGCGCCGAATATGTGGAACCGGTGAATGACCGGGACGCGATCGAAAACGCGATCCAGGGCATGCTGTCCAGCCTTGACCCGCATTCATCCTATTTGAACCAGCGCAGCTTCCGCGACATGCAAAGCCAGACCCGCGGCGAATTCGGCGGGCTTGGTATCGAAGTCACGCAGGAAGGCGGCTATATCAAGGTCATCAGCCCGATTGATGAAACCCCCGCCGCGCGCGCCGGCATCCGGCCCGGCGATTTCATTACTCATCTGAACGGCACTTCCGTCCAGGGCCTGACCTTGCAGGAAGCGGTGGAACAGATGCGCGGGCAGCGCAACACGCAAATCAGGCTGACCATCCGCCGCCAGGGCACGGAACGGCCGATTGAACTGACGCTGACGCGCGATGTGATCCGCCCGCAAGTGGTCCGCTTCCGGCTGGAAGATGGCAATCTGGGCTATGTCCGCATCACCTCCTTCAATGAACAGACCGAAGCAGGGTTGCGGCGCGCGCTTCAGCAATTGAAGCAGCAGGCGCAGGGTGGGCTGAAGGGCCTTGTGCTGGATTTGCGCAATAATCCTGGTGGTTTGCTCGATCAGGCGGTGCAGGTCACGGATGATTTCCTGACGCAGGGGGAAATTGTTTCCACGCGCGCACGCCGGACAGAAGATGCGCAGCGCTGGCAGGCCAAGGCCGGCGATATCACGGATGGTCTGCCGATTGTGGTGCTGATCAATGGCGGCAGCGCGAGTGCCAGTGAAATCGTCGCCGGCGCGCTTCAGGATCATCGCCGCGCCGTTGTCCTCGGCGTGAAATCCTTCGGCAAGGGCAGCGTGCAAACCGTGATGCCCGTGCCTGGCCATGGCGCGATCCGGTTGACCACCGCGCGCTATTACACGCCCTCTGGCAGGTCCATCCAAGGCACGGGGATTGAACCCGATATCGAGGTACTGGCGACGCGGGAGGAAACGCGCGCCGGCCAGCCGCCCCGTGATCGGGAAGCGGATTTGCGCCGTTCACTCCGCAATGAGACCCAGGCGGAAACCCGCGCCCCGATCCCGCCGCCGCCGCTCAATCTGCCGGCGGGCCTGGTGGAACGTGTGGCGCGCCAGCCTGCCGAAGGCGCCCCGGCCTTTGACCCGACCAAGCCGGAAACCGATCATCAACTTCAGCAGGCTTTGATCCTGCTGCGCGGCATGGCCTCGGCGCCACGCGGCGGGCAGCGCTGAGGACGTGATGGCAGAAGGATTATCGCGCCGGGTATTCGCCGGCTGGCGCGGGCTTGGCCTGTTTTGGGTATTGGTGCTGCTGCTGCTGGGCGGCGGTGGGCTTTGGCTTGACCAATTGGGGCCGCCTGAACGGCACGAAACCGTGGCCGAGGCGCCGGCAACACCCGAAGCGGCGGCAACGCCGCCTGCCCCCGCGCCGGTGGCAGAAACGCCAACCCCAACCGCTACGGCGCCCGAACCCGCTGCGGCACCGCCGCCGCCCGGAGAGGCTGAGGCACCAACACCCGGTGCGCCTGATCAGCCAGGCCCGGTTGCCGAGGCAGCCGCGCCAACCCCTGCCGCCCCGGCGCCGCCGCCGCTGGATGTGCCGGTTGCGGCACCTGATTTCCCACCTGCGCGGCCCATCGCCGCGCCCGATCCCGCCCTATTGGAACAGGGCCGCTTTGGGACGCTGCCGCGGGTTGGGGCGGATGGTCGGACCTCCATTCGCGCCTATGCCGGGCAATTTGACCGGCAGGATACCCGGCCGCGCATTGGCATCATCGTTGCCGATATCGGGATTTCCAATGCTCAAACGGAAGACGCGATCCGCCGCCTGCCGCCGGCCGTGACTTTCGCGATTTCGCCCTATGCGCCGCGTGCGGCCCAAGTGGCGGAGCGGCTGCGCGCCAAGGGTTCTGAGACACTGATCGGCCTGCCGCTGGAACCGGCTGGCTATCCGTTGAATGACCCCGGCAATCGCGCCCTGCTGACCGGGCGTTCCTCGGCTGAGAATATCGCCAATCTGGAATGGGTGCTGTCACGCTTTCCGGGCTATGTCGGCACCATTGGTGTGGTCGGCGGCATGCGGGGCGAACGCTTCGCCGCCATGGAGCAAAGCTATTTCGCGCTGCAGGAATCGCTCCGCAATCGAGGCCTATTGTTTGTGGATGCCCGCCCCGGTGTTGCCGGGCCGGCCCGCGCCTGGGGCCGTGCGGTGGATGTGATTCTGGATGAACCAGCGACCCGCACCGAAATCGAACGGCGCCTTGGTGAGCTTGAAACAATCGCCAAGGCGCGCGGTTCCGCGCTTGGTCTGGCAAATGCCGCAACCCCGGTGGTGGTGGATCGGCTGGTCGCCTGGGCGGTGGGGCTGGAGCGGCGCGGCGTGGTGCTGGCGCCGGTTTCCGTGCTCATTCGCCGCCCGCCGGAGACTGCGGAAAACCGCACGCAATGACGCTGCCCTATCGGGATAATGTCGGCGCGCTGCTATTCAATGCGGCGGGTCAGGTGTTGGTGGCGCGGCGCGCGGATTTGCCCAATGCCGAAGGGGCGGCGGGCGGTTGGCAATTGCCGCAAGGTGGCATGGATGCGGGCGAGGACCCTGCCATCGCCATCTTCCGCGAATTGGAAGAGGAAATCGGCACTGCCAAGGCCGAGATTCTGGCCGAACATCCAAACTGGCTATTCTATGATCTGCCGCCGGAGCTGATCGGCAAGGCGCTGGGCGGGAAGTATCGCGGCCAAAGGCAGAAATGGTTCGCGCTGCGCTTTCTGGGCAGTGATGCCGATATCAGGCTTGATCTTGATCCGCACCCGGAATTCGACGCCTGGCGCTGGGCGCAGTTGCAGGAATTGCCCGCACTCGCTGTCGCGTTCAAGCGCGCGATTTATGAGGATTTGGCGCGGGAATTTGCGCGGTTTGGGGGGTAAGGCGCCGCACCGTTGTCGCCAAAGTCACTTCCTCTGACCCAAGCGATCATGTCGACTGATCGCAAGTCGGAAGGCGGCCCAACGACCGGCCAGGAAACGTGCGAGGCGAAAGCCCGGCGTAAAATGTTTTTCAAGCCAAATCTCAATCATCGCAGCGAGTTGCGACATTCTGCCAGCGGGCTCAACAACCAAGGCAGCACCCGATAATCGAGCGACCACCATGCTGACATTATCGAGATTGAAAGGAGATTCGTCTTGCCCGCAGACTGGTTGTGGATTTAGTGGTGCATTCTTGGCGATTGGGGGCTGCATCGCGAAATCCGGAGGCATTTCAATTGGGGGGGGCAGGGTTATGGCGGGTGAGAGGCAATCCAAACCAACCTCCCAATAACCAAGAGCGATCTTGCGCAATGCGTCAGTGTCCGCAGGGGCGGATAGAAGCTTTTCAAGGAGCGCTTGCTTGACCGGCCGAGCGGCCCCCATGCCAGCGATCGCGCGCCCATCCCGACCTGCATGTGACACGAGGTCACGCCGCAACTTCGTTAGGAACTGTTGCCTGGTGCGTACGGGCAAATGCCAGATCGTGCCGGAATCGGGGCCTGTTTGCGGTTTGGCGAAGGGGCAGGGAATCAGTCTGTGATTTCCTGGGCTGAACAAGAACTGGGGAAATGCTTCAGCGGTCTGACGATGCAAAGCGACCTTGCCTTGCCCAGGTTTGCCGAGCGATGCGTTGGCAAGCCATTTTTGAAGCGGCCATACCAGCGGCGCATGCCCTTCCAAGACGGCATCATCTGTAACGGCGTGCCGCCATCTGAAGAAAGCGACGTGACTGTGCGCGGCGAAAAGCTGGGCCTCCAAAGCAGGCCGGTCTGCCACGCCAAGGAACTCATCTGCATCAAGGGGTACCACCCAGTGAGCCCCGCGGCGAAAAGCCTCTCGCGCTAAAGCCGTCATGACTGCTGATTGCCAATAGCCTGGCGCCGTGAGCCGCCAAACTTTTATCCTTGGCCAGTCAGCCGCAGCACGGTCGAGCAAGGCGGAGGATCCATCAACCGACAAGTGGTCAACAAACAAAGCAAAGTCGAAAAGCTCGGCCACATGGCCTAGAAAAGCTGGAAGAACATCGGCCTCATCGCGAATCATCGCGATGCAGGCGATGACCGGACGTTTCTCATGGCATGCAGTCATGAGGCCGCAGGGGCTCTAATTGCTTCAGTATCGCGGCGCAAGATATAGGTCACGCCTCGGTATTGGCGTATAGCATCAGCGAGTCCCTCGCGCGAGAGATAATCATGCACGGCGCGCGTACAGCCATCCCAGGTATCGTAATCGTCAATGATGATTAATCCGCCAATCATCACCTTTGGATACAGTGCTTGCAAGCATTCCATCGTTGAATCGTACCAATCGCCATCTAACCTTAGCACAGCAATCGGCTCCGTGGGGGCAAAGCTTGGAAGTGTGTCCTTGAACCACCCTTTGATCAGATGAAACTCCTTCGCTTGCCCTCGCGCCATGGCCTCCTGCGCGTAGGACATCTCAGCGCGGCAGTTATCGAAGTAAGCTGGGGATCCGGTGTTCCTTTGCCATTCAAAAGCGGCACTTCCGTCCAATTCACCAGCGGGAGGAAGGCCCTCAAAACTATCAAGCAAATATTGTCGGCGTCCGGGCAGGAACTCTGACATTGCTGCGCTCATGCCCCCGCGCCATACGCCGCATTCAACAATACACCCACTGGCTGGCGCGTAGCGCCAACACAGCATCAAATTCTGAATGAATTTTCCGCGTGGTATCATTGTCGAAGATTCATACTTCTTCTGAAGGGCGCGAGCCCTAAATAGGTTCAGTTGCCTGTAGAGTTTTCGAGAAAATTGCATTCTTCTCACCAAAAAAAAGCTTTCCTGACTTACCTTCGTTCGAGGCGTCAAGCAAGGCATCTACTCCCTGGTGGCCAAGCTTATCAGGTGTTGTCACCCGGCTCAGCTCGCGAAAGGCAATCTGCGCGGCTTCATTGGGGCTGCATCGCGGCCCGCCTCACGCCCCAACCAGCCCACGCTTTCGCAGCAGCGCATCCACCTGCGGCGGCCGCCCGCGAAAACCCGTGTAAAGCGCCATGGGGTCCGCCGTATCGCCGACTTCAAATATGCTTTTGAGCCTTGCGGCGAGGTCCGGATGGAAGGGGTCGCCCGCCTCCTCAAACGCTTCAAACCCATCGGCATCCAGCACTTCCGCCCAAAGATAGAAATAGTAGCCCGCCGCATAGCCATCGCCGGAAAACAAATGCCCGAAATGGATCGGGCGATGACGCAGCGCCATGCCTTCCGGCATGCCGATTTCGGCCAGGAACTCGATTTCGAATTCTTCCAGCGTCAGGTCTTCCGGCGCCTCATGCCGATGCAGCGCCAGATCAATCAGGGCACAGGAAAGATATTCCACCATGGCAAAGCCCTGCCCGTCATTGCGCGCGGCCAGCACGCGGGCCAGCAGCGCCTCATCCAGCGCTGCGCCGGTTTCGTGGTGCCGCGCATGGGTTTGCAGCGTCTCGGGCAGGCTCAGCCAATGTTCCATGATTTGAGAGGGAAATTCGACAAAATCGCCAAGCACGGCGGTGCCGGATTGGGATGGGTAGCGCGCACGGCTCATGAGCCCATGCAGCGCATGGCCGAATTCATGGAATAGCGTACGCGCCTCATCGAAGGAGAGCAGCGTCGGTGTCGCGCGGGCGAGATTGTTGTTGTTGATGATGATGGGCGCGGTGCGACCGCTCAGGCCATCGGCGACACGAAAGCTGCTCATCCAGGCGCCAGAACGCTTGCCGGGGCGGGCGTAATTGTCGAGCAATAGTAGCCCGACATGATTGCCCGCTTCATCCAAAGCTTCAAAGCCGCGGACATCGGCATGGTAGCGCGGGATATCGGCGCGTTCTTCGAAAACGAGGCCAAACAGGCGCCGCGCGGTATCGAAAATGGCGCGCAGCATGGCTTCCAATTCGAAATGCGGTTTTAGTGCGGCGCCATCGAAATTATGTTTGGCTTGCCGCGCACGTTCCGCCCAATGGCGCCAATCCCAGGGTTCAATCGGGCCATTATGGCCGGCGTCGCACGCAAAGGCTTCAAGCTCAGCCTTCTCAATCGCGATGCGGCGCTTGGCTGGTTCCCAACAGGCGCGGAGCAAGCCCTCGGCCGCGTCAGGGGAGCCCGCCATGGTGTCACGCAGGCGGAAGGAAGCGAAATCAGCCTCCCCCAGCAATTGCGCGCGTTCGCGGCGCAGCATCAGGATTTCGCGCACCAGCGGCGCGTTTTCGCGGCCTTCGGTCAGCGCGCCGCGTGCGGCAAAACCGCGCCAGAGTTTTTCGCGCAAATCGCGCCGGGCGGAGAAGGTCAGGAAGGGTTCGGCAGAAGACCGCGACAGGGTGACGACATAGCCATCAAGCCCGGCGGCAGCGGCGGCTTCGCGTGCGGCCTGGCGCGCGAAATCGGGCAGGCCATCAAGATCGGCCTCGGTCAGCACCATGCGCCATTCATTCTCATCGGCCAGCACATTCTGGCCAAAGCTGGTGTGCAGCGTCGCGAGGCGGGTTGAGATTTCGGCAAGCCGCGCGCGTGCGGTTTCATCCAAGCCAGCGCCAGCGCGTGTCAGGCGCAGATAGAGCCGTTCCAGCAACCGGCGCTGATCAGGCGCCAAATCGAGGGTATCGCGCGCCTCATGCAGGGCGGAGACGCGGCGGTACAGCGCCGGGTCAAGCGCGATCGCCATGCGATGCGCGGCAAGCTTTGGGGCGATATCGCGTTCCACCTGTTGCAGCGCTTCGGTCGCGTGGCTCGCGGCCAGGTTGAAGAAGGTGGCGCCGATCCGGCTGAGCAAGCGCCCGGAGCCTTCCAGCGCTTCCACCGTATTGGCGAAGCTGGGCGGGGAGGGGTTGGCGCCGATGGCCGCGACCTCGGCACGATGCGCTTCCATGGCGGCTTCGAAGGCGGGCGGGAAATGCGCGGGTTCGATGGCGCCGAAGGGCGGCAGGCCAAAGGGGGTGGTCCAGGGGGTCAGCAGCGGATTTTCGGTCATGGTCACAGGATGGGGCGGCGGGCGCGCGGCGTCGAGGGGTTTGGCTATTCTCCCAGGGCGCCGCTTCGGCTAGAAGCCCCGATCAAGGCTGAATGGCCGGGAAAAGACACAAGGCGGGACGCTATAGGCGCCCTGTCAGGAACAGGGAGAAAAGCAACAATGATGCAACGCAGAACAGCGCTGAGCCTGGCCTTGGCGGCGGGGCTCGCCCCGAATGTGGCGCGCGCCCAGGCTTGGCGGCCAACACGGCCGGTACGGCTGATCGTGCCCTTCGCGCCCGGTGGGTCGAATGACATTGTGGGGCGGATCATCGCCGAAGCGGCCGGCAATATTCTGGGCCAGCCCGTGGTGGTGGAAAACCGTGCGGGTGCCGGCAGTGTGATTGGCGCGGAACATGTCGCCCGTTCGCCGGCCGATGGCTATACGATCCTGATCAATAGCGCACATGCATCGGTGCCGGCGCTGGTCGCGCGCGTGCCTTATGACACCATCAATGATTTCGTAGGCATCGCTGTGGCTGGGTTTTCGCCGCATGTGCTGGCGATCAATCCGCGCACGCAAGCGACGAGTGCGGCGGAGCTGATTGCGCTGCTGCGCGCCAATCCGGGCCGGTTCAATTTCGCGTCCGCGGGGATTGGCAGCGGTGTGCATTTGGCGGGCGAGATCTTCCGCGGCATCAGCGCTGCGCAATTCGAAATGGTGCATTATCGCGGCGGCGGGCCAGGTGTGGCCGCGCTGGTGAGTGGTGAGGCGCAATTCGGCACGCCCACCATGGCATCTTCCATCGGCCAGATTCGCGGTGGTGCGCTGCGCGCGCTGGCGGTTGCGGCCAATCAGCGCAGCTCTGCGCTGCCCGATGTGCCAAGCGCGCCAGAGGCCGGCATTCCCGGCTTCATCTTTGAGGAATTCTTCCCGATGCTGGCGCCAACCGGCACGCCGTCGGCGGCGGTGGCGGCACTCGGCACCGCATTCAGGGC
>JADCES010000080.1 GCA_020250005.1 Roseomonas sp.
AAGCGTGGCGGACCCCAGCCGAGAGGCCGGCGCATGGGCCGAACCCGGAATATGGCTGCGTGCCCGTTCATCGGCTTCGCGAATATCCACCAGCACGGCTTCCCCGCTAGCGATCAGGCCAGCGGCTTCGCGGGCGGAAATGGTTTCGGCTGACATGGCGGGGTTCCTCGAAACTCTCAACCAGCATATAAATTAGCAATATCTTATATTCAAGCGAAAAGCGTCAAAAATCCAAATCGGCATAATGTTCGGGTGGAATCAGGCCGCTGATCCGGTCTTGCAGCAAAGGCCGGAAGGATGGGCGGGATTTCACCCGCGCATACCAATCCTTGGCCGCATCATTCAGCGCCCAATCCACATCGCCCAGGTAATCCAGCGTTGAAAGATGCGCCGCTGCCGCCAAATCCGCGAGTGACAACGCATTCCCCCCAAGCCAAGGCCGGGTTTCTGCAAGCCAGCCCAGGTAATCCAGATGCGGGCGCAAATTGGCATAACCGGCGCGAATGGCCCCGGCATCCGGATTGCCCCGCCCCAAAAGCTGCTTCATCTGCTTTTCAAACAGCAGGTTCCGCCCGACCTCAAAATGGAATTTCCCGTCAAACCACGCCACCAGCCGCCGGATTTCCGCCCTTTCGCCGAGTGAGCGCCCAAGCAGCGGCATATCCGGATAGGCTTCATCCAGATATTCGCAAATGGCGTAGGAATCGATGATGCAAAACCCATTTTCTTCCTGCAGCACGGGCACGGTGCAGGCGGGGTTGATGGTGAGGAACTCCGCACGCCTTTCCCAGACCCTTTCGACCCGAAGATCAAAGGGAATGCGCTTTTCCGCCAAGGCGAGGCGCACCTTGCGCGAATAGGGCGAGAGGGGGAGGTGATAGAGAATCCGCACCGCGTGCTTATGCCACCCGCGGCCGAGCGGCGCAAAGCGAGGGCCATAATTGAGGGGTGCATGACGGCAGAAAACATGATGAAGTGAGGCTTCAAGGCGGATGGGCGTCATGGTCCCCAGGGGGTCCGTCCCCGCCTCAGAAAAACAAAGAGGAACGCGCATGACACCGCCACTCGATTCAGCCACCGCGCCGCGCAATTCGGATCTGGAAGCGGCGCTGGCCGAAGCACGGGAGAATTATTCCCGCGCCCGCCCCAATAGCGCCACCGCCCATGAGAAAGCCCGCACTGTCATGCCGGGCGGCAATACGCGCACCACGCTATTCTACACGCCCTTCCCCACCGCGATGAAAAGCGGCCAGGGCTGCTATCTGGAAGATATTGACGGCAACAAATACCTCGACCTCTGCGGCGAATATACTGCGGGGTTGTTCGGTCATTCCGATCCGCGCATTCAGGCCATGCTGCATCAGGTAATCCAGAACGGCATCAGCCTGGCTGCGGTTGGGGAGAATGAGGCGAAGCTCGCCGCCATTCTTTGCGCGCGTTTCCCGGCCTTGGAATTGGTGCGGTTCACCAATAGCGGGACCGAGGCGAATCTGATGGCCCTTGCCGCCGCGCGTGCGCATACGGGACGCAGCAACATCATCGCCTTCCGCGGCGGCTATCATGGCGGGGTGATGAGCTTCGTCACCGGCGGTAGTGTGGTGAATGCGCCGTTTTCGGTGACGCTTGCCGAATATAACGATCTGCCCGGCACCTTGGCGCTGATTCGCGAACACGCCGCCGATCTGGCCGCTGTGCTATTGGAACCCATGATGGGCAGCGGTGGCTGTATTCCCGCCACGCGTGAGTTTTTGGCCGGGCTGCGCGAAGCGACGCAGGAAGTCGGTGCCATGCTCATATTCGATGAAGTCATGACCAGCCGCCACACCGCAGGCGGCTTGCAGAAGCTGCATGGCATCACGCCTGATCTTGTTTCCCTCGGCAAATATATTGCGGGCGGCATGTCCTTCGGTGCCTTTGGCGGGCGCGCTGATGTCATGTCGGTATTCGATTCACATAAGCCCAATGCGCTGACGCATGCCGGCACCTTCAATAACAACGTGCTGTCCATGTCAGCGGGTACGCTCGCCATGGGCGAGATTTTCGATGACACGGCGGCAGAGGATTTGCGCAAGCGTGGCGATGGGTTACGCGATGCGCTGAACGCGATTTGCGCCAAGCACAAGGTCGCCATGCAATTCACCGGCATTGGCAGCATGGTGCAGCCGCATTTCCGCCTGGGGCCGATCCTGCGCCCCTATAGCGCCAGCGCGCAGGAAGATGGTCTGCGGGAGCTGTTCTTCCTGGATATGATGAAGGCCGGGATTTACATCGCCCGGCGCGGCATGGTGGCGCTCAGCCTGCCAGTGGGTGAGCCAGAGCTATTGCGATACATTATGGCGGTGGAGGAATTCTGCGCTTCGCGCAAGCCGCTGATGGCCGCGTGATGGCCTCAGCAGGGCCGGGTTCCGGCCCTGCCGCCCTTTTTGCCGAGGACACCCCACAAAATACTATGGCGCCGGTTCAGCCCCCTTGTTGCGGGACCCGAAGCCGTTGGCCTTGCCCTTGCGCCAATTGGACCATGTCGGCAATTCCAGCGCCACACCGCGATGGTCGCAGGGCACAACATTGGTCACGGGTATGTCGCTCACCATGGAAAGAGCCACACCACGGGGACGGGAATAGCCGGCGAGCACAATATCCAGCGCGCCCCTTTCGGTGATGCGGCGAATTTTCCCCCATTCCCCGGCTTGGGCGGTCGGGGCAGGGCCAGCCTCGCCGCGGGTAAGGCGCACGAGATCACCCACTTCAAGAATGGGTATGGGCCGCCCATCGGCGCGGAAATCAAGCTTCATCTGCCTCCACTCTGCTCAATCCTTGAGCGATTGAGCCCCCCGTTGATCTACCTAGAAGCATTTGACCAGCATATTTGACCGAGCTTCCAGATTTTTTCCGAGCAATTTTAATAAATTTCTTGACTCAGGTCCAGGATCTTTGCTTTAAAAACCTCGGAACATCCATGATGATCATCCTTGGCCCCTTAGCGCAGGTCCAGTCCAAAGACACATCTCGCCCTTTGGCGGGGTCCGTTGGTGCGGATCGTGTTGCCGGATCGGCACCCCCAGCGGCGTCGCCAGAGGTGGGGCCGGCAAATCCGCGCATGCGGCTAGACCGTGATTTGGGCATGGTAGTGATTGAGTTCCGCGACTCTGCCGGCCGGGTGAGCGTGAGCCTTCCGACACCGCGTGAGATTGAAGCCTATCGTGCGTCCCTCAAATTCGGCGCTGACGTGCCACCCGGTGTCAAGGCCTTGAATGTCACCCCAGGTGAACCTTCTGGCTCGCGCCCGGGCATTCGATTACCTCCGGAGGAGGAAACGCAAGTCTCCGCCAGGCCTGACAGTGATTCAGAGGGCGGTACAGGGGTTAGCAAGGTCGCCTAATCCAATTCGGGCGTGTGGCCCCATTTCACTTGGGGCATCATCCTCACTGTGCAGTCGTGAGTGGCGCGCAGCCTTGGCCCACGTTAGGCTTCTGGCGCAAAGGCACATGAACCGCCCAACGAGAGAGGAGGATCAGCCATGGCGATGTCTCGTCGCGCCCTGATGGGTGCTGGTGCTGCGGGCTTGCTGGCCGCGCCCGCATTGCGCGCGCAAGAAGCCTTCCCAAACCGCCCCATCCGCATCGTGGTGCCTTACCCGCCGGGTGCGATCAATGACATGCTGGCGCGTTGGGTTGCGGATAAGATGCCGGAAGTCATTGGCCAGTCAGGTGTCGTGGAAAATCGCCCGGGGGCGGCGGGGAATATCGGCACGACACACGTCGCGCGCTCAGCCCCTGATGGCTATACGATCGGTATCGGCAATACGCCGATCCTGTCGGTCAATCCCTTTGTCTATCCGAATATGGGCTATGATCCGCGCACGGAAATCAGCCTGGTGGGCATTGCGGCGCGGCTGATGAATGTGCTGGTGGTGAACCCGAATAGTGGCCTGACCAGCCTGCAACAAATTCTGGAACGCGCCCGCGCCCAGCCGGGGAGGATGACTTTCGCCAGCTCCGGCAGCGGCAGCAGCCCGCATCTGGCGGGTGAATTGCTGAAGCACATGACGGGCGTTGACATCACCCATGTCCCGTTTCGCGGTGGCGCAGCCTCAGGCACCGAAATCATCGCTGGGCGCATTGATATGCTGATTGACAATGTGCCGAATTCCATCGGCCATATTCGCGGCGGGCAGATGCGCGCCCTTGCCGTGACCGGCAGCGCACGCGATCCCGCTTTGCCTGATGTGCCAACTTTTGCCGAAGCCGGCGTGCCGGGGTTTGAGATGTATCTCTGGTTCGGTTTCATCGCGCCGCCCAATCTGCCGCCGGCGGTAATGGAAAAACTCTCCTCGGGCATTCGCCGCATCGTCACCGAAACCGATGTGGCTGAGCGTATTCGCCGCCAGGGCGCCGAGGTCTGGCACAAGGACCCCGCCGGCATGCGCGCGGCGATGGAAGCCGATATGGCGAAATGGGGCCCGGTGGTGCGCGCGGTGGGGCTGAAGCCGGAATAGGCTTGAACGGGACTTGCAATCAGCGCGCGGTATCGGAAGATGGGTTATCGCCCTTTGCGGGGCGTTCAACTCAAAGGGGTGGAAATGTTCTCTCATATTTTTGTCGGCGCGGATGACGTGGCCGTTTCCAAGAAATTCTATGATGCCGCGCTGGGCGTCCTTGGTGTCGCGGAAGGCAAGATGGACCCGAAGGGGCGCTGCTTTTACCGCACGCCAACCGGCACGCTTGGCATCAGCAAGCCGATTGATGGCAAGGCCGCCTGCGGTGCCAATGGCGGTACGATTGGCTTCGCTTGCGACAGCCCAGAAAAGGTGAAGGCCTTCCATGATGCGGCGGTCGCCAATGGCGGCACCAGCATTGAAGACCCGCCCGGCTGGCGCGAAGGCGGCGCGGTGCGGCTTTATCTGGCTTATGTGCGCGACCCTTACGGCAATAAGCTTTGCGCGCTGCATCGCGGGTGATGATGCGCATGGTGTGGTCCGTCTCCGCGGATCACACCTTCAAGACCGCCGCAGTCACAGAAAATGCCGAGGCACCAGCCCATGGTCGCGCGCCTCCCGCGAAAGCGCTTCACGATAATCGGGATGGGCAAGGCCGATGATGGCCCGTGCGCGTTCAGCGACCGATAGCCCCTTCAGATTGGCGATGCCGTATTCGGTAACGACATACATCTGATCAGACCGCGCGGTGGTCACGACATTGCCCGCCGTTAGATTCAGGACAATACGGCTTTTCCGCACGCCCTTACGTTCATAGGTTGACGCCAGGCAGATAAAGCTCTTGCCGCCCTTCGATGCATAGGCGCCGCGCACGAACTGCGCCTGCCCGCCCGTGCCGCTGATATGGCGATGACCATCAGATTCGGATGCCGCCTGCCCCTGCAGATCAATCTGCGTGGTGTTGTTGATCGCGACCGCGCGGTCATTGCGGGCGATGATGTCGGGCATATTGGTCTCATCAACGGGCCGGACAATGAAATCATCATTCTCGCGCAGCGTATCGTAAAGCCGGCGGCAGCCAATGGCGAAGCTATAGGTCACCAATCCCTGATCGAAGGCCTTGCGCGCCCCGCTGATCCGCCCGGCAAGGTATAGTTCAACCAACCCGTCATTCAGCATTTCGGTATGGACGCCAAGATCGCGCACGGAAGATTGCTGCAACAGAGCGGTGACCGCATTGGGCATACCGCCAATGCCCACTTGCAGGCAGGAACCATCTTCGATCTGCTCGGCGATCAAGGCTGCTACGGCGCGGTCCACCTCAGACGCTTCGGCATTGGGCAATTCCGGGGTCGGTACATCATCGCCCTCAATCACGTAATCCACCTGGCTGCAATGCACGCGCACATGCGTGCCAACCACACGCGGCATATCGGGTAGGGTTTCAATGATGAGGGTTTTGGCGGTTTCAACAATGGCGGGATGCCAGACATTGACCGGACCAAGATTGAAATAGCCGTCCGCATCCATCGGCGCCGCGCGCAGCACGGCAATATCAGTGCGTGGGATGAAGCGGCGGTAATAGTCGGGGATTTCACCAAGATGGCAGGGCAGGTAATTGACCAACCCCTGATCATGCTTACGCCGGTCATAGCCGGAAAAATGCCAGTTGTAGCAGGCGAAATGTGCCCCTTCCGGGTCCTGTTCCAGAAAGGCGCGCGGTTTCATGCTGAGGCAATTGCGAATGCGCACATCACGAAGGGACGCCTTTCGCGCGGCGAGGGCACGATCAAAAACATCAGGCTGATTGAAACAGGCGCCGAAATCGAGCCAATCGCCGGGCTTCACCAGCGCCGCGGCTTCCTCGGCCGAGATCATATGCGCCTTTTTTGCCATCGCGAATGCCCCCAAAACACCATCGAAGCACTTGATGAATGGTAGCGGCGAGCGGACTTGAACCGCTGACCCCGGCATTATGAGTGCCGTGCTCTAACCAGCTGAGCTACGCCGCCTTCGGGAGCATTTTCAAGCCAAGCGGGTAGCTTGGCGACTCGGAAAATGCGACCAAAACACACGCCGGAACTTGTCTGCCGTGTGGCAGAAAAGTTCCGGGATCGGGGAGTTAGGCCGCTGCCCGGTCAGTGTCAAC
>JADCES010000081.1 GCA_020250005.1 Roseomonas sp.
CGGCGATTGGTGGCAGCGCGCAATACCTCCATAATCCGGTGTTCGAGATTGATCTGGCCGAAGGCGCGGTGCTGACGCATGGGCGTGCTCAGCAGGAAGGCGAAGCTGCCTTTCATCTTTCAATGATCCATGCGCGGATCGCGGCTGAGGCGCGCTATGACACCATGGCGGTTTCTGCCGGCGCGCGGCTGACGCGGATGGAAATCCATGCAGCGCTGACAGGCCCCAAGGCATCCTGCCACATGAATAGCGCGCAATTGGCCGCCGGACGGGCCGTGGTGGATACCACCACCGCGCTCGATCACGCCGCGCCGGATTGCGCCAGCCGGCAGACCTGCAAGACGGTTTTGGCGGGGCAGTCACGCGGCGTATTCCAAGGCAAGATCCTGGTCCGCCGCGAAGCGCAAAAGACCGATGGCTATCAGATGAACCAGGCTTTGCTGCTTTCAGAAGAAGCGGAAATGGACAGCAAGCCGCAGCTTGAAATCTATGCCGATGATGTGAAGTGCAGCCATGGCGCGACCATCGGTGCGCTGGACGCGGATAGCCTGTTCTATCTGCGCTCCCGCGGCGTGCCGGCGGATCAGGCGCGGTCCATGCTGGTGCAAGCCTTCCTGCATGAAGCCTTTGAAGGGCTGGAAGATGATATGCTGCGCGAAGCCTTGACCGAAGCCGTGGATGGTTGGTGGGGCCGGCATGGGGCAGCCTCATGAGTTTTGATGTCCAGCGCATCCGGCAGGATTTCCCAATCCTGTCGCAGCCGCAGCATGGCAAGCCGCTCGTATTTCTCGATTCAGGGGCGAGTGCGCAAAAGCCGCGCGCGGTGATTGAGGCGATGACGCGCTGCATGGAAACCGCCTATGCGAACGTGCATCGCGGCGCTTATCGGCTTTCCGAAGTGGCGACCGATGCTTACGAAGCGGCGCGCGGCGCGGTGGCGCGCTTCATCAATGCCCCCGATGCGCGGGAAGTGGTTTTCACGCGCAACAGCACAGAAGCGATCAATCTGGTTGCGCATAGCTGGGGCCGCGGTGTGATGCGCCCGGATCAGGCGGTGCTGATCTCCGAGCTTGAACACCACGCCAATATCGTGCCCTGGCAAATGCTGCGCGATGATCGCGGCAATCCACTGCGCGTCTGCCGCGTGACGGATTCCGGCGAATTGGACATGGAAGACCTGGCCGCCAAGCTTGCCGATGGCAAGGTGGGGTTGGTGGCGCTGGCGCATATGTCCAATGTGCTCGGCACCGTGACACCGGTTGAACGTGTGGTGGCGCTGGCGCATGCGCATGGCGCGAAGGTGCTGCTGGATGGGTCCCAGGCGGTGGTACATCGGCGCGTGGATGTTGCTGCCATTGGCTGCGATTTCTACTGCTTCACTGGCCATAAGCTTTACGGGCCAACTGGCATTGGCGTGCTGTGGGCCAAGCTTGAACATCTGGATCGCATGCCGCCCTTCCTGGGCGGTGGTGACATGATTGAAAGCGTCAGCTTCGAAAAATCCACCTGGGCCAAGCCGCCGGCGCGGTTTGAAGCCGGCACGCCTGCCATTATTGAAGCGGTTGGGCTGCATGCCGCGATTGACTACGTAACCGCAATTGGCATGCCCGCCATTGAAGCGCATGAACGCGCCTTGGTGGACCATGCCATGCGAAAACTGTCAGACGTGCCGGGCCTGACGCTGCTTGGCCGCGCGCAGGATCGCGGCGGGGTTTTTGCCTTCGCGCTCGATAATGCCCATCCGCATGATCTTTCCACGCTGCTCGACCGCGCCGGCATTTGCATCCGCGCCGGGCGGCATTGCGCGGAACCGCTGCATACGCGCTTCGGTCTGGAACAGGGCACAGCGCGCGCTTCCTTCGGGCTTTATACCACGCCGGAGGAGGTGGATTACCTCGCCGGCGCACTGGTCAAAGCGCGGGAGTTCTTCGCATGAGCGGCGGCGATTTCTTCGGCGATTTGCGCGACCTTTATCAGGAAGTGATCCTGGATCATGGCCGCAAGCCGCGCAATTTCCGTCGGCTGGAAGATGCGGATCGCACCGCGCGCGGGGACAATCCCATGTGCGGTGACCGCATGGAATTGTTCCTGAAAATGACTCCGGATGGGCATATTGCCGATGCCGCCTTTCAGGGCCGCGGCTGCGCTGTTTCCATGGCGAGCGCCTCGCTCATGACCGAAACGGTGAAGGGCAAAACGCCGGATGAGGCGCAGGCGCTTGGCACCGCCTTTCGTGATTTGGCGATGACCGGCCAATGCCCAGCCTGCGCGGCGTCGCTGGAAGACGCTATGGAAAGGCTGACGCCACTATCTGGCGTGCATGAATTTCCAAGCCGGGTGAAATGCGCAACACTCGCCTGGCATACGCTGAACGCTGCCCTTGCCGGCGCGAAGGAGGCGAGCAGTGAGTGACGACGCGATCAAGACCGAAGCACCCGTGCACGCCGCCTGGACCCCGGAAGGCGAGGTGAAGCCGCCCGCGCAGCCGGTTTCCGAAGACGCCGTGATTGGTGCGATTTCAACCGTATTTGATCCGGAAATTCCGGTGGATATCTATCAACTTGGCCTGATCTACGCGATCGAGATCGGTGATGACGGCAAGGTGAAGGTGGAAATGACCCTGACTACGCCATCATGCCCTTCCGCGCAGGAATTGCCGAACCAAGTAGATGAAGCGGTGCGCGCATTGGATGGCGTTTCTGAAGTGCTCGTGGAAGTGGTGTGGGACCCGCCCTGGGATCATTCCCGCATGAGTGAAGATGCGCGACTCGCGCTCAATATGTTTTGAGGTGATGGCATGAATGCAACCATCGAAGCCAAACCCGCACGGCGCGCCCTGCCGCCGCTGATGTCACTGACCGATGGCGCGGCGGAACGCTTGCGCGCGCTTTACGCCAAAGGCGAACAGGGCAAGTTCCTGCGCATTGCGGTAAAGACCAAGGGCTGTTCCGGCCTTTCCTATGATCTTTCCTGGGTGGATGCGCCAAGTGCGGGTGATGAAAGCGTCACCGATAAGGGCGTGACCGTGCTGGTGGACCGGAAGGCCACGCTATTCCTGATTGGCACCGTGATGGATTATGAGGTGAAGACCATGTCAGCCGGCTTCACCTTCACCAACCCGAATGAAAAGGGCCGCTGCGGCTGCGGCGAAAGCTTTCACGTTTGATCGTGTGTCAGACCGCGCCCAACCAATCCGCCGCGACAAAGCGGTAGCCATTGCCTTCCTTCGCCAAATAACCATTGGCGGGGAATGGGAAGTGATAGCCGGTGATGCGGATGCGGTCCGTCGCGACACGGTCATAAATGCGCCGGCGCGTCGCTTCCGCGGCGACCGCATCGAAATCGAAGACAATATGGAAATCGGGGCGACGCGCCAGCAACTCAGGGCGATTCGTGGTATCGGCCACAAACATCATCTGATCCGCGCCATCGGCGACATGATAGCAGGTATGGCCCGGGGTATGGCCATGGGCCGCGACCGAGCGCACGCCTGGAATGACCTCAGCATCCGGGCCAATGCGGCGTAGGCGTGCGGCATAGGGGCCTAGGCGCCGCGCACTATTGGCGAAGGTGGCGCGTTGGCCCTCGGGGCTGCGCGTTTCATTGCTGGTATCGCCCCACCAGGCAATCTCCGCCTCCGGCACGATCACCTCTGCATTGGGGAAGGCGGCAGCACCTTCGGCATTCAGCAGGCCATTCACGTGATCGCCATGGAAATGGCTCATGACCACGCGGGTTACCCGTGCCGGGTCAATGCCGGCGGCACGCATATTGGCAATCATCCGGCCATTGGTCGCCCCTGGGGCCGTGACGCCATTGCCACTGTCAAACACCACCAAATCGCGGCCGGTATCAAGGAAAGTGACAGTGAAGGGAATGACCAGCCGGTCCTGCGGCAGGAAGGCATCGCGCAGCACTGCCTGGACATCAGACAAGGGGGCATTGCGCACAACCCCCTCCAAGGGGCGAGCGAAAAACCCATCATGCACCGTGGTGACGGTAAAGGACCCGACCTTGAAACGGTAAAAGCCGGGTGTCGGCGATGGTTGCGGGGATGGCGCCTGGGCGTGCAACCCTCTCACCACAAAAGGTGAAGCCAAAAGGGAAGCAGTCACAAAAAGACTGCGACGACGAAAACTGCTCATTCGCGGCTTCCTTTCTGGGGTGGAGGCTCATTCCTGCCTTGATCATGCTACCCTCGGGACGCTACTAAATACAACGCCATTTTCTCGCAACGGACATTTCACCATCGTGCAGGATCCTGCCCCCCCCCAATCTCCCGGCTTTCTCCGCAAGATCATCAATCGCATGACAGGTAGCGGGTCTTCTCTCGGGGGTAGGCAGGATATGTTTCATCTCCGTTCCGAAGTAGCGCGCCTGCAAGCTGCGGTGAAAGGATTTGGCTCCGTCTCTGGCAGACGCGACATCGCTTCGGTCAAGGCCTCGATCGAAACTGCCTATCGCCGCGATTTTGAAGCAGCCGTGCGGGACAGGATACACACTGTGCCGCTACCCGATGGAACAGTGCTTTGCCGTGTCCTTGGACGCTACAAGCTATATGTGGATGCCGAGGATACCTCCCTCGCGCCGCATCTGATGATGGACGGGCTTTGGCAATATTGGATCACGGCATTTTTGTGCAGAAATCTTGATCGTGGTGAAACGGCCTATGACCTTGAAGCAGGTTATGGCTATTATGCGTTGCTGATGAGTGAATTGGTGGGTACGCAGGGGCGTGTGATCGCCTTGGAATACAATCCCTGGCTTTTCCAACTCTTGCGACGTAACCTTTACTTGAATGGTCGGGACAGCATTGTTGTTCCGCATCGGGTCATCGCCGCTGGCCAGGCCGCGGCCGCCAAGGAATTGCCGGTTTCCTTGACAGGCCCACCCGCCGTTGCAAATCAAGCGGTTCAGTTTCGTCGTGGTCAGGCGGCCAGCTGCATCGCCCCTGCCATGACGCTTGATGGGCTTGAGCCTGGCTCGGCTGATCTGGTGCTTGTTTCCGCAAGCGCCCTTGAACAGAATGCGCTACAGGGCATGCGGGGCCTGATGGATCGCAGCCCTTCCCTGAAAATCATCCTCGATTTCAGGGCGGATCGCTGCGCCAATCCGCGAGAAACGCTGGATGACTTGGCGGCGCGTTACCCGCTTCGCTTCATAGACAGTGACGGCCGAGCAAAGCCGACAACCGTGGAAAAGATCCTGGACCAAGGCAGTCTGAACCTTTTTCTCTCAGTCATTGAGCCGCGCTGAGGTTTGCTACGGGCGGGCGCCTGGATTATGTTGCGCGATCGGAAGAAATTTTCTCAAGCGTAACCAATTGGGTCTCGAGCATACCAACGCCTCACCGGGACATTCTGGAAGCGACAGGATCTCATGCGCGCAGCACGGCCCCGGTCGCCTTGCTGACTGCCGCGACGATCTTCTCCGCCACGGCTTCGATTTGCGCGTCGGTCAGCGTGGCCTCACGCGGCTGGATGGTCACTTGCAGGGCAAGGCTGACCTTGCCTTCCGGCAGCTTATCCCCGGCATAACGGTCAAACAGCGCGACATCGGTGATCAGCACGCGTTCCGCCCCGCGTGCAGCGCGGACCAGCGCCTCGGCGGCGACGGTCTCATCCACCAGGAAGGCGAAATCGCGCCGAAGCGGCTGGAAGGCCGGCAGATCGGGCGCGCCCTTCTTGCGGCGCTTGGGTTCCGGGATGGCATCCAAAAACACCTCAAACGCCACCACCGGACCGGGCAGGTCGAGCGCGGCCAGAACCCGCGGATGGATTTCGCCAAAGCGCGCCAGCACGGTCTTTGGCCCCTGGCGCACCTGACCGGAACGGCCGGGATGGTAAAAGCCCGGCGCATCGGCGGTCACGGAAAGGGCCGCCATTGGCAGGCCGAGTGCGGCCAGCACCGCCATGGCATCGCCCTTGGCATCCAGCGCATCCACAGCGCGCGATGCTTCCGCCCAATGGCGTGGCGTGGCGCCATGGCGCACCCCGGCCGCCACGGCCGCCTGACCTTCCGGCGTCACATCCTGATAGGCTGCGCCGATTTCACAAAGTGCCACATCAGCAAAACCGCGCGCCGCATTCCGCCCCGCCGCCAGCAGCAGGGACGCCACCGGCGTTGGGCGCATCTGGTCCAAATCTTCCGCAATCGGGTTTTCCAGCCGCAGCGCCGCCGGTGTTTCGCCAAATAGCGCGGCGGTTTTTGATTCCATGAAGGCGAAGGTCACCGCTTCCTGCATGCCACGCGCCGCCAGCACGCGCCGCGCGAGGGATGCGCGCGCCTGCTTCGGCGTGAAGGCGGGCGCGGGGATGATCCCGCTCACCGGCAGCGATACCGGCGCAATGGTGTTCAGGCCGCGAATGCGCAGCACTTCCTCGATCAATTCGCATTCCGGTTCAATCTCGGCGCAGCCTTCAGCCGCCGCCTTGGCACGTTCCGGCGACAATTCAGCCGCCTGAGCCAAGGCACCCTTGCCTGCAACATCATTGCGCCAGCTTGGCACATTGACCGTGACGCGCGCCGCATCCCGCGCGGCCACGGTGAAGCCCAGGCTTTCCAGGATTTCCACGGCGCGATCCGGCGCGACATCATCGCCGCCATAGCTCGCCAGCCGTTCAAACCTCAGGCTCGCCTGGCGCTGCCAGGCGGGTTCGGGACCAGCGCCAACCACTTCGCTCGCCTCACCACCGCAAATCTCGATCATCGCTTGTGTCGCGAGATCAAGTGCGAGGCGCGGCAAGGCCTGATCCACGCCGCGTTCAAACCGCGTGCGCGCATCGGTGCGCACATCATGGCGGCGACCTGACAATGCTATACGCACGGGGTCGAAAATCGCGCATTCGATGAAGCATTCGGTAGTGGCTTCATCGCAACCGGTTGCCTCGCCACCGATGATGCCACCCAGCGCTTCCGGCCCGGCCGCATCGGCGATGATGCCATCTTCCGGCGTCAATTCATAAGTCTTGCCATTCAGCGCCAGCAGGCTTTCGCCTTCCCGCGCCATGCGCATGGTAAGCGTCTTGCCATGCACCTTCGCCACATCAAACACATGCAAGGGGCGGCCAAGGCCGAAGGTGAAAAGATTGGTCACATCCACCAGCGCATTGATCGGGCGTTGGCCAATCGCGGTCAGCCAATCCTGCAACCATTTCGGCGAAGGCCCATTCTTCACACCACGAATGGCACGGCCCAATACGTAATCACAGGCACGCGGATCAGCGATTTCCCAGGCAAGCGGCGACGCATAGGCGGGCTTGATCGCCGGTGAGGGCAGGGGCTTCAACCGCCCAAGCCCTGCTGCCGCCAAATCCCGCGCCACGCCATGGACGGAAAGCGCATCGCCGCGATTGGGCGTCACGCTGATTTCAATGATCGGGTCATCCAGCCCCGCCCAGCGCACATAGGCTTCGCCGAGCGGCGCTTCCGCCGGCAGGTCCACAATGCCGGTGTGATCATCACCCAGGCCCATTTCGCGGGCCGAGAGCATCATGGCTTCCGATTTCACGCCGCGAATTTCGCCGGCCTTCAGCGTAATGCCAGTGCCGGGAATGAAGGCACCTGGCAAAGCCGCGACACCCTTCATGCCTGCGCGCGCGTTGGGCGCGCCGCACACTACGGACAGCAGCTTGCCATCGCCGGTATCAACCTTCAGCGCGCGCAGCCGATCAGCATTGGGGTGCTGTTCCGCTTCCACCACATGAGCAATGCGGAAATTCGCGAGTGCTGCGCCGCGATCTTCCACACCTTCAACCTCAAGCCCGATGGTGTTGAGTGCGGTCAGGATCTCATCCAGCGCGGCATTTGTTTCAAGATGCGCCTTCAGCCAGGAAAGGGTGAATTTCATCGCCTTACACTCCTTCCACCAGGGATGGCGGGGAAAGCGGATCGGCGCCGTAATGCCTCAGCCAGCGGATATCGTCTTCGTAGAAGGGGCGGAGATC
>JADCES010000082.1 GCA_020250005.1 Roseomonas sp.
AAAACCAGCCTTTGGGGTCCGCCTTATGTCCTATCGTCCCTATCAAAAGATCGAGCGCCGCAAATCCCGCCTGATCCATGTCGGGCGCGTGCCGGTGGGGGGCGATTCGCCGATCTCCGTGCAGACCATGACCAATACGCCGACGGAAGACGCGGCGGCGACGATTGCGCAAATCCGCCGCTGCGAACTGGCCGGCGTTGACATTGTGCGTGTGTCTTGCCCGACCGAGGAAGCAACGGCGGCTTTGGCCGAGATTGTGCGCGAAGTGAATGTGCCGATCGTGGCCGATATTCATTTCCACTATCGCCGCGCCATTGAAGCGGCGGAAGCGGGCGCAGCCTGCCTGCGGATCAATCCCGGCAATATCGGGTCCAAGGAACGCGTGAAGGAAGTGATCAAGGCGGCGCGCGATCATGGCTGCTCCATCCGCATCGGCGTGAATGCCGGCAGCCTTGAAAAGCACCTTCTTGAAAAATACGGCGAACCCAATCCGGAAGCGCTGGTGGAAAGCGCGCTATGGCATGCGGATCATTTGCTGCAAGAGGATTTTCACGAATTCAAGATCAGCGTGAAGGCATCTGATGTGTTTCTGGCCGTCGCTGCCTATCAGCAATTGGCGGAAGCCTGCGATCACCCATTGCATATCGGCATTACCGAAGCGGGCGGGAAGCGCACCGGCACGGTGAAATCCGCTATCGGCCTTGGGTCCCTGCTATGGGCAGGTATTGGCGATACCTTGCGCGTTTCCCTTTCCGCCGAGCCGGAGGAAGAGGTTTCGGTCGGTTGGGAATTGCTGAAATCGCTGCATCTGCGCCATCGGGGAGTGAAGGTGATTTCCTGCCCAAGCTGTGCGCGGCAGGGTTTTGATGTGATCCGTACGGTGGAAAAGCTGGAAGAACGGCTTTCGCATATTGTTGAGCCCATCAGCCTTTCCATCATCGGCTGCGTGGTGAATGGCCCCGGTGAGGCGCTGATGACCGATATCGGCCTGACCGGCGGCGGCGCTGGCACGCATATGGTCTATAGCGCCGGCAAGACCGACCATACGATCCGGACCGAGGAAATGGTGGATCACATTGTGGGTCTGGTCGAAGCCCGCGCCGCCGCGCTGCGCTCAGCGAAGGCGGCAGAGTAAGGCGCCATGCACGCCGAAATCCTCCGCCATCGGGAAACACTCGCGGCCTTGTGTCGCCGGCATGGCGTGGCGCGGCTTGATGTATTCGGCTCGGCGGCGCGCGGCGCGGATTTTGACCCAGCGCGCAGCGATGTGGATTTGCTGGTGGAATTTGCGCCGACCACGCCGCGCAGCTTCGCCAGCCTTCTGGCCTTCGAGGAAGATGCCTCCCAGGCGCTGGCGCGACCTGTCGAGGTTGTGGAGCGACGTGCCATTGAAGAAAGCACAAATTATATCCGCCGTCGACGTATTCTGGCGGAAGCGGAAGCTCTGTTCGGCACATGAGCTTACCGCCGGCGGAACGAGATGCTGCACTGCTGCTGGACATGCTTACTTGGGCTGGACAGGCGGCGGATTTCGTGCGGGACCTGGACGAGGCCAGCTTCCATGCCAGCAAGCTGCATCAGGCGGCCGTTACGCGCTGTATCGCGGTGGTTGGGGAGGCTGCTGGGCGCCTTTCACGTCCGTTGCGAGAGGCACATCCGGATATTCCTTGGTCGCTCATGATTGGTATGCGCAACAAGTTGATTCATGATTATGGTGATGTTGCGACAGATATCCTCTGGCAGGTCGCGCGCGAGGAATTGCCGCGCCTTGCGCTTTGGCTGCGTCCGCTGGTTCCACCGGACAACGCCCTTTAGTTCATCCAACTTGCCGTTCAGCTTCAGACAGGATACCGACCCGGCATGTCCAGCCAATTGCAGCCCGCCCGTGGCACCCGTGACCTGATCGGTGAGGAATTCCGCCGCCACCATGCGGTGGCCGAAGCCGCGCGGCGGATTTCCGCGCTTTACGGCTTTGAGGAATGGGCGACGCCCATTTTTGAAGACACGCGCGTTTTTGCCCGCGGCCTTGGTGATACTTCCGACGTTGTCTCCAAGGAAATGTACAGCTTCACCGATCGCGGTGGGGAAAGCCTGACTTTGCGTCCGGAAATGACAGCCGGTGTGTGTCGTGCGCTGGTCTCGAACGGCCTCACGCAATCCAATTTGCCGCGCAAGGTTTTTTATGCCGGGCCGATGTTTCGCTATGAACGCCCGCAAAAGGGGCGCTATCGGCAATTCCACCAGATCGGCATTGAAATCCTGGGCGCGGCGGAACCGCTGGCGGATGCGGAAGTGATCGCCTGCGGCTGGCATATCCAGCAGGAACTCGGCATCGCTGAAGGCACGGTGCTGGAAATCAATACGCTCGGCGATGCGCCATCGCGTGATGCCTATCGCGCGGCCCTTGTTGCCTATTTCAGCGCCCACCGCGATGCGCTGAGCCATGACAGCCGCGTGCGGCTTGAAAAGAACCCGTTGCGCATCCTGGATTCCAAGGATGAGACGGACCGCGCCATTGTCGCCGGTGCGCCGGTGATTGGCGATCACCTCACCCCCGAAGCGGCAGCCTTCTACACGACCGTGAAGAAACACCTGACGCGCTTTGGCGTGCCTTTCCGTGAAAACCCGCGCATTGTGCGCGGCCTTGATTACTACAGCCACACTGCCTTTGAATTCGTGACGGATCGGCTCGGCGCGCAGGGCACGGTGATGGCGGGCGGGCGCTACAACGGGCTCGTTGAGGAAATGGGTGGCCCGCCGACACCTTCCGTCGGCTGGGCTGCCGGTATTGAACGCCTTGCAATGCTGCTGCCGCAAAGCCCTGCCGCGCCGCGCCCGGTGGCGGTGATCCCCGTGGGTGATGAAGCGGAAGGCCCTGCCCTTGATATGCTGGGCGCGTTGCATCGCGTCGGCATCGCGGCCGAAATCGCCTATCGCGGCAATCTGAAACGCCGGATGGAACGCGCCAATCGCATCAATGCGCGCGCCGCCGTGATTTTGGGCGAGGCCGAAATCGCCGCCGGGGTCGCGCAATTGCGTGATCTGGATGCCGGCACGCAGGAAAGCGTCGCAATCGCGGATATCCCCGCCCGGCTGAAATGAGCCTACCCTCCCGCCTTGATCGGTTGCTGTCGCGTGCGGAGGAGCTGCGCCATATGCTCTCCACCGCGCCGGGGGCGGATATTGGTTCGCTCTCCAAGGAATTGGCGGAGCTTGAGCCGCTGGTTGAGAAAGTCGCCGAATATCGCGCGGCGGAACGTGCGCGCGATGAAGCCCAGGCCATGCTGACAGACCCCGAAATGCGCGAATTGGCGGAAGCCGAATGGCTCACGCAAAAGGAACGCGTGCCTGCGCTGGAACATGAAATCCGCATCATGCTGCTGCCGCGCGATGCAGCGGATGAACGGAGCGCCATTCTGGAAATCCGCCCGGCCGCTGGCGGGGATGAGGCGGGGCTATTCGCCGCTGAATTATTCCGCGCCTATCAGCGCTATGCGGAGGGGCGCGGCTGGCGCTTTGAAGTGCTGGATTACGACGAAAACGAACTGGGCGGAATCAAGGGTGCCACGGCGGAAATCGCCGGGCGCGGGGTTTTCGCGCGGCTTAAATACGAAAGCGGCGTGCATCGCGTCCAGCGCGTACCAACCACCGAAACCCAGGGGCGCATCCATACCTCCACCGTCACGGTCGCCGTATTGCCGGAAGCCGAGGAAGTGGATGTGCAGATCGAAGACAAGGATTTGCGTATTGATACCTACCGCGCTTCCGGCGCCGGTGGGCAGCATGTGAACAAGACGGATAGCGCGGTGCGCATCACCC
Source organism: Roseomonas sp. (assembly GCA_020250005.1). Classification (GTDB taxonomy): domain Bacteria; phylum Pseudomonadota; class Alphaproteobacteria; order Acetobacterales; family Acetobacteraceae; genus Neoroseomonas. The sequence goes on from JADCES010000082.1 coordinate 3,820, forward strand.
ATATGCCAAGCGGCATTGTGGTGGCGATGCAGGAAGAAAAAAGCCAGCACAAGAACCGCGCCAAGGCGATGAAAGTGCTGCGCGCCAGACTTTACGAACAGCAGCGCAGTGCGGCCGATCAGGCGCGTGCGGCGGACCGCCGCAGCCAAGTCGGTACAGGTGATCGGTCTGAACGCATCCGCACCTATAATTTCCCGCAAGGCCGCGTGACGGATCACCGCATCGGCCTCACGCTACATAAGATTGACCGCGTGATGCTTGGCGAATTCGACGATGTGTTTGATGCGCTGATCGCGGAAGACCAGGCGGCGCGGCTGGCGGCGGAAGCGGCGTGATTGAGCCAGGCTGCGCCGATCCGGCTGGCACGATTGGCTTTTTTCTCTGTCAGGCTGCGCAAAGGCTGCGCGGCGCGGCGATTGAAGCGCCGAGGCTCGAAGCGCGCCGCTTGCTCGCGCATGTGCTTGGCACAACGGAAGAGGCGCTGTTGCGAGACCCGCGCGCGGCAGTGCCGGCAGACAAGGCCCAGCATTTTGCCGCCTTGCTTGCGCGGCGTGTGGCGCATGAACCCTTCGCCTATCTGACCGGGCGCGTTGGCTTCTGGACGCTTGAACTCGAAGTCTCCCCCGCCACGCTCATTCCGCGCGCCGATAGCGAAACCCTGGTGGAGGCAGCGCTGGCAGCCTGCCCGGATAAGGGTGCGGCGCTCAAGGTGCTGGACCTCGGCACCGGGACCGGGGCCTTGCTGTTGGCAGTGCTGAGTGAATTTCCCGCCGCGAACGGGATTGGCATTGACCTCAAGCCCGCAGCGGCGGCTTTGGCGGCGCGCAATGCGGTGCGGCTGGGGTTGGCGGCAAGGGCGCGCTTCCTGGCTGGCGATTGGGCGGCGGCGATTCGTGGTCCGTTCGATCTGGTGCTTTGCAACCCGCCCTATATCGAAAGCGCCGCCATCCCTGGGCTGATGCCGGAAGTGGGGCGGCATGAACCGGCCTCGGCGCTTGATGGCGGGGCGGATGGCTTGGTGGCGTATCGGCGCATCATCGCCGATCTGCCGCGGCTTTTGGCGCCTCGGGGCGTCGCGGTGCTGGAATTGGGCGCTGGCCAGCAGGCGGCGGTAGAGGCCCTCGCCCGCGCAGCCGACCTGACGCCCGAAGCCTGCCGGGCTGACCTT
>JADCES010000083.1 GCA_020250005.1 Roseomonas sp.
ATAGATTTCCGGGAAGGAAATCCCCAAACGGCAGCCGCGATGCCCGAGCATTGGGTTCGCTTCCGACAATTCCTGCATGCGCCTTTGCATCGCCTCAACCTCAGTGCCGAGGGATGCCGCCACTTCTGCGATTTCATAGTCGCTATGCGGCAGGAATTCATGCAAGGGCGGATCGAGCAGGCGGATCGTTACCGGTAGCCCGGCCATGATCTCAAACAGGTCAAGGAAATCCTTGCGCTGGAAGGGCAATAGCCGCGCAAGTGCAGCGCGCCGGCCCTGTTCGGTTTCCGCCATGATCATCTGGCGCACGGCGCCAATCCGCTCAGGGTCGAAGAACATATGTTCGGTGCGGCAAAGCCCGATGCCTTCCGCGCCAAAGCGCCTAGCGGTTTCCGCATCCAAAGGCGTTTCCGCATTCGCGCGCACACGCAAGCGGCGCACCTTATCCGCCCAACCCATCAGCGTGGCGAAATCGCCGGAAAGCTGCGGTTCCACCATGGCGACGGTGCCGATGAACACCTCACCGGTTGCGCCATCCAACGTAATGGTCTGGCCGGCTTCAATGCGCACGCCGCCGGCGCTCAAATATTGGTTGTTGTAATCAACGGTGATGCCGCCGCAGCCCGCCACACAGGGCCGACCCATACCGCGCGCCACCACTGCCGCATGGCTGGTCATGCCACCGCGCGTGGTCAGCACGCCGCGCGCCGCATGCATGCCGTGAATATCCTCGGGCGAGGTTTCGATGCGCACTAGAATGACACTTTCGCCCTTTTGTGCGCGCGCTTCGGCTTCATCCGCACTAAACACCACAATGCCGCAGGCCGCGCCGGGTGAAGCGGGCAGGCCCTTCGCCAGCAGCTTGCGTGGCGCCTTGGGGTCAAGCGTTGGGTGCAGCAATTGATCAAGCGCTGCCGGGTTCACGCGCCGCACGGCTTCCGTGTGATCAATCAAACCCTCACGCGCCATATCCACGGCGATTTTCAGCGATGCGGCGGCAGTGCGCTTACCATTGCGCGTTTGCAACATATAGAGCTTGTTGCTCTGCACCGTGAATTCGATGTCCTGCATGTCACGGTAATGGCGTTCCAGCGTGGCGCGCACCTGCACCAATTCGGCATAGGCCGCCGGCATGGCATCTTCCATACTGCGTTCGGTCGGTTTGGAGCGTTCCTTCGCCATGGGTTGCGGTGTGCGAATGCCCGCCACCACATCCTCACCCTGCGCATTGATCAGATATTCGCCGTAGAAGACGTTTTCACCGGTTGAAGGATCACGCGTGAAGCACACGCCCGTCGCGCAATCCTCACCCATATTGCCGAAGACCATGGCTTGCACATTGACCGCTGTGCCCCATTCGGCCGGGATGTCATGCAGGCGCCGATAGGTCACCGCGCGCTGGTTCATCCAACTGCCAAACACCGCGCCAATCGCGCCCCAAAGCTGCGTTTCAGGATCCTGCGGGAAGGGCTTGCCGGTCACTTCCGCGACCATTTCCTTGTAGCCATCCACCACGCGATGCCATTCCGCGGCGGTGAGTTCCGTATCCTCATTCTTCCCGGTGTCGAGCTTCACATGCTCGATAATTTCCTCAAAGCGATGATGATCAACGTCGAGCACGACGGACCCATACATCTGGATGAAGCGGCGATAGGAATCCCAGGCAAAACGCGCATCGCCGGAAGCTGTTACCAAGCCTTCAACGGTTTGGTCATTCAGCCCAAGGTTCAGCACCGTATCCATCATACCCGGCATGGAAACCCGCGCGCCGGAGCGCACGGATACCAGCAAGGGCCGGTGATGATCACCGAAGCGATTGCCTACCGCTTCTTCCACGCGCGCCAGCGCCGCGCGCACCTGCGCCGCCAGATCATGCGGGTATTTCTGCCCATTATCGTAATAGGCGGTGCAGACTTCGGTGGTGATCGTGAAGCCGGGCGGTACAGGCAAACCAATCGAGGCCATTTCGGCCAGGTTGGCGCCCTTGCCACCCAGAAGATTCCGCATATCGGCTCGGCCCTCATTATGGCCGGCACCGAAGCTATAGACCCATTGTGTCATGGGGGGGTTCCTCAGGCTTCAATCTTGGAGAAATCCGCCACGGCATCCATGGCGGCACGAAGTCGAGCGAGCAGTCGCAGACGATTGCGGCGAAGTTCCGGCGCGGGATCGTTCACGATCACTTTTTCGAAAAAAGCATCCACCGGGGCGCGGAGCCCGGCCATGGCTTCCATGGCACGTTCAAAATCCTCGGCCTCAATATCGAGGCGGATGCGGGTGCCGGCTTCTTCAAGCGCGGCGGCAAGGGCGGCTTCTTCCGGCAATTTCAGCAGATGGGCTTCATAGCCGGTATCGAAGGCATGGCCATCGCGCTTTTCCTCGATGCGGAGGATATTGATCGCGCGGCGATGCGCGGCGAGAAGATTCGCGCCGGCGTCTGATTCGACAAAGCCGCGCACGGCATCGGCGCGGGCGAGCAAGCGGTTGAGGTCATCATCCGGTGTCGCGCCAAAGACCGCGGCGACCACATCATGGCGCGCGCCTTCGCCACGGAGTTGCACGCGAAGGCGTTCGGCGAGGAAGGCAACGACTTCCTCTCTAGCCGCCTTGATCTCGTCCAACCCGATGCGCAGGATGTCCGCCCACTGCCAAAGCGCTTCGGCTATCAAGTCACGAAGCGGTAGGCGCAACTCGGCTTCGCGAATGATACGGATGATACCAAGCGCCGCGCGGCGGAGCGCGAAGGGATCACCGCTCCCGGTGGGTTTCTCCCCAATTGCGAAGAACCCTGTGATCGTTTGAAGCTTATCAGCCAGCGCCACTGCTATAGCCACGCCCTCCGTCGGCACCGCATCCCCCGCGCCAGCCGGGCGGTAATGCGCGGCGATGGCTTCCGCCACGCGCGCATCTTCACCCTGACCTAGCGCGTAATAGCGCCCCATCACGCCTTGTAATTCCGGAAACTCACCCACCATACCGGAGGCAAGATCAGCCTTGGCCAAGCGCGCTGCGCGCCGCGCGAGCGTTGCATCAGCGCCAAGTTTTTCCGCAATCAGCCCAGCCAGGTTTTCCAAACGCTGCACACGCTGGCCTTGTGTGCCAAGTTTCGCATGAAACACCACGCTATCCAGCTTGTGCAGGAAGCTTTCCAGCTTTTGCTTCCGGTCCAAATCCCAGAAGAAGCGCGCATCCGCCAAACGCGCACGCAGCACGCGTTCATTGCCGGCGGTGATTGCGGCACCGCCATCAGGCGCGGCGATATTCGCCACCAGCGCAAAGCGCGGCGCCGCTGAGCCATCCTTCTTACGCAGGGCGAAATAGCGTTGATTGACGCGCATGGTGGTGCGCATCACCTCGGGCGGCAGATCCATGAAGGCGTCATCAATCCGCCCGAGCAACGTCACTGGCCATTCGACCAGCCCCGCCACTTCGGCAATCAATGCCTCATCCGGCACTACGTCCAGCCCTTCCGCGGCGGCGAGTGCGGTGATGCCATCACGGATCATGCGCGCGCGATCTTCCGCTTCCAGCACAACCTGGCGGTCGGCAAGTTCGGCCTTATACTCGGCAAAGTCCTGCACGCTGAAAGCGCCGGGCGACATGATGCGGTGGCCTTCGGTCAAATCGCCACTCGCCAAGCCATGCCCATCATCAGCACCTTGCGCCAGGGTGAAGGGAACCACCGCACCATCCAACACGCAGAGAATGCGCTTCAAGGGCCGCACCCAAACCATGGAAGATGTCCCGCCCCAGCGCATGGATTTCGGCCAAGGGAAGGCGCGGATCAGCGCGGGCATGGCTTCCGCCACCAGTGCGTGCGCTTCCAGCGTGCGGCCGGGTTTGGACAGCACCCAGAATTGGCCTTCTTCCGTCAGCGCATCACGCGTCGCGCCGTGTTTTTTGAGGAAGCCTTCAATCGCCTGATCCGGCGCACCAATGCGCGGCCCACGTTCTTCCTTGCCTTCCGTGGTCACACTTGGCTTTAACCGCGCGGTCAGGCCGATGCGACGCGCGCCATAAAAGCCACGCGGCGGCGCTTCCAAAAGGGCGGCACAAGCATCGGCAAATAGGCGCGTGAGATCGTCCGCCGCGCGCGCCTGCATCCGCGCCGGGATTTCTTCGCAAAATAATTCAAGCAGCAGTTCAGCCATGGGGTTTGATCGCCGGCTCTATATCGGTTGCGGCGAAATCATCGCCCTTGAACAGCAAAGCCTGGCCACGTTCCTTGGCCAGCGCATAAGCAAAACAATCGCCCAGATTAAGCCCCGCCTTATGGCGGCCCTTGCCGTAGTGGCGATGCGCTTCCCGGGCACGCATTGCCTGGCTTGCGGTGAAGGGGACGATTTCTAGATCAAGCCGCGCCATCAGCCCCGCGAATTCCGCGGAGGCAACGGCGCTGCGGTTATCAGCCACCATCGCTGCCTCCAACCATGAGGCCGCGGAGATGGCCCGCTCAGTCGCTTCTTCAGCGGCTTCGGCAAACGCCGCCGCTTCCGGTTCACCGAACAACATGGCGAGTACTGCGGAGGAATCGAGGATCATCGCGGCAGACCATGTTCATCATAAAGATCGCTGTGATCGGAACTGGCCCCCGGCAATAGTGTCGGGCGCACCCGCTCTCCAATAGCGAGGATTTCCGCCACCTTCCGTGACCTCGCTTCCTTAATGGTGGCGAGCTTTTCCTGCACCGCCACCCGCACCGCCCCCGTGGCTGTGGTGCCGAGCATCGCCGCAAGCTCCTTCGCTTCGGCAATCAGGGCGGCATCCTTAATGTTCAACTGGCCCATGGCGCACCTTTGGTAGAAACCATGCCGGATATGGTAGAAAACCCCCGAAAGCGCAAGGTCACGCCCCTTCGCCGGCCAGCCAGGCCTCACAACATCCCTTCGCCAGCGTCCGCACGCGGCCAATATAGGCCGCGCGTTCCGTCACGCTGATCGCACCCCGCGCATCCAGCAGGTTGAAGCGATGCGATGCCTTGATACATTGGTCATAGGCCGGCAAAGCGAGCCTCCGTTCCAAAAGCGCGGCGCATTCGGCCTCCGCATCCTCAAAATGGCGGAACAGCATCTTTGTGTCGGCGGCTTCGAAATTATGCGCGCTATATTCGCGCTCGGCCCGCAGGAACACCTCACCGTATTTCACGCCGTCATTGTTGAAGTCCAGGTCATAAACATTCTCGACCCCCTGGATGTACATCGCGAGGCGCTCCAGGCCATAGGTTAATTCAGCGCTTGGCTTGTCGCAGGCAATGCCGCCGACCTGTTGGAAATAGGTGAATTGCGTCACCTCCATCCCATCGCACCATACCTCCCACCCCAGGCCCCAGGCGCCAAGGGTGGGGCTTTCCCAATCATCCTCAACAAAGCGGATGTCATGCAAAGCGGGGTCAATGCCAAGCGCGCGGTAGCTTTCAATCAGCAGCGCCTGCGGGTCCGCGGGCGATGGCTTCAGGATCACCTGATATTGGTAATAATGCTGTAGCCGATTGGGGTTTTCGCCATAGCGGCCATCGGCCGGGCGGCGTGATGGCTGCACATAGGCGGCCTTCCAGGGCTTGGGGCCAAGGGCGCGCAAGGTAGTGGCTGGGTGAAACGTGCCCGCGCCCACTTCCATGTCATAGGGCTGGAGGATGACGCAGCCCTGATCCGCCCAAAAGCGATGCAGGCGCAGGATGATGTCCTGAAAACTGGGGGGCTTGGCGGTCATGGCGGTTCTGTGCTCTGGCGTAAGGCTCGTGCGGGATGCTCTATAGGCAGGGGACCGAGACCGGGCAAGGAAAGCCAGCATGAACACCACGCAAGATATCATCAGCGCCTATCTGGCAGCCTTCAATCGCGGGGATTGGCCGGGCATGCTGGCCTTGCTGGCCGATGATGTGGTGCATGATATCAACCAAGGCGGTGCCGAGCATGGCAAGCCAGCCTTCGCGGCCTTTCTGGACCGCATGGCGCGCTGCTACCGGGAAGAATTGCGCGACATCGTGATCATGGTCGGCGCGGATGGCGCCCGCGCCGCGGCGGAATTCCAGGTGCATGGCGAATATTTGGCGCAGGATGCCGGGCTGCCGCCGGCGCGTGGCCAGCGCTATGCCCTGCCGGCCGGGGCGTTTTTTTGCCTGAAGGATGGGCGGATCAGCCGGGTCACGATGTACTACAATTTACAGGAATGGCTGCGGCAGGTTGGTAGTTAAAGCCTTGCGTTGCGGGGGCCGGCAGTGCTTTCTGGCGTGATGAAACTGCTTTCCGGTCATGCCCGGCTCGCCGGGGTTTTCGGCCATCCGGTCACCCATTCCCGCTCGCCACGCCTGCACGGGTTCTGGCTGCAACGCTATGGCATTGATGGGGCCTATATTCCGCTTGGGGTGGCGCCGGAGCGCTTTGGTGCAGCGGTGCGGTCGTTGGTGGATCTCGGCTTTCGCGGCGCCAATGTCACCATTCCGCATAAGCTTCCGGCCTTTGAGATTTGCGATGAGGTCGCGCCCTTCGCGCGCCGCGCCGGGGCGGTGAATACGCTGATTTTCCGCGATGGCCGGATTGAGGGCTCCAATACCGATGGCTTCGGCTTTCTGGAAAGCATTCGCGAAGCAGCGCCCGGGTGGCGCGCTGATGCTGGCCCTGCGATGCTTTTGGGGGCAGGTGGTGCAGCGCGGGCCATTGCAGCCGCTTTGCTCGATGCCGGTGCGCCGCGCGTGACGCTGGTGAACCGTACTGCTGCCAAGGCCGAGGCTTTGGCACGGGATCTGGGCGGACCAATCCAAGTGGCGGATCGGGCGCCCTTGGAAGACGCGGCTTTGGTCGTGAACACAACCTCGCTCGGCATGCAGGGTCAGCCGGGGTTGGAATTGGATTTGGCGCCTTTGCCGGCCAGCGCGGTGGTGGCAGATATTGTCTATGTGCCGCTCGAAACCCGGCTTTTGGCGGCGGCGCGGGCGCGCGGCCTAGTTGCGGTAGATGGGCTTGGCATGTTGCTGCATCAGGCGCGGCCGGGTTTTGAGGCTTGGTTTGGCGTCGCGCCACAAGTCGACCAGGCGCTGCGTGATGTGGTGGCGGCCGATATCCCGAAACGGGATGGCGCATGAAGATCATCGGCCTGACGGGCGGGATCGGCATGGGGAAATCCACCGCCTCGGCCATTTTTCGCCGGCATGGCGTGCCGATTTTCGATGCTGATCAGGCGGTGCACGCATTGCAGGCGGTGGGCGGGCGCGCAGTGCGGCCGATTGAAGCGGCTTTCCCAGGCACGACGCGCGGTGGTGCGGTAGATCGGGAAGCCTTGCGCCGCGCCGTATTGGCGAATCCTGCGGCCTTGAAGCAGTTGGAGCGTATTGTGCACCCGCTGGTGCGTGATGCCGAAAAGCGTTTTCTGGCAGCGGCGCGGCGGGCGGGGAAGTCCATCGTGGTGCTGGATATCCCTTTGTTGTTGGAAACCGGTGGCGAAAAGCGGGTTGATGAGGTTGTTGTAGTCTCCGCGCCCGCGGCGGTGCAGGCGGCGCGCGTCATGCGTCGGCCAGGTATGACGCGCGAAAGGCTTGCCGCTATTCGCGCGCGGCAAATGCCGGATGCGGAAAAGCGCAGGCGGGCTGATGTGGTAATCCATAGCGGGCTGTCGCGGCATTTCGCCGTGGCTGCCATCAGGCGCCTGATGCACCGGCTAAGGGGGGCGGGCTGATGCGCCAGATTGTGCTGGACACCGAAACCACAGGACTTGATCCCCTGACCGGTGATCGCGTGATTGAAGTGGCAGCAGTGGAATTATTGAACCTGCTGCCAACGGGCGAGGTGTTTCACAGCCTGATTGATCCGGAACGCGATATCCCGGCCGAGGCGTCACGCATTCATGGCTTCACCAATGGCGATGTCGCCGGCAAGCCGAAATTTGCTGACATCGCCGATGCGCTTTTGGCCTTTTTGGGCGATTCGGAGATCATTGCCCATAATGCGCCGTTCGATTTTGGTTTCCTCGATGCGGAGTTGTTTCGCTGCAATCGGCCCATCCTCGACCGCAGCCGCATGATTGACAGCCTGGCGATGGCGAAAACGCGCTATCCGGGCATGCCGAATAATCTTGATGCGCTTTGCCGCAGGCTTGGCGTGGATAATTCGCTGCGCGGCAACCACAATGCCATTCTGGACTGCCAGCTTTTGGCGCAGGTCTATCTGGAAATGATGGGCGGCAAGCAGCCGGGGCTAGAATTGGCAGCGAAGGCGGCGCCGCGCCTTGTGACGCTGGAAGTGGAGAGGGTGGAGCGGGCCACATTGCTGATAACGCCACCAGCTGAGGCGCTGGCAGCCCATGAGGCCTTCGTCAAAGCCAAGATCAAGGACGCAATCTGGCTGAAGCCACCCTTCACGGCAGAGGAAGCTAACTGAGGCGCCTCAACTGCTCCGGATTATACGCATCAATTGCGCGACATGCTCGGGCGGCGTTGGCGGAATGATGCCGTGACCCAGATTGAAGATGAAAGGCCGACCGCGCATGGCAGCCAGTATGCTGCGTGCCTCGGCTTCCAAGGCGGCGCCGCCCGCGACCAGAGCCAGCGGATCGAGATTCCCTTGGAGCGGCATGGTGGCCGGCACTGCCTGGGCGGCCCAGCGCGGATCCATGCTGGTATCCATGGCCACCGCATCCACTGCCGCGCGGCTAGCGTAATCGGGCAGCATTGGCCCAGCCAGGCGCGGGAAACCAATGATGGGGGTGGTGGGGCAGCGCTTGCGGACGGCACGCGCAATAGCGGCTGACGGTTCGATCACCCAACGGCGGAATTGGCTCGGCGGCAGCAGCCCCGCCCAAGTGTCGAACAGCATCAGCGCTTCGGCGCCGGCTTCCACCTGGGCCACAAGATATTCGGTGGTAGCATCCTGCAGAATGCGGATCAGGCGGCCGAAGCTGGCAGGGTCGCTAAACGCCATGCCGCGCGTGGCAGCAAAATCCTTGCTGCCGCGGCCTTCCACCATGTAGCAAGCAACGGTGAAGGGTGAGCCAGCAAAGCCGATGAGGGCCGTTTTGGGGTGATCCTGATTGAGGCCCGCACGGGTCAGTCGCACGGTCTCAAAAATCGGTGCAGCTTTCGCGAGCAAGCCATCCAGATTGAGCCCGCTAATGCCCTCGGCGGAGCGGATGGGGTCGAGCAAAGGCCCCTCGCCCTCGGCAAAGCGTAACCCCTGCCCCAAGGCCCAGGGCACCATCAGGATATCGGAAAACAGGATGGCGGCATCCATGCCATAGCGCCGGATGGGTTGCAGCGTGACCTCAGCCGCCAGATCGGGCGTGGTGCAAAGCGAGATGAAATCGCCTGCCTTGGCGCGTGTCGCGCGGTATTCGGGCAAATACCGGCCGGCCTGACGCATCAGCCATACGGGGGGGGGCCAGACGGCCTCTCCGGTCAAGACGCGCAAAAAGGGTTTGGCCCGGCTGGGCTCGTTTTCCATTTCCATATCCTGAACCTAAGCATTGAATCTAAGATTCTGAAAGATGAGGGTGATTGTAGTGCCTGTGGATCATGGGGAGGCAAGCGCCGCCAATTCCATCCACAGATTTTTCCCCGGGTGGCTTTTGCCCTGATGGCTGCTGTGGTCGTGGAAGTTTGCGCTTTTGCCGGTTGTGGGGGAGGGGCCGGAAAAAGCATTCAGGCTTGCGTGATGGGGGTGTTTCATCCTCATTATGCGCCAGGGCGGGCTCAGTGGCGAAAACCACCCCCGTTATCCACATCGACTCACGGAATTCTCCCGCCATGGTTCACAGGCAAATCAATCTGCACCTGGTGTCGGATTCCACCGGGGAAACGCTGCAATCCATCGCCCGGGCCACGCTGGCGCGGTTTGATGATCATCATGTGGTGGATCACCGCTGGAGCCTGATCCGATCCCGCCTGCAATTGGACCGGGTGCTAGAGGGGATCCAGCACGAACCAGGGCCAGTGCTCTATACGCTTGTGGATTCGAGCCTGCGGCATGTGCTGGAAGAAGCTTGCCAGCGCATGGGCGTAACCTGCCTATCGCCACTCGATCCGGTGATGGCGCTATTGCAGGAAGCGACAGGCGTGCGCGCCCGCGAAAAGCGCGCGGCACAGCATGTGATGGATGCGGATTACTTCCGCCGCATTGACGCGATGCATTACGTGCTGTCGCATGATGACGGCCAGGGGACGGTCGGCATCCGCAATGCCGATGTCGTGTTGGTCGGGGTTTCGCGTAGCAGCAAGACGCCAACCTGCTTTTATCTGGCCAATCGCGGCATCAAGGCAGCCAATGTGCCAATTGTGCCAGGGGCGACACTGCCTGAGATTCTGAATGATCCGCCCTGTCCGGTGGTGGGGCTTTATATCGAGGCCAATGCCCTGATTGATATCCGGCGCCACCGCCTGAAGATTATTGGCGGCCAGGGCGTTCGGCATGACACGACAGAATACATTGACCCTGAGGCGGTGAAGGCGGAAATCATCGCGGCGCGCCGGCTTTGCACCGCTCAGGGCTGGCCCGTGATTGATGTGACCCGCCGCAGCATTGAAGAAACTGCTGCGACAGTGTTGCAATTGATGGAAGCCTGGCACGCCAGGCGGCGTGAGACCAAGCCGGCCCCGGCGCCTGAGGATCCCGCCGCAGGCGTGATCGGCAAGGTCTGAGCGTGACTTTTCAAAATGCCCCGGATGTCACTGTCCTGGAACGCGCCTGTCTGACTGCAGTACCGGCGCAGCGCGTAGCCTATGATGGGGGTTTCGTGGTGCGGAGTTTCCTGGGTGGCACCGGGCGCGCCAATGCCGCGAGCTCACTTCTTGCCAGTGTTGATCCTGACCTTGAGGCGCGCATTGACCGCATAGAGGCACGCTACGCTGCGCAAGGGCTTCCGGTGCGCTTCCGCTCAACACCACTCGATCCACCAGGGCTTGCGGCTTCGCTTACTGGCCGGGGTTACGTGAGCAAGGACGAGACCGTCATTTTCCTGGCGCCGATTGCCGGTATTGCACGTGCTGATACGGCAGCACGCCTTTTATCAGAACCTGATGCCGATTGGATGGCGGTGACGGCGACGGCCGAGCATCAAGTGCCGGCCCGGCGTACGGAGAAGGTGCGCGCCGTTGAGATGATGCTGGTCCCGGCAGCTTGGGTCCTCCTTTATGAGGCTGCGACGCCAGTGGCGTGCATTTCTGTTGTCAGCGATGGAAAGCTTGCTGGGTTTTTCGATCTGGCGGTGGTGCCGGAGAGGCGTCGTCTAGGCTTGGGGTCGCGCATCACGCGTGCCGCGGCGCATTGGGCCATTGCCCAAGGGGCGGAATGGTTATGGGCGCAGGTCGCTTCCAATAATGGGGCATCCTGCGCCGCGCAGCGAAGCCTCGGCATGCGGGAGGCTTATCGCTATGTCTATTATGTCCGTCCGCAGGATAAACTGGCGGCGTTACATGTCGGGTAGAGATGGGCTTCAGCTGCGGGTCTGAAGCCTAGGATAAACATTACGGAATAAGAACGGTGCTGCCCGTGGTCTTGCGTGCTTCCAGCGCGATATGGGCAGAGGCAGCGTCTTTCAGGGCGTAGCTTTGGTTGACGCGAATCTTGACAGCGCCTGAGGCCACAACCTCAAACAAATCATTGGCGCGCGCCACAAGATCCTCGCGCTGCGCCGTATAGGTCGCGAGCGTGGGCCGTGTGACATAGAGCGACCCCTTGGCCGCCAGAATGCCCAAATCCGGAATGGCAACGGGGCCGGACGCATTGCCGTAGGAAATCATCAGCCCGTAGGGTGCCAGGCAATCGAGCGAGGTAAGGAAGCTGTCCTTGCCGACACTGTCATAAACAACCGGCAGCATCGCGCCCTTGGTGATGTCTTTCACGCGGGCGGGAATGTCATCGCTGGTGAGCAATGCATGGTCCACGCCATGCTGTCTCACGAGGGCGGCTTTCTCCGGCGTGCTGACCACACCAATAACCGTGCAACCAAGATGCTTTGCCCATTGGCTGAGGATAAGGCCGACACCGCCGGCCGCCGCATGGATCAGAACAGTCTGGCCCGCCTTGGCAGGGTAGCATTTTTTGATGAGGAAGGCTGCGGTCATGCCTTGCAGCATCATCGCCGCCCCTTGTTCGAAGCTGATCGCATCCGGCATTTTCACCAGACGATCGGCCTTGATGGTGCGCGCTTGGGTATAGGCGCCAATCGGGCCAGTGGCGTAAGCGACTCGGTCGCCCACCTTCACTTCCGTCACACCTTCACCAATGGCTTCCACAATGCCTGATGCTTCCATGCCGATAATGGCCGGCATGCTGGGCGCCTTATAGAGGCCAGTGCGGAAATAGACATCGATGTAATTCAGGCCGACCGCCTTGTGCCGCACCAAGGCTTCGCCCGGCTTGGGGGAGGGAAGCGGCACTTCTTCCCAAACCATTTTCTCCGGACCGCCGGTTTCGTGGATGCGGATAGCGTGATTCATGGGGGTATCCATCAAGGGCGCTTTCGGGGCGCCGGAAGGTTGAGGGGGAGTTGAAGGGCTCGGCTTTCAAGGTTCAAAAGGTGCTGCTTTGTAGCCGGTCCATCGCCACCGGAATAGCCGCCAAGCGACCCATCTGCTGCGACAACGCGATGGCAGGGAATAATGATGGGGATGGGGTTGGCGCCATTGGCCTGACCGACAGCGCGGGGGGCTGAGCCAATGGTGCGGGCGATATCGGCATAGCTTCGGGTTTCGCCTGGCGGTATGGCACAAAGCGCAGCCCAGACGCGTTTCTGAAAATCGGAGCCATGCGGTGCCAAGGGCAAATCGAAGGTCAGGCGCGTGCCATCAAAATACGACTGCAATTGATCCCTGGCGCGGCGAAGCAGGGGGGTTTCTTGCTGATCCCGCCCGCGACCCCAATCAAGCGCGACAATAGCGCCATCCTCTTCCGAGATGGTGAGGTCGCCAAAATTCGTCAGGAGAGAAAGTTGCGGCATGACGCGGGGGCGAAGTGGCATTATGGCTGGGCAGCGTCAAGCGGTGGCGTCTTGGACGAAGCAGGAGAGGGGAAAGCCAGTGGGTGAATCGAAAACCGAGGCGCAAGGGGTAGTGGACCCACCGCTCTATTTCCAGGCGCATGTGTTTGTGTGCTGCAATCGGCGTCCTTATGGCCATAAGCGGGGTTCCTGTGCGGCGCGCGGCAGCGAAAGCTTGCGGGACTACATGAAGGCGCGCGCGAAGGAGCTTGGGCTGGCCGGGGTGCGGGTGAATATGGCCGGCTGTCTGGACCGCTGCGAATTCGGGCCAACTATAGTGATATACCCCGAGGGCATTTGGTACAAAATAGAAACGAAATCTGATATTGATGAGGTTTTGGAAACACATCTGCGACAAAAGGGTCGTGTCGCACGCCTGATGCTGACAGAGCGCGATGTGCCGCCAGGGAAGGGTTGAGGGCGAGCGAGTGTTTCACGTGAAACGAGGCAGCAGGTGAGCGCAGCCAACACGATTTACGCATTGGCAAGTGGTGCGGCCGCCGGTGCGGTTGCCGTGCTCCGGCTATCGGGACCGGGTTCTGCTGAAGCCCTGCGGCGTTTGGCTGGAGGTCTGCCACAGCCGCGCCATGCCAGCCTGCGACGATTGCGTGCGGCTGACGGCGAAACCTTGGATCATGCTTTGGTGTTGTGGTTTCCGGGTCCGGCTTCCTACACCGGCGAGGATGCGGCGGAGCTCCATTTGCATGGGGGACGCAGCGTTATCGCCGGGGTGATGGAAGCGCTGGCTGCGGCGGGGTTGCGTCTGGCAGAGCCAGGCGAATTCACCCGGCGTGCGTTTCTGCACGGCAAATTGGACCTGACCGCCGCCGAGGGCATTGCCGACCTGATTGCCGCCGAGACTGCGGCGCAGCGGCGCCAGGCGCTGCATCAGGCCGGCGGGGGCTTGGCCGAGCTTTACGGCGGCTGGGCCGAGAATTTGGCACGGCTATTGGCGCATCAGGAGGCCGCAATTGAATTCGCCGAGGATGGCTTGCCGACAGATCTAGACGCCAAGGCCCACGCCGGGGCGGGCGAGTTGCGTGCGGAAATCGAGGCGCATTTGGCAGATGCGCGGCGCGGTGAATTGCTGCGTGAGGGTTTGGTCTTCGCCATCATCGGCGCGCCAAATGCAGGAAAATCATCGCTTCTCAACGCCTTGATCGGCAGGGAGGCAGCCATCGTCTCTGCCAGGGCGGGGACGACGCGGGATATTGTGGAAGCGCGACTTGATTTGGCCGGCGTACCGGTGACCCTTTCCGATACGGCGGGGCTGAGAGAGGCGGGCGATGAGATTGAGGCCGAGGGGATCAAGCGCGCCGAGCGCCGCGCGCAGGAGGCGCAGCTTGTAATCACGGTATTCGCTGCCGATCAGCCACCTGATGCCGAAACGCTGCGCTGGGTAGGCCCGGGTAGTTTGGTACTGGTCAATAAATGCGACCTTGGGTCTGGGCCAGCTGCGATCGGCGGGCTTCCAGCCATGGCCGTCTCGGCCCGCGAAGGTACAGGGCTCGATGCCCTACGCGACCACCTGGCCAAGGAGGCACTCCGCCTGACTGGCGCCGGACAAGGTAATCAGCTGACCCGTCCGCGACATCGTGCGGCCCTCATGGAGGCTGCGGCTCTCTTGAGAGATGCGGAGAGCGCTGCTCTTGCTGAACTGACGGCGGAGGCGCTGCGCGCCGCGTTATTCGCGCTTGGCCGCCTCACGGGGCGGGTCGGTGTCGAGGAAATTCTCGATATCGTGTTCCGGGACTTCTGCATCGGGAAGTAATGCTGATATAGGCGGCGCATGACGAGCGCGGATTTGACCTTTGATGTGGTGGTAGTGGGTGGCGGCCATGCCGGCTGCGAGGCCGCGGCGGCCGCGGCGCGCTTTGGCGCGCGCACCCTGCTTCTTACCCATAAGATTGAAACCATTGGCGAAATGTCCTGTAACCCGGCCATTGGCGGGGTCGGGAAGGGGCATCTGGTTCGCGAAATTGACGCCCTGGATGGGATTATGGCGCGCGCGGCGGATGCGGCAGCCATTCACGTCAAGATGCTCAATCTGTCGAAGGGGCCAGCGGTGCGCGGGCCGCGCGCCCAGGCGGACCGCCGGCTTTATCGCGAAGCTGTGCAGGCGCTGCTCCGCGCCCAGCCAAATCTCACCATCATGGCCGGCGGTGCGGAGGGGCTGGAGCTTGACCAGGCAGGTGCGCTTGCCGCGATCATCACCGCTGATGGCCAGCGTATACGGTGCGGGGCGGCGATCATCACCACCGGCACATTCCTGCGCGGCGAAATCCATATCGGCGAAAAGCGCTTTCCAGCCGGCCGAGTGGGAGACGCACCGGCGCTTGGCTTGGCGCTCGCTTTTGAGCGCTTGGGATTGCCGCTCGCCCGCCTCAAAACCGGCACGCCGCCTAGGCTGGATGGTCGCACCATTGACTGGGCAGATTTGGAAGCCCAGCCGGGGGATGATCCGCCCGAGCCACTTTCCTGGATGACCGAGCGCATCACCAACCGCCAGGTGACCTGCGGCATTACGGCGACGACGGCTGAGACTCACGCCATCATTCGCGAAAATCTCCAATCAAGTGCCGTCTATGGTGGCCGTATTCAGGGTGTTGGGCCGCGCTATTGCCCTTCCATAGAAGACAAGGTGGTGCGGTTTGCCGAACGCGACAGGCACCAGATTTTCCTGGAACCTGAAGGGCTTGATGACCCGACAGTCTATCCAAACGGGATTTCCACCAGCTTGTCAGAAACGGTACAGGAACAGGTGGTGGCCTCCATCCCTGGGCTCGCCAGAGCCCGAATCCTACGCCCGGGCTATGCCATTGAGTATGATCATATCGACCCACGCGCCCTCACTCCGATGCTGGAATTGCGCCAGGTACCGCGCCTATTCCTGGCCGGGCAGATCAATGGCACGACGGGGTATGAGGAAGCGGGTGCCCAAGGGCTGATAGCCGGGATCAATGCTGCCCGCCGCGCTTCAGGCGGCATTCCCGATGCAAGCTTCACGCGGAGTGAAGCCTATATCGGGGTTCTGGTGGATGATTTGACGCTGCAAGGCGTTTCCGAACCCTATCGTATGCTGACCGCGCGCGCGGAGCATCGCCTTTCGCTTCGGGCCGATAATGCGGGGCTCAGGCTTACGGAGCGCGGCATAGCATGGGGCTGCGTGGGTGCAGAACGTGCTGCGCGGCATCGCGCCTTTGCCGCGACAGTTCACGATGCCCTGGCGCGCGCCATTGCCGATGGCGCGACGCCTGCCGCCCTTTCCCTTCTGGGTATCGCCGTGAACCAGGATGGCCGACGGCGCTCAGTGCTTGAGGTACTCGCCTTACCAGGGGTGGCGATAGGGAAGGTGGAAGCAGCCTTCCCTTGGTTGCGCGAAGTTGCCCCTGCCATCCGCATACAATTGGAGGCGGAAGCGCTCTACGCCCCTTATCTGCGCCGCCAGGAGGCCGAGCGGCGCCTTCTGGAGCGCGAAGAAAAGGCGGCAATCGCCGCGTCGCTTGATTTTGACGCTGTTGATGGCCTTTCGGCCGAAATGCGCCAACGCTTGAAGGCGGCGCGCCCCGCCACCCTTGGCGCTGCCGGCCGCGTTCAGGGCGTCACCCCCGCTGCCCTTGCGGCGCTTGCGGTGCATCTGCGGCGCGACGCTCAACGTTTCACGTGAAACATCGCCCGGAAACCACTGAACGGCTTGCAGCCTTTCGTGGCCTGCTGCTGCGCTGGAATGCCCGGATCAATCTGATTTCGGGGGAAACCGCAGCTGAAATCGATCAGCGCCACATCGCTGATTGCGCGCAATTGCAGCCACTTTTGCCGGAGCATGGACCTATCGCTGACCTTGGCTCTGGCGCTGGCTTGCCAGGCTTGGTCTTGGCAATTTTGCAGCCCGAGCGCGAAATCCATTTGGTTGAGTCCGACAAGCGCAAGGCTGCGTTTCTGGTCGAAGCGAGTGCTCAGCTGAAGCTACCCATGGTCAGCGTGCATGCCTGCCGCGCGGAAAACGCCAAGCTCCCACCTTTATCAGCCATTACCGCACGCGCCCTTGCCCCGCTGGCATCCCTATTGCCCTATGCCGCCAGGTTTCTGGCCCTAGGCGGCGTCGCATTGTTCCCCAAAGGCAGGACCGCCGAGAAAGAGTTGACGGAAGCCGCCCAGGACTGGCACTTCACCCTTGAGCGCTTTCCAAGTGCCACCAGCCCCGAAGCAACCATCCTGCGCCTGAGCAACATCCAACGTGTCCAGCCCTAGCCCCGCCAGGCCGAAAATCATTGCCATCGCCAACCAAAAAGGTGGGGTCGGTAAGACCACGACAGCGATCAACCTTGCCACGGCGCTTGCCACCACACGGAAGGTTCTGCTGATAGACCTTGATCCGCAGGGCAATGCCTCCACCGGCCTTGGCCTGCCACGCCAGGAAAGGGGCCAGGGCAGCTATGCTTTGCTGGTGGGTGCTGCGCCCCTGGCCGAACTTGTGAAGCCATCGCGCATCCCGCAGCTGGACCTGCTCCCGGCCGATGCCGATTTGGCCGGCGCTGAAATTGAATTGATAGATGTCGAAGCGCGCGAAAGGCGCCTGCTGAACGCCCTGGAAGTTGCCCAAGATACGCTGGCCGGTACGGACCTGATCATCATTGATTGCCCGCCATCGCTCGGCCTGATCACGCTGAATGCCCTGGTCGCGGCGGATGAGGTTCTGGTCCCGCTGCAATGCGAATTCTTCGCGCTTGAAGGCGTATCCCAAATCGCGCGCACCATTGAACGCGTCAGCAAAACCTTGAACCCGAACCTCAAACTCGGCGGCATTATCCTGACAATGTTCGATAAGCGCAACAATTTGTCTGAACTTGTTGCGGCTGATGTCCGTGCCTTTTTTGGCGAAAAGGTCTATGAAACAATGATACCGCGCAACATTCGCATCACTGAAGCGCCATCGCACGGCCTGCCTGTCCTGGTCTATGATCATCGCTCGGCGGGTGCCGAGGCTTATGTCGCGCTTGCACAGGAATGGATCCGCCGCCAAAAGCATCCGAAGGAAACGGCTCAATGAAAAAGCCCGCAAGGCTCGGCATGGGTCTCTCGGCCCTTATGGGCGATGCGCCGCCGGCGGCAAGCGCACCGCAGGCCGGCCCGCCGCGTAGCCTGCCGATCGCCTCAATCGAACCCGGCCCGTTCCAGCCACGTATGGAACCTGACCGGCAGGCGCTGCAGGAACTTGCGGCTTCCATCACTGAACACGGCATTTTGCAGCCGCTGCTGGTGCGACCGAAGCCGGGTGCTGCGGGGCGCTACCAGATCATTGGTGGCGAACGCCGCTGGCGCGCGGCGCAGATCGCCAAACTCCATGATGTACCCGTTGTCATTCGCGATTTTGATGACCGGATGGCCATGGCGGCGGGCTTGGTCGAAAACCTGCAACGCGAAGACTTGAACGCGATCGAGGAAGCGGAAGGCTTTGCGCGGCTGATCGATCAATTTGGCCTCAATCAGGAAAGCCTTGCGCGTGCGGTCGGCAAATCGCGCAGCCACATCGCCAATACGCTCCGCCTGCTCAACCTGCCGCCTGCCATTCGCGAGCATCTGCGCGCCGGGCGCCTGAGTGCCGGGCATGCCCGCGCCCTGCTGGGGGCGGAGGAGCCGGAAAAGCTCGCGACACAAATCCTCACGCGTGGCCTTTCTGTGCGTCAGGCTGAAGCCATGGCCGCGGCGCAGCCGAAAAACCCTGAAGCACGGCGCACCAATGCCAAGGATTCCGATACGCTGGCGCTGGAGCGCCAATTGCTTGAACGTCTTGGCTTGCAAGTCGCCATCAAGCATTTCGGCAAGGGCGGGCAGGTCACAATCAGCTATAACGACCTTGATCAGCTTGATGGCCTGATCCGGCTATTGATGCCTGACGCGTGATGCAGTTTTTTCGAGCGGGAGCCCCAATTGTCCAAGCCCAATGATCTGGATGCCACTGATCTTGCCATCCTCCGCCTGATCCAGGCCGATGCCTCGCTCTCGCTCGGTGATATCGCGAAGGAGGTCGGGCTGACGCAAACCCCGTGCTGGAAACGCATCCGCCGCATGGAGGAAACCGGCATCATCACCGGGCGCGTCACCTTGGTGAATGCGGAAAAGCTCGGTCTTGGTATTTCGGTTTTTGTCGCCATCGAAACTGGCGATCATTCCGCCACCTGGATCGAAAGCTTTGCCAAGTCGGTGGCTGAGATGCCAGAGATTGTCGAATGCTGGCGCCTTGGCGGCGATGTGGATTATCTGCTGCGCGTCGTTGTCTCCGACATGCCAGCCTATGATGTGTTCTACCGCAAGCTCACGGCGCGGGTTTCCAGCCTGCGCAAGGTGACATCGCGCTTCGCCATGGAATGCGTGAAATCAACCACGGCGCTACCCATCTGACCCGTTATTTGGTCGCATTTTCCGAGGCGCCAACGGACCCCACTTGGCTTGTGAATGCGTTGGGTTTGGTCGTATTTTCCGAGGCGCCAAGTGATTCCACTTGGCTTGAAAATGCGTTGAGTTTGGTCGTATTTTCCGAGGCGCCAAGTGATTCCACTTGGCTTGAAAATGCTCCAGCCACCTGATTGACCCGGAAGGGGCCGCGCCCTAGCTTTCACCAGCATCATCAAGAGAGGGAGGATATGCCGGCATGACCGTGCATTTCTGTGTGCATGACGAAGGCGATTCCGTCGGCGTCGTGGTTGTCGAAGGGATCAAATCCGGCCAGGCGCTGAATGGCTGGATCATGGATCAGGATAAGATGATCACCTTCAACGCCAAGTCGGATATCCCGATCGGCCATAAGCTTGCCATTCGCGCCATTGCTGTCGGTGACACCATCATCAAATACGGCATTGATATCGGCAAGGCGGTGAAGGACATCTCCGCTGGCGAGCATCTTCATGTCCACAACGTCAAGACGAAGCGGTGGTAGGCGCCATGGGCATCAATCTGAAAAACGCTGCCTTCGAAGGCTGGCGCCGCGAAAATGGCCGCATGGGTGTGCGCAACCATGTGATAATCCTACCGGTTGACGATCTTTCCAATGCTGCCTGCGAAGCGGTGGCGAACAATATCAAGGGCGCGCTGGCCATTCCGCACGCCTATGGCCGCCTGCAATTCGGCGCCGATCTTGATTTGCATTTCCGCACGCTGATCGGCACGGGCACCAACCCGAATGTTGCTGGCGTCATCGTGATTGGCATTGAACCAGGCTGGACCGGGCGCATTGTTGAAGGCATCGCCAAATCCGGCAAGCCGGTGGAAGGCTTCGCCATTGAACAGAATGGCGATATCAACACCATCGCCAATGCCTCCCGCGCGGCCTATCGCATGGTCAAGCACGCGTCACGCTTGAAGAAGACCCGCGCTTCGATGCAGGAGCTTTGGGTTTCCACCAAATGCGGTGAAAGCGATACCACATCGGGCCTCGCTTCCTGCCCCACGGTTGGCAATTCCTTCGACAAGCTTTGGGAAAACGGCAATACGCTGGTTTTCGGTGAAACCACGGAACTCACGGGTGGTGAGCATCTGGTCGCGGCGCGTTGCCGCACGCCGGAAATCCGCGCCCAATTCCAGGCGATGTTTGACCGCTACCAGCGCGTGGTGGAAGCGAACAAGACCAACGATCTTTCCGAAAGCCAGCCCACCAAGGGCAATATCGAAGGCGGTCTCACCACCATCGAGGAAAAGGCACTCGGCAATATCCAGAAGATCGGCAAGAAGTGCTTGGTCGATGGCGTGCTGGACAAGGCGGAAGAACCCACCCATTCGGGGCTTTGGTTCATGGATTCAAGCTCCGCCGCGGCGGAGATGGTGACCCTTTGCGCCGCATCAGGTTTTGCCGTGCATACCTTCCCGACCGGGCAGGGCAATGTCATCGGCAACCCGATCCTGCCGGTGATCAAACTCACCGCCAATCCACGCACGCAACGCACCATGTCCGAACATATTGACGTGGATGTGACCGGGCTCTTGCAGCGGCAGATGAATATGGATGATGCCGGAGAGGCTTTGCTTGATTGCATCATCCGCACCGCTGATGGCGAATTGACCGCGGCCGAATTGCTTGGCCACCGCGAATTCAGCCTGACGCGGCTTTACGAAAGCGCCTGAGTATATTGGGTGGCGCGCCCGGTAACGCGCGCCGCCCAGACCTCGCTTCAAGTCACGATATAGCGGACACCAAGGGCCAAGCGCCTACCCCTCCCCCGGATCAATCCAGCCGATATTCCCATCGGCCCGGCGATAGACAACATTCAGCCCGCCGCCCTTCTTGTTGCGGAACATCACCACCTGCGCCTGCGCCAGATCAAGCCGCATTACGGCCTCACCCACGCTTAGCTTTTCGATATGCGCGGGATGTTCGGCAATGATGGCGCCGTGGTCGCCATGTTCGGGCGCTTCCTCATCCGCTGGTGCTTCGATCACATAGCGCCGGCCGCGCGGCGCCGCCTCCGCTGCCGCTTCGCGTTCACCGGCGAAGGATCGCGCATGTTCATTCACGCGCCGGCGATAGCGGCGCAGGCGCTTCGCCAGATGTTCGGCGGCAACCTCAAACGCGCGATGCGCGTCCGCCCCCTCACCTTCGGCGCGCATCATCAAGCCGCGCCCGGCTTTCAGGTTGATGTCACAACTGAATTGGCTTCGATGCTTGTGGAAGGTCACATTGGCTTCAAGCGCATGATCAAAATACTTGGCGGTAATTGCCGCGAGCCCGTCGCTCACATGGGTCTTCAGCGCTTCACCGGTTTCAACCTGTTTGCCGGCAACTGTAATATGCATGGGCCTATGCCCTCCCTTTTGCAAAGCGGAGGGGCCGCCCCTTGGCAACCGGGCGCGCGACCCTTCCCTTCCTCCTGGGTCGCCCTTGTGTCCGGATCAGGCCGAGGCGGCCTTCTCCCGTTTGCGCTGCACGGATGATGGAATGCGCAGCGCGTCCCGGTATTTGGCCACAGTTCGCCGGGCAATGTCCACGCCTTCTTCGCGCAACCGGGCCACAATCGTATCATCCGACAGGATGTCATCCGGGCTTTCGGTATCCACCATGGCCTTGATGCGGTAGCGCACGGCCTCCGCGCTATGCGCTTCCCCGCCGCGGGTGCCGGAAATGGCGGTGGTGAAGAAATATTTAAGCTCAAAAGTGCCGCGCGGAGTCGCAATCGCCTTGTTCGATGTCACGCGGGAGACGGTGCTTTCATGCAGCGAAACCTCATCCGCCACATCGCGCAGGATCAGCGGGCGCAAATGCCCAACCCCATGGCGGAAAAAACCATCCTGCCGACGCACAATCTCCGCCGCCACTTTCAGAATGGTATTGGCGCGCTGTTCCAGTGATTTCACCAACCATGATGCGGTCTGGAAGCGCTCTGCGATCCAATTCTTGTCGTCCTTGCCGCGTGCGCTGACATTGGCCGAGGCGAAGAACCCCCGATTGACCAGCACGCGCGGCAGGGTTTCCAGATTGAGCTCCACAATCCAATCATCATTCGGCCCGCGCCGCATCAGCACATCCGGCACCAAGGTCGGCGCGGGCGGTGCATCAAAGGAAGCGCCTGGTTTGGGGTCCAGCCGCCGCAACTCCGCGACCATTTCCGCCATGTCTTCCGCATCAACGCCGCAAATTTGCTGCAAGCCCTTCAGATCACGCTTCGCAAGCAATTCCAGATTGGCGAGCAGCGCCGCCATAGCCGGATCATAGCGGTTGCGATCCTGCAATTGCACCGCGAGGCATTCCGCCAGATCATGGCAAAACATGCCGACGGGATCGAAGCGCGCCATGGCCAGGCGCACACGTTCCACCAGCGCTTCCTCACAGCCCAGCGCATCGGCAATCACCTGCGCGCGCACATGCAACCGCCCCGCCTGATCCACCAGCGCCAGCAGATTGCCGGCAATTAGCCGCTCCTGCGGCTCTGTGAAATTCAGCCTGATCTGTTCCGCCAAATGATCGCGCAAGGAACGTTCCGGCGCTTCCATGGCGTCTATGCCGGAAAGATCATCCTCAAAATCACTGCGCCCGCCGCGGCCGATCGGCGGCAGGCCATTATCGTAGACATTATCCCATTCAGCATCGAGCGGCGCTGCGTTCTCCGACGGCAGCGCATCTGAAGCAGCCGCGCTGGCGGCATCGGCAGGTTCAGGCGCCGCCGGCAAGGGATCAGTACTGCGCCCGGCATCCGGCCCGGCGATGGGGCGTTCATCGCGTTCCAGTAGCGGGTTGCGTTCCAGCTCCTCCTCGACAAAGGCGGAGACTTCCAGATTGGAAGATTGCAGCAGCTTGATCGCCTGGCGCAGCTGCGGCGTCATCACCAGCTGCTGCGACTGCCTCAGATCAAGACGCGGGCCAATCGCCATCAGCGCTGCTCACAAGGCCGGGCGGAAAGGAAGGCGGTGACCATGCGTATGAATTTCAGGCTATAGGCTGAATTTTTCGCCAAGATAGACGCGGCGCACATCCTCATTCGCCACGATTTCCTGCGGGCTGCCTTCCATCAATACCTTGCCATCATGCAGGATATAGGCGCGGTCAATGATCTCCAGCGTTTCGCGCACATTATGGTCGGTGATCAGCACGCCAATGCCGCGATCCTTCAAATGCTTGACCAGATCGCGGATTTCACCGACCGCGATGGGGTCAATGCCGGCTAGCGGTTCGTCCAACAGGATATAGGAAGGATGCGTGGCGAGCGCACGGGCGATTTCGCAGCGCCGCCGTTCACCACCAGAAAGCGCCAGTGCGGGGGCGCGGCGCAAATGCGCAATGCCGAATTCCGCGAGCAATTCATCCAGCATGGCGGCGCGCCGATCAGCTTCCGGTTCCACCACTTCCAAAGCGGCGCGGATATTCTGTTCCACCGTCAGGCCGCGAAAGATGCTGGCTTCCTGGGGCAAATAGCCAAGCCCAAGGCGCGCGCGACGATACATGGGCTGCATGGTGACATCATGCCCATCCATCATCACGCGCCCTTCATCGGGCTGCACCAGGCCGGTGATCATATAAAACGTTGTTGTCTTGCCGGCGCCATTCGGGCCGAGCAGCCCAACCGCTTCGCCACGCTGCAATGACAGCGATACATTGCGCACCACAGGCCGCTTCTTGTAGCGCTTGCCAAGCCCGGAAGCGTAAAGCCCGCCAGAGCCCGGCACCACTCTTATCTGCGGTGCATCATTCATCGTGCAGGAGCCCCTGGCGCGGGAAGGTTCTGGCCCTCACCGGGCACGATCAAGCCGCGCACCCTTTCATTCGGGCAGGCGATAAGCCGCGAAATGCCCGTATCCATGTTCACAATCGCCTCACACCCCGTCAGCGTATTGTCACCGCGCACGATCCGCACATTGCCAAGCAGGCGCGCAATACTACTGGGCGGCGTATAGATGCCGGTATCCCCGCGCACGACTTCGGTTGGGGTGCGGATTTCAATGCGCCCAAAGGCTTCCACCCGATCAAGATTGCTGCCCGAACCAGGCGATGCCTCGGGCGCTGGGCGGGTTGGCTGCGGGCGTGTTGCGGCGGCTTCTGTCGGTGCCTCACGAAAATAGGCCACCAGCACATCGGCACGCACGCGCCGATCATCCTTTGTCACCACCACCGCATCGCCGCGCGCCACCGCCATGCGCCGCTGCGGCCAATATTCCACACTGTCGCGCGCCGTCAGCACATTATCCGGCGAGGTGAGGCGCAGATTATTGCCCGTAAGGACCATGACCGCCTGATCGAGATCATAGATCGCGCGATCACCCTCTGCACGGTCTGTTGCCGTGGTGATCACGACAGAACCTTCAGCTTCCAGACGCCAAATTTCGCTCGCGCCGCCGGGGCCTTCGCTGGGTGGGCGCGCCTCAACCGGGGCGCCGCCACGTGGGCGATAGCGCGCCAGCAGCAGATCAGCATCAATGGTGACACCCCCGCGCACGGCCTGCGCCGCACCGCGCGCGATCACCACCTGATCATTCTGGCGCCATTCAATCCCGTCGCGCGCCGTGACTTCGATCGGCCCGCCCTGATTGAGATCAGCCACCTGCGCCGAGGCAAGGCCCGCGCACAGAAAAAATGCCAAGGCGAAGCGGCGCATCATTGGCGGCCTTCCAGCAGGGCGCGCGCGCGCCCGGTGAAGACCACTACCGCGCCCTTGTCATAAAGGCGGAAACCTTCACTCACCAAGGTACCGAAGGGCCCCTGCGCGGCCACGGGCTTGTTGCCGGAAGCCGCACCTTCCTTCAATTCAATCGCAGCTTCTTCGGTCACCAGCAGATTGCCGCCATCATGCCACAGAGTGACCTCGCCGCGCAGGTCAAGGTGATTGCGCGCCTTGTCCAGCCGGCCTTCGCGCGATTCCAAAAGCACCCAACCATCGGTCATGAGCAAATCAGCGCGCGGCGCGGACAGGTCCACCAGATCCTGGTCCTGCCCCTGAATCGCAACCGCCGCAGTGACGGTATAGGGCCGGTTCTGCTCATCCACGCCCTGATAACGTGGTGCCACAATGCGCACCGCCTCGGGCGCGGTTTCGGCAACGCGGCGGAAGGAAACCCGCGCGCGTTCTTCTGCGCCTTCCAATTCCGGCCAGATGGCAATGATCAGCAGCAGCGCGACCCCCGCGCCTGGCACCAGCCATTTCAGCAGCGTCAAAAGCGCCCGCCGGCGCGCCATTTGCGCCGCCGAAGGTGACCAGCGTTCGCGTGAAGGCGGTGTTATGCGCCGCGGCGCGCGCGGCACGGCGGAAATCATCGGGGCATCAGGCGCGCGGTTCTTCACGCCACACCCGCGCGCAGCAGATCATGGATATGCAAAATGCCGATCGGCCGGCGCGCCTCATCCACCACGAAAAGCGCGGTGATGGCGTGCTTATTCATCAGCCCGAGCGCTTCCGCTGCCAGCGCATCGCCGGTGATGGCCCTTGGATTGCGCGTCATCACCTCACCAGCTGGGCGCGCAAGCAAGCCAGCCCCGCCGGAGGCTTCCAGCGCGCGGCGCAAATCACCATCCGTGATCACGCCGGCCAGTGCGCCATCTGCGCCCACCACGCCAAGGCAGCCAAAGCGCCGCGCGGTCATCGCCAAAATCGCGGCTTCCATGGGCATATCGGGCGGCGCCAGTGGTAATTCCGCCGCGCCATGCATCAGATCCCGCACGCGCGACAGCCGCGCCCCCAGCTTGCCGCCGGGATGGAACACCCGAAAATCTGAAGCCGTAAAACCCCGCCGCGTGAGCAAGGCCACCGCCAAGGCATCGCCCAACGCCATTTGCATGGTGGTGGAGGTTGTGGGCGCCAGGCCCATCGGGCAGGCCTCAGGCGCTGCGGGCAAGACCAGCGCGACATCCGCAGCGCGTGCGAGCGTGCTTTCCGCGCGGCCGATAATGCCAATCAGCGGCAGGCTGAAGCGCCGGGAATGCGCGATCAAATCCGCCAATTCCGGTGTCTCCCCGGAGTTGGAAAGCGCCAGCACCGCATCCCCGGCTACGATCATCCCCAAATCGCCATGGGATGCTTCGGCCGGGTGCACAAACAAGGCGGGCGTGCCGGTGGAAGCCATGGTCGCGGCAATCTTGCGCGCCACATGGCCCGATTTCCCCATGCCGGAGACCACAACGCGCCCCGTAACCCCCGCCAGCAATTCCACCGCCCGGACAAAGCGCGCATCGAGACTATCGGACAGCGCGCGCAAGGCATCCGCTTCAAGCGCCAATACGCGGCGGCCTTCAGCAAGGTCTGGGTGGTGGGCAAGGTCATTCACGCCACCTTCTATGCGGCGCGGAACCGGATGGGTCAATAAATTCCGGGCCTCGCCCTGCAAAAAAAATGCCAGAGGCGTTTAGTGATGAAAGATATCCGGGTCCTCATAACCCAGCAGATCAAGCCGCCCGCGCGCCGGGAGGAAACGGAAGCAGGCTTCCGCCAAATCCAACCGGCCTTCGCGCTTCAACAAGCCTTCAAGCTTGGCCCAAAGCGCATGGAGATGCAGCACATCCGAAGCGGCATAAGCCAATTGTTCGGGGCTGAGTTCCGCCGCCCCCCAATCTGAGGTTTGCTGCTGCTTGGAAATCTCCACCCCCAGCAATTCCCGGCACAAATCCTTGAGCCCATGCCTATCGGTAAAAGTCCGCACCAGCTTGGCGGCGATTTTGGTGCAAACCACCGGCGCGGTGATGACCCCCAGCGCATGATACAGCACCGCAACATCAAACCGCGCGAAGTGAAACAGCTTGGTGATGGCAGGGTCAGCCAAAAGCTTCTTGAGATTGGGCGCATCCGCACCCCGCCCGCCGAGCGAGGTTGGGCTGATTTGCACCAGATGCGCGGACCCATCGCCCGAAGATAGCTGCACCAAGCAAAGCCTATCCCGATGCGGGTTCAGCCCCATGGTTTCCGTATCAATCGCGACCACACGGCCCAAATCCAGGCCATCCGGCAGGTCGTTCCGATGAAGCCGGATGGTCACGCCGGCATGGGAGAATAAGGTGGAACCCATTGGTCGCGCCGCCTTAGAAAGAGAAAAACTGGTGCCCAGGAAAGGACTCGAACCTTCACAGCCTTGCGGCCACAGGTACCTGAAACCTGCGCGTCTACCAATTCCGCCACCTGGGCAAAGGGGGCCGGCGCCTTGCGGCGAGACGCGCGCATTTACGCGCTGGGGGGTGGGGCGTCAAGGAGGAGTGCTTCGGGCGGGAGGTTGTGGGCGCTAGCGCGGACAACCGGCGCCCTGAGTTGTAAGGATAGCCGCGCGCCTGCTGCCCAAGAAGGGCCGCCGAGCCTATTTGAACGCAAAATTCCCAATATCATCAATTATCTAGAAGAATTGTTGAAATAGGATTAGACAAATGATACTACTTAAACGCAAGCGAGCGACATGCTGGAAATAGCCGAAAAAGACATTTTGCAAAGCCTGGAGCGTGACAACCCGTGGTGGGCTGATCAGGCCGGCGCTACCGGCGCGCTCTTCACCCATACGCGCGCCTATTTCGCGACCTTCAAGGACCTTGCCCTGAACTGGCAGGTGCGCCGCGCGCTTATTCTCATGGGGCCAAGGCGCGTCGGCAAGACAGTTATGCTTGAACAATTGCTACGACACGCCCTCAAGGACGGCTTCCCGCCCAAGCATATCCTCTTTGCGTCAATTGACACCCCGCTTTACAGCGCCATGCCGCTTGAGCGCCTGATTTCCCTGTTCGAGAAACGAACCGGCCACGCCCCATCAGATCGCCGGATCATAATCTTCGATGAAATTCAGTACCTGAAAAACTGGGAAATTCACCTGAAGGTTCTGACCGACAGGTTCCCGAATACGCGCTTCATCGCCTCAGGCTCCGCAGCGGCTGCGCTGCGTCTGAAAAGCCAGGAATCTGGGGCAGGGCGCTTTACCGATTTTTTCCTGCCGCCGCTGACATTCGCAGAATTCCTTGATTTCCAGGGCCTGGAGACGGAACTGATCCGCCCCAACCATCAGGGACCGAACCGTCGCTTCACCACAACGGATATCGGCGCGCTCAACCGCGTTTTCATTGATTACCTGAATTTCGGCGGCTATCCGGAAGCTGTCTTCAACTCGCAAATCCGCCAGAACCCCCAGCGCTATCTTGGCCGGGATATTGTGGACAAGGTCCTGCTGCGCGACCTGCCAAGCCTTTACGGCATCCAGGATATTCAGGAGCTCAATCGGCTTTTCACCACCATAGCCTATCATTCCGGCCAAGAGATCAGCCTTGAAGGCCTCGCCAAAAGCTCAGGCGTCGCGAAGAACACCATTTCTCGCTATCTTGAATATCTTGAAGCGGCCTTCCTGATTGTTCGCGTGCGCCGCGTTGATGATGTTGGCCGCAGATTCCAAAGGATGCGCCAGTTCAAGGCGTATTTGACGAACCCTTCCATGCGGGCTGCCCTATTCGCGCCGCTCACCGAAGATGATGAGGCGATGGGCAACATGGCGGAGACCGCCATCTTCAGCCAATGGTTTCATTCGAAGGAACTTGGCAATATCCATTACGCACGCTGGAAATCAGGCCGACAGGATAGGGAAGTTGATTTAGTACGCGTGGACCCGGCCAGCTTACGGCCAGCCTGGGCCTATGAAATCAAATGGTCGGACCGTTTTGCCGAAAGCCCCGCCGAATTGAAGGGACTGATTGAATTTGCCAAGAAAAACCCGGGTCACCCAGTACCTGTGGGCGCATCAACCCGCAGTGTAACCGCCGAAACGATTGTGGATGGCGTCGTGATACGCCATTTTCCCTGCGCCCTGCATTGTTATCAGATTGGTCGGAATGTCATCGAAGAACCAGCCTAACGTTGGGGATGCTGTGGTCAAATAGGGGCTTAAAATCGGGGTGCAGCGCCCCCGATCGATTAAAACAATACCCGCTGCATGCGCTGATTCAGCGAAGTAGCGGTGCCACCCACTGTGCAGAAGCGGATTTGCAGCGTGGATTTGAATTCTTCTATGCGGAAAATGTCGGTTGAGGTGGCGGAAAGCTTCGGGCCACCATAGCCGGCATGCGCCAGAGCACAGCGAAATTTCCGGTCCTGTTGATTGGTCACCATCACCGTGCCAGCGAAGCCGCGGGTGGCAAGGGTGGGATGCGTAACCGGAATGACATCAACAAACTCAATGTCCTTTGCTTGGGGGAAGCGGCCCCGCACCCAGGCCTCAAATGCCTCACGCGACCGCAATTGGCTAAAAGTATGTTCGCCAAAATGGCCATATGGCGCGATCGACCGCTGAGCATTGGCCCAACCGCGGTCCGTGATGGTCACCACATTATGTTCGACCGCACTGTCGCGCAGCGCTCGCTTGGCATCTGTGAGCGGTAGGCCGGAAAACACCGCTGCAAGATTGCCGGCGAGTTGCGAAGTTTCGATGGGCGTCCAATCGTCAAGCCGTATCGAACCGCCCGCACTATCCTTTTGCCAATTCGGCCCTTCGCAGGCGGTTATCAGAAAGGCGCCTAGGGCCAGCGCCGTGCAACGGGCCATCAAGGACCAAGACCGCATTGGACATTCCCCCAGTGATTTTGCTGCGGAAAGGTTAAGCGACGCTCATTTTCTACCGCAAGACGAATTGCATTAAATTTATGCAACCATTCTGGATCAGCCAAATCTCGGTGGGGTCCGGGGCAACGGGCCTTGGTTTGGCGCGCAGCCGCCACACCAACCCTGCGCGCGCCGCTGGCTGACGCCAGCGACTACTGCGGCGGGGCCTCCAGGGGCGGCGCCCCCGCTCACCCCTTTGACGCATCGCACCCTGTAAGCCACAACCCGCGCTTATGACCGTTCTGGCCATCCGAGACCTCACCATTCGCCTTGGCGGGCGCGCCTTATTGGAAAGTGCTGCCCTGCAGGTGGATGATGGGCGCAAGATTGGCCTGATTGGCCGCAATGGTGCCGGCAAATCCACCTTACTCCGTGCCATTGTGGGTGAATTGCAGCCGGATGGGGGTGAGATCAGACTCTCGGCCCGGGCGCGCATGGGCCATGTGGCGCAGGAAGCGCCTGCGGGGGCGGCGAGCCTATTGGAAGCGGTTTTGGCTGCGGATACCGAACGCGCAGCATTGCTCATGGAAGCGGATGGCGCCGCTGATCCTGGGCGGGTTGCTGAGATCCATGAAAGGCTGATTGCGATCCGTGCCGATAGTGCGCCGGCGCGTGCGGCTGCGGTGCTTTCCGGGCTTGGTTTTGATGCTGCGGCGCAGGCGCGGCCTTTGGCGGAATTTTCGGGTGGGTGGCGCATGCGTGTGGCGCTCGCGCGCGCCCTGTTTCTGGAACCGGATTTGTTGTTGTTGGACGAACCAACCAACCATCTGGATTTGGAGGCGACGCTCTGGCTCGAAGGTTGGCTCGCGCGGTTTCCGGGGGCGGCGATTGTGGTCAGCCATGACCGTGGTTTGTTGGAACGCTGCGTTGATGCAATCGCGCATCTCGATCGCGGGGGCATCACGCTCTATTCGGGGAATTTCGCGGATTTCTTGCGCATCCGGGCGGAACGCCAGGCGCAGCAGCAGGCGCAGAATGCAAAGCTGATATCCGAACGCGCGCGCATTCAGTCTTTTGTGGATCGCTTTCGCGCCAAGGCGACCAAGGCGCGCCAGGCGCAATCTCGGCTCAAAGCTCTGGAACGTATGCCGGCGGTGGAAGCGCTGGTGGAAGACACGCCGGTGCGTTTTGCCTTTCCGGCGCCGGAGGCTTTGGCGCCGCCGATATTGTCGCTGAACCGCGCGTCGGTTGGCTATGGCGGGCCGCCGGTGTTGCGGAATTTGTCGCTTCGGCTGGATCAGGAAGATCGCGTGGCGTTGCTGGGCGCCAATGGCAATGGCAAATCCACGTTGGCGAAGCTGTTGGCCGGGCGGCTTGATGTTTCGGGCGGGGAGATGTTTCGCAATAACCGGCTGCGTGTTGGTTATTTCGCGCAGCACCAGGCGGAGGAGTTGAACCTGGCCGGCACGCCGCTTTCCCATATGCAGGCGGCGCTACCGAAGGCGACTGAAACCGCGTGCCGTGCGCAATTGGCGCGTTTCGGGCTGGATGCGGATAGGGCGGATACTCGGGTGGCGCAGCTTTCGGGTGGGGAAAAGGCGCGGCTGTTATTGTCGCTCACCACGCGCGATGCGCCGCAAATGCTGATCCTGGATGAACCGACGAACCATCTGGATATTGATGCGCGCGATGCGCTGGTGAAGGCGCTGGCGGATTTTGAAGGCGCGGTGGTGCTGATCACGCATGATCCGCATTTGGTGGAGTTGGTGGCGGATCGGCTATGGCTCGTGGCCGATGGCACGGTGAGCAGTTTCGATGGCGATTTGGATGAATATCGGGCGCTGTTGGCCGAACGCGCGCGCGGTGCTGCGCCGCGGGGTGAGCCCGGCGGGGTGCGGGCCGAAGCGCGGCGCGAAAGGGCAGAAAACCGCGCGGCCCTGCAACCCCTGCGTGCGCGCTTGAAGGCGGTGGAAGCCGCTTTGGAAAAACTGGGGAAGGAGGGTGCCTTGATCGAAAAGCGCCTCGCCGACCCAAATACCTATGCCCGCTTCAAGGCCGAGGATATCGCCTGGGCGAATACCCGTCGCGCCGCCATTGCCAGGGAAGTGGCGGGGTTGGAGGAGGAATGGCTGGAGCTTTCGGCAAAGCTGGAGGATGCGTAATCCGGCGCGATCTGGTGCGTGCGATTTACACAAAAGCATCACGTTGCTAGTTAGGCACCCCTCACAAGTCATTGCCCCTGCGTGCGGAGTCCCCCCGGCATGAAGATTGTTGCCTGCAACAGCAACCGCCCCCTGGCCGAAGCTGTAGCCGCCGCTTGCGGTATCGCGCTCACCAATGCCTCCGTCCGGCGCTTTGCGGATTTGGAAGTTTTTGTCGAAATTCATGAAAATGTGCGTGGTGAGGATGTTTTCGTCATCCAATCCACTTCCTACCCCGCCAATGACAATCTGATGGAATTGCTGATCACGCTGGATGCGCTGAAGCGCGGCAGTGCGCGGCGCATCACCGCCGTGATCCCGTATTTCGGCTATGCCAGGCAGGATCGGAAATCAGGCCCCCGTACGCCGATCAGCGCGAAGCTGGTCGCGAACCTGATCA
The DNA here is from genome assembly GCA_020250005.1 of Roseomonas sp. Classification (GTDB taxonomy): domain Bacteria; phylum Pseudomonadota; class Alphaproteobacteria; order Acetobacterales; family Acetobacteraceae; genus Neoroseomonas. The sequence goes on from JADCES010000083.1 coordinate 32,535, forward strand.
CGGCGGCGGGTGCCAACCGGGTGCTGACCATGGATTTGCATGCGGCGCAGATTCAGGGGTTTTTCGATATCCCGGTGGATAATCTTTTCGTGGCACCGCTTTATTCGCGCGACATCCAGGAACGCTATGCGGGGCGGGAATTGATGATCGTCTCCCCCGATGTCGGCGGTGTGGTGCGTGCGCGCGCCATTGCGGCGCGCTTGGGTGTAGATCTGGCCATTATTGACAAGCGCCGCCCGCGTGCCGGCGTTTCCGAAGTGATGAATGTGATCGGTGAAGTTGAAGGCCGCGATTGCCTGCTGGTGGATGATATTGTCGATTCCGG
>JADCES010000084.1 GCA_020250005.1 Roseomonas sp.
AAGTGTTGCGATGGATATCAGCGGAGAAAGCAGGACCGTCGCACCCGAAGCGCCCACGCCGGTTTCGTAACGCCGCGCCAGCAGAAAGGCATTGGCGCCGGTGGGCAGGGCAGAGCTCACCACCGCTACCGCCGTTTCCAAGGGCGAAAGCCCCAAGGCCCAACAAGCGACCCAGGCAAGCGCTGGCATGAGCGCGAGTTTCAGGAAGCTCGCAAAGCCAACCTCGGCCCGCGCACCGGCCAGGGAAAATCCCGCGAGGGATCCGCCAAGGCAAAACAGCGCCAGCGGCGGCCCCGCCGCGCCGAGCAATTCAAGCACATGCCGCGCCGGCGCCGGCACGGGCAGGCCAAGCCCCTGCCAGACGAAAGCGAGGAAGACCGCCATCACAATCGGGTGGCGCAGCACACCCAGCAAGGTGGCGCGCAATACGCGTGACAGCGGCGCCTGGCTATGCAGCCCAATCTCCGCCACCACGGTGGCGACACTCAGCAACACCATGGAATGCAGCGCGAGTATCGCCAGCAAAATGGTCAGCCCAGCCTGGCCGAATGCCGCCGTGATCAGTGGAATGCCGAGCATGACGGTATTGCCGAAGCTGGCATTCAGCGCGAACAGGCCCGCCGCACCTATGCCCTGGCGCAGCCTTGCACGGCCCAGCCAAAGCGCAATGCCGTAAATCAGCATGGAGGCGATGAAGAAGGCGAAGGCCGCCGGCCCGCCGCCTTCATGGCCGGAAGTGCCACCATTGAACAACAAACAGGGCGAAGCGATGGAGAAGGTGAAAAAATTCAGCCCGCGAAAGCCACCCTCATCCACAAAGCGCCAGCGCGAAGCCGCATAGCCCAGCGCAATAATGGCAAAGACCGGCAGGACAATGCCAAGAACAATGCTCACGCGCCGAGCAAGCCCTTGATGAAATCCGCCATGCCTGGCTGGCGCGCGCGGGTGCTGCGTGCGGCATGCAAAACGGCGCGTGCTGCCGCAACAGTGGCATCGAAATCCTGATTGATCAGCACATGATCGAATTCATCCCAATGGGTGATTTCTTCCCGTGCGGCGGCCATGCGCTTGATGATTTCCGCATCACTATCCTGGCCGCGCTTACGCAGCCGGTTTTCGAGTTCCGCCATACTGGGCGGCAGCAGGAAAATGCTGGTGACATCGGCCGGCATGCTGGCCTTCAATTGCCGATGGCCCTGCCATTCAATGTCAAACAGCACATCGCGCCCTTCGGCCAAGGCCGCTTCTACCGGGGCGCGCGGCGTGCCATAGCCACGGCCTAGAAACATGGCGTGTTCCAGCAAATCACCGCGCGCGATCATGGCCTGATATTCGGCCATGTCGCGAAAATGATAATGCACGCCATCCTGTTCACCGGGGCGCATGGCACGTGTGGTGACGCTGACCGAAAGCGTGAGATCAGCCTCGCTGTCCAATAGCGCACGGGAGATGCTGGTCTTGCCCGCCCCGGGCGGTGCCGCAATCACCAGGCAAAGGCCGCGACGCTTCATGGGCGCTTACTCCACATTCGCTGCCTGTTCGCGCAGGCGCTCAATCGCCGCTTTCAGATCCAGCCCCAAGCGCGTCAGCGCCACACTCGCGGATTTGCTGCACAGCGTATTGGCTTCACGCACGAATTCCTGCGTCAGAAATTCCAACCGCCGGCCCACCGCGTCACCGGAAGCAAGCAGCGCGCGCGCTTCGGCGATATGGGCGTTCAGCCGGTCAATCTCCTCCCGCACATCGGATTTGGCGGCAAGCAACGCCACCTCAGCCGCGAGGCGTTCTTCCGGCACGCGGCGCTCCCCTTCCAGCAGCGCGGCCAGGCTTTCCAGCAAGCGCGCCTTTTGCTGGGCTGGCTGATCCGCCGCCGCATCGCGCGCCAGCGTCACCAGGGCTGCGATTTCATCAATCAGCACGGCCAGGATTTCCGCGAGCCGCGCCCCTTCTGCAGCGCGGGACTTCGCCAGGGCTTGCAGGGCAGCGGCGAAACCCTTGGCGATGACGGCGCGGCGCGCTTCCTCAGCGGCCTCGTCCAGTTCTGCGGTCTCAGCACGCAGCACGCCGGGCAGGGTCAGCAGCGCCTCGGCGCGCGGCGGCGGGGCGCCCGGGATGCGCGCCGCCAAATCCAGCGCCAGGCGCAGTGCCTGTTCTAGTGCGGCAGGGTCCGGCGTCAGGCGGGGACCGGCCTTCTCCTCCCGCTTGATGTTCAAGGTGGCCGAGATATTGCCGCGCTTGAACAGCTTCCCCGCCGCATCGCGCAGCGCGGGTTCAACCGCGTCAAAGCCATTGGGCAGGCGCAGCCGCAAATCGAGCCCCCGCCCATTGACGCTGCGCACTTCCCACAGGAAGGAAGCGCCATCGGGCAGGGTGCCATCGGCACGGGCGAAACCGGTCATGGATGCAAGCTTGGCCATGCGCGGTTTTTGCGCCAGAGGAGATGTTATGCAAGCGCTTTGGCAAAATGTGCTGATTACCGGTGCCTCATCCGGCCTAGGCCGCGCCCTGGCGGAGGCCTGCGCCGCGCCCGGCGTGGTGCTGCATCTTTCGGGACGCGACGCCGCCAGGCTGGAAGAAACGGCCAACGCCTGCCGCGCGCGCGGGGCAGAGGTGCGACCATGTGTGCTGGATGTCTGCGACGCTGCGGCCATGGCGGGCTGGATCACGGGCGCTGGGCGGCTTGATCTGGTGATCGCCAATGCCGGCATTAGCGCCGGCACCGGCGGGGTGACGGAACCCGCCGCCCAGGCAAGGCGGATTTTTGAGGTCAATGTGACGGGCGTTTTGAATACTGCCCTGCCGGCGCTGGGGGTTATGGCCGCGCAAACCCCCGGCGCCGATGGGCTGCGGGGGCGGGTTGCCGTGGTGGCATCCGTCGCTGCTTTCGTGGCCGCGCCGGGTGCGCCGGCCTATTGCGCGACAAAGGCCGCGGTGCAGCGCTGGGCGGAAGCGCTGGATGCGACCGAACGCCAGCGCGGCATTCGGATGCATGCGATCTGCCCCGGCTATGTCCGCACACCCATGACGGATCGCAACAAATTCCCCATGCCATTTTTGATGGACGCCGATGAAGCCGCGCGCCGCACGCTGGCGGGGATTGCGCGCGGCAATACCCGCATCGCCTATCCCTGGCCCACCTATATGCTGGCGCGCTTCGCGGGCAGCCTGCCGATTTCCTGGCGGGCGGCAATTTTCAGCCGCCTGCCGGCCAAGGATGGCAACATTTAATACCTAGCTATTCGGCTTCAGCATCTGCCGCAGCACCGCGCCATCGGATAGCCGATCAAAACCTTCATTGATCTCTTCCAGCTTCACCACGCCACTTTTGAGCTTATTCACCGGCATCTTGCCGCGCCGATAGAGCGATAACAGGCGCGGAATGTCACGCTCCGCAACGCAAGACCCCATATAGGAACCGCGAATGCTCTTTTCCTCCGACACCAAGGACGCATGCAGGTAAGACACTGACGCATTCACATTGGGCAAGCCCGCACTGATGGTGCTGCCACCGCGCGCGGTAATGGCAAGTGCAAGCTGCATGGCGGGGATGGTGCCGGCGGTTTCAATCACCGTATCCACACCGCCATCGGTCGCATCACGCACCGCCGCCGCGCAATCATCATTCCCGGCGAGGAAGACATCGGTAGCACCCCATTCCTTGGCCTGTTCCAGCTTCTTCGGGTTGGTATCAACGGCAATGATGCGATCCGCGCCCGAAGCGACGGCCGCAAAAAGCGCATTCATGCCAACACCGCCCAGGCCCACCACCGCGACATTCTCACCGGGCTGCAGGCGTGCGGTATTGATCACCGCACCCGCACCGGTCATCACCGCGCAGCCGAAAATCGCCGCGTCATCCAGCGGGATGTCCTTGTCTATCTTCACCGCCGAACGCCGCGCCACCACGGCGAACTGCGCGAACAATGACAAGCCGCTATTGTGGTTCACATAATTGCCATCCAGCCGCTTGATGCGCTTGGCGCCACTCACCAGCGACCCCGCCGCGCGGGCGGCATTGCCACTGGGGCAGATATTGGGTCGGCCACGGGCGCAGTAACGGCAGGTGCCGCAGGAAGAAGCGAAAACCGTGATCACGTGATCACCGGGCTTCAAATCCGTAATGCCTGACCCGCATTCGCGCACAATGCCTGCGCCTTCATGGCCAATCACAATCGGCAGCGGGCGTGGGCGCTGGTTTTCAATGGTGGACAGATCGGAATGGCAAAGTCCCGCCGCCGCGATTTCGATCATGATTTCACCAGGGCCAGGTGGGTCCAGCTCCACCTCCTCCACCACCAAAGGGCGAGTCTTGGCATAGGGGCGCGGTAGGCCCTGTTCGAACAGAATGGCGGCTTTCATGCGCATCGGCGCTTCCTCCGGGTGATCTTATCCGTCAGCTTGCACCCGCAGCGCGCCATTCGGCAATCAGGGCATCCGCGGCGCGGTTCATATCATCACTGCCATTATAGCCATGGAAGGAAATGCGGATGCGCCCGCGTCCATTCCAGGCGAGCACGCCGCGCCGCGCCATGCCCTCCACAATCGCCGCTGCTTTCGGGTGTTCAGCGCAAACACTCGCACCATGCCAGCGCGGATCGGGTGGCGTGGTGGAAGGAATGCCGGCAGCGCGCAAGCGTTCCAGCAGCCCCACCGTCAGACGCTGCACATGGGCTTCAATCGCCTCAGGCGCATGGGCTTCCAGATAACACAGCGCCGAATCCAAAACATAAAGCCCAAGATGCGATGGATTGCCGCGCGTGAAGCGCGCACCACCCGGCAGCAGCGCTGGTGTTTCGGACCAATCCGGCCTTCCCATGGAGGCGATGGAATGCCACCCCGCGGTACTCGGCACCCAGCCCGGCTGGCGCGCGGGATTCCAATAGGCCAGCGCAACACCCGTGCAGCCCAGCAGCCATTTATAGCAGGCGGAGAAAGCAAAATCCGCAACCTCGGCATGGATTGGCATCCAGCCGGCGCCTTGCGTGAAATCCACCACCAGCAGCGCGCCCACCTTATCCGCTGCGGCACGCAAGGCGAGCAGATCGTGCCGCGCGGCGTTCAGGAAGGAAACCGCACTGACGCCAATCATGCGTGTGGAGCCATCAATCGCGGCAGCAAAGCTGGCGGGGTCGGCAGCCTTGGCAAAGCGCAGCGTCACCTTCGGTTGGCGTTGCAGCGTCAGCGGTGCGACGACAGATGGATATTCATCCGGGTCCACCAGTACCGTATCGCCTTCGCGCCAATCCAGGCTTTCCACCACCATGGAAACGCCTTCCGCCACCGATGACACAAAGCCGATATCGGCGGGCGCCACATGAAACAATTGCGCAGCCCGCACCCGCGCGCTTTCCATCATGGCTTCCTGGCGATGCCGCCCAGCGGGGCCATCCGATTTATCGGCGGCATAGGCGCTAAAGGCGGCATCATGCTGGCGCAGAAACGGCGTTTCACCGGCGGCACAAAGATGCGTAATGCCAGGCGCGAT
>JADCES010000085.1 GCA_020250005.1 Roseomonas sp.
GCCTACCTTCAGCGCAACAACCGCCCTGTCGGCACGGCGCGCGTCGCCGTCACGGCATCGGGCGTCAATGCGCTGATGCTGGTGGCGCAAGCGCTGCTTTCGCCCGGGGATCGCGTGGTCATCCCCGCCCCCGCCTGGGCCAATATGGATGGCATTGCCCGCGTGATGGGCGCTGAAGTCACCGATATGCCGCTTCGCCTCATGAACGGTATCTGGCGCGCGGATTTGGATGAATTGCTGGCGGCCATCACGCCCCAAACAAAGCTGCTTTTCCTGAACAGTCCCAGCAATCCGACGGGCTGGACGCTGACCGCCGATGAACAGCGCGCCATTTTGGCCAAATGCCGCCAGACCGGTACCTGGATTCTGGCCGATGATGTCTATGAAAGACTCTATTTCGCGGGCGACGCCGCGCCGTCCTTCCTGGAAATCGCCGATGAGCAGGATCGTGTGGTTTCGGTCAATTCCTTCTCCAAATCCTGGGCCATGACCGGCTGGCGCTTGGGCTGGATTGTCGCACCCCCGGCGCTGATGGATGCCATCGGCAAGCTCAATGAATTCAACATGTCCTCCGCACCCACCTTCATCCAGCATGCGGGCGTGGTGGCGCTCGATCAGGGGGATGCCTTCATCGCGGAAACCCGCGCGCGCTATCTGAAGGCACGCGATATCGCCCATGCGGCGCTATCAGCCGTGCCGGGCATCACCGCGCCGCGCCCGGATGGGGCGATGTACCTGTTCCTGAAGGTGGAAGGCTGCACGGATAGCCTGGCGCTGGCGAAATCCCTGCTGCATTCGGCGCGGGTTGGCATTGCGCCGGGGGCCGCCTTTGGCGCGGGTGGGGAAGGCCATTTGCGCCTGTGCTTCGCGCAATCCGAGGCTCGCATCCGCGAAGCCAGCGGGCGGCTGGCTGAAGCCTTGTCCAAGCGCTGATCAGCCGGGGCGCCGCGCCTCCCCGGCGAATTCCAGGATTTCGCGGGATCGCGTGACCCGGCTGCCCCAAACGCGGTCAAACTCCTTGATCATGCTGGCCAGCGCGGGGGAACCCGGCAGCGCCTCGGCCGCCGCCAGGCTCGGGAACTCATAGAAGGCGAAATGGAGCGAAGGGTCCGTCTTGCTCCAGCAGCGCCAGGCATGGGCGACGCCAAAGGCCGCCAGCGCATCGGGCAGGTGTTCCTTTTCATACCAGGTGTCGAAAGCGGGGCGGTCGGCGGGGTCGGCCACCATGGCGCGCACCATGAAGAAAGCCTTGGACATGGGTGTTTCCTGTTTCTGAATGGTGGCTGCCATAGGGCCACATCAGCGGGCATGCGGCAATGCCGCCGCACCCTGTTGCGCGCGGGACGGGAAGCGAACGCACTTGTGGCAGGGGTTCAGGTCCTGCCACAATATCTTGGGATAACATGGGCATAAGTTGTGCCGAGTCGCGCGTTGCGGTTTTGTTCTTTTATAGCGGTATACATCATTGAAAATGATGGATAAAATACTTAATGTCTTTTGTTAATGGTTGCCGCTTTGTTCACTTGGCCTGAATGGCGGGCTTTCGCGGGCTACGAATCGGGCGCCCGGAAGCGGCCTCAGCGCCGCGCCAAAAGCAGCGCCAGCGCCATGATGGCCCCCGCCGCTAACGCCAATGTAACCGGCAGGCCAAACACCATCGCCCCCAGCCCATAGGCGATGGGGCCAAGCGATTGGCCGCCGAAAAAGGCGAAGGCATGCAGGGACATGGCACTGCCGCGGGCCTGGGGGGCAAGCTCGGTCGCGCGGGTCTGGATGGCGTTGTGGATCATGTAAAAGCCAAGCCCGAGCCCCAAACCCGCCAGGGTCGCCACCACCAGGGATGGCGCCAGCGCCAGGGCAATCAGGGCCAAGGCGCCGGTGGCACCGCCAATACGGATCACGCCGGCCTGGCCAAAGCGCGCCAGCAGCGGCGCGACCAGGGCAGCGAATAGCAGCCCACCCAGGCCAAAGGCGCCAATCGCAAAGCCCGCTTCCATGGTGCTGCCGATGGCGCGTTCGATCAGCAGCGGCGCGATGAAGGGAAAGACGCCGAATACCAGGCCGCCTTCCACCGCAACGGCCGCGAATAAGGGCAGCGCGGCGGGGTTGGCGATAATGCCGCGATAGCGTTGCAGCGCAACCATGGGGTCATAGCGCGTCATGACCTCTCGCGCGGCGCCGCGGGCGGCCAGGATCAGGGCGACAAGGCCAATGAAGGCAGCGATGGCGCAAACCACCAGCACGCCGCGCCAGCCGGCAATGGCGGCGATGGGGCCGGCCACCACGCCGCCCGCGATCTGCCCGCTAATGCCGAAGACCAGAATGCGCGACAGCGCCACCTGGCGATATTTCAGCGATACCGCATCGCCCATGATGGCGAGGGTGAGCGGCATCATGCCCCCCGCCGCCATGCCGGAAGCCGCACGAAACGCCATCAGCCAGCCGAAGCTCGCCGAAACCGCGGCGGCGAGCAGCATGACGCCCAGCATTGCCACGCAGATCATGACAATCCGTCGCTTGCCGATGGAATCCGCAACCGGCCCCAGGATTGGCTGCACCAGGGCGAAGGGCAGGGTATAGGCGGTGCCGAGCAAGGCGGCCTCGGCCGCCGTCACGCTGAATTCGCCGGCGATTTCGGCCACCGTTGGGTCCGTGACGCGGGTGGCAAAGGCGCCGGCAAAGACCGCCGGGCCGAAAATCGCCAGCACGCGGCGCATCTTGGCCTTTTCGGCGGCCTCGTCTTCTCCTGGCGCGGTCACGCGCGCACAGATTTGGCGGCGGCGATAAAGGCCGTAATGGCGGCTGGGTCCTTGACGCCACGCGCCCGCTCAACGCCTGAGGACACATCCACCCCCGGCGCGCCGGAGGCCGCGATGGCCTCAACCACATTGGCAGGCGTCAAGCCGCCCGCGAGCAGCCAGGGGCGCGGCGGGCGTTCGCCCTTCATCAGCGCCCAATCGAAAGCCTGCGCATTGCCACCGGGCAGGGCACTGCCGGGTGGCGGGCGGGCATCAAGCAGGAAGTAATCCACCTGATCGGCATAGTCCGGCAGGCGCGCGAGGTCGGCCTTGCTGCCAATGCCAAGCGCCTTCATCACCGGCTTGCCGAACCGCGCGCGTATCTCCCCGGCCCGCGCCGGGGTTTCCTCCCCATGCAATTGCAGGATATCGAGCGGCACTTCGGCCAATGTGGCGGCCAGCATGGCATCATCAGGGTCCACGAACAGGCCGACGCGCTTCGGGCCATTGCGGTAGGATCGCGCAAGCTCACCCGCCTGAGTGGCTGTCACGGCGCGCGGGGAGGGCGGGAAGAAGACAAACCCCACCATATCCGCGCCGCCTTGCCGCGCCGCGTCCAGCGCGGCAGCGTCCTTGATGCCGCAAATCTTGACCAGCACGCCTAAAGCCCTGCCGCGATGGCAGCGGCGGCGGCGGCCGGGTCTGCGGCGCCGGTGATTGGCCGGCCCACCACAATCCAATCCGCGCCCGCTGCCACGGCCTCAGCCGGTGTCGCGGTGCGGGCCTGATCGCCGGCAGCGCTGCCAGCGGGGCGTACGCCTGGCACCACCAGGAAAGGGGCAGGGCCAAGGGCGGCGCGCAGCACGCCCGCTTCCTGCGGGCTGCACACCAGCCCATCGGCCCCGGCATTGAGGGCAAGGCGCGCCAAGCGCAGCACCTGATCGGCGGGGCTGGCGGCGACCCCCGTGCTGGCCAGGGTTGCGGCGTCAATGCTGGTCAGCACCGTGACCGCCAGCAGCATGGGGCGATCGGCGCCGGCTTTCTCGGCCTCGGCCCGCGCGGCAGCGATCATGGCGGCACCGCCTGCGGCGTGCAGCGTCATCATGGCGGGCTTCAGCGGCAGCAGGGAACGCACGGCGCCGGCCACCGTATTCGGGATGTCATGCAGCTTGAGGTCGAGGAATACCGGGCGATGCCGCGCCATGGCGCTGACAATGGCGGGGCCGGCTGCGGTGAAAAGCTCGAGCCCCACCTTCAGCACGCCGCAATGGGGTGCCAGGGTTTCGGCCAGGGTTTGGGCACGCGCCGTATCGCCGGAATCAAGCGCAGGGATGAGGCGGGCGGCGCCGCTTTGGGGGCGGGCAATCATGCTTTGGTCAGGGCCTTTTCTTCGCTGGCTTGCTTGGCGGCGTTGAGCGCCTTCACCTCCGCTTCCAGGGCCGCCACACGGCGTTCGGCCGCGCGGCCCCGCCGGCGCGCGGGCACCGCCGCCGCCCAGGCAATCAGTGCGCCCAGCAGAAAGGCGACCGCGGCGATGGACAGCACGGCGATGGAGGCCGAGGCAGTCCAGGCAAGATCAAAGGGCCAGAGGCGCAATTCGATGCTCTGCGGGTTCGAGAGCATGAAGAGCACCACCAGAATGGCGAGGGGCAGGAAGATGAACCAGCGCATTGCAAGGCCTTGAGCGGTAAGCTTGGCCACACAATCCCCGGCAGCGCGGTCGCGTCAAGGCATAATCGCGCAAGGCTTGCCATGCGCGATCAGCATGACATCAGGAAAGCGCTGCTATCGGTCGTTTGAAACCGGGGGGGCGCCCTTGGCGCGTCACGCGCGGCGTGCGGCGCGCTTGGCGGTTGCCGGCGCCTTCTTCGCATTGATGCGTTCGCGCAATTCCTTGCCAGGTTTGAAATAAGGCACGGATTTTGGCTCAACCGGGACAGATTCCCCGGTGCGCGGATTGCGTCCGGTGCGGCCTTCACGCGATTTCGTTGAAAAGGCGCCAAAGCCGCGCAATTCCACGCGATCACCACGCGCCAGGGCTGCAGTGATTTCGCCAAAAATCGTCGCCACAATCGCTTCCACATCGCCCTGGCGCAAATGCGGATTGCTTGCCGCAAGCTGCGCGATCAGTTCCGATCTCGTCATGCTGGGTTTTCTCCCAAAGCGTTTTTTTCCGGCACCAGAGAAATTGGGAGGTGCCGATACCTCTCCTGTTGGGGTAAAGCCCGCGAAGCCGCATTGCCCATGGCTGGGCCGAACGGAACCTAACCTATCTTAAAGGCTGCCAGACCGCCCGCGGGGCGTCAACGCCAAACCATTCTGTCATCAGCGTTTTGACAAGGCCGCCCACAAAACGGTTAAGGAATTTCTCCACCCGGTCGCGCGGTTCAAGGTCCCGCACGGGCAACGCCTCGGCCACCCCTTTCTGGGCAGCGAGCCAGGCGCGGGCCTCAGCCTCTCCGCCAATGGCGTCAATCAGGCCCAAGGAAAGCGCCTGACGGCCGGTGAAGACCCGCCCATCGGCCAGCGGGCGCACGCGCGCTTCATCCATGCGCCGGCCTGTGGCGACGATGGCGATGAATTGGCCGTGCAAATCCTCAAGCACGCGCATCATCTCCGCCCGGCCTTGGTCCGTCAGCGGCTGGAAGGGGTTGGGCTGCGCCTTGAAGGGGCCGGTCGCCAGGATATCAGGCCGTACGCCAAGCCGGGCCATCAATTCCGACACATCAAAGCTTTGCAGCAATACGCCGATGGAGCCTGTGACTGTCGCCTCCCGCGCCAGCACATGCTGGGCCGGCATCGCGATCATATAGCCGGCAGAGGCCGCGGTGCCGCCCATCAGCGCCACAATGGGCTTTTTCTCGGCAAAGCGCTTGAGTGCGCCATGCAGCGCCTCACCGCCTGACATGCTGCCGCCGGGGCTGTCTATCACCAGCAGCATGGCGCGGGCGGAGGCATCGCGGCTGGCTTCTTCGATCACTTCCAACAGGCGGCGATCTTCCAGGATGGTGCCTTCAATGCGCAGCCGAAGGACGTGATCATTGGATGCAAGGCCGCTGAGGCTGCCTTTGCCGAACATCACCGCAAGCGCGGCGATCACGCCAATCACGGCAAGCGCACGCCAAAAGCTGACGCGCCTGGACAGGCGGCGCCGTTCGGCGAGGAGATCGGCTTCAAGGGACATGGATTGGTTGTGGCGCGCGGCGCGCCCCGGGGCAAGGGGTATCAATAAGAAACCCCGGGGCATTGCTGCCCCGGGGCTGAAACGGTTCGCACCGTGACCCAGGAATTATTCTTCCCCGGTCATCTCCCGGCGGCGGCGGATGGCCGCGCCCAGGATATCGCCGAGCGAGGCGCCGGAATCGGCGGAGCCATATTCGCGCATGGCTTCGCGTTCCTCTTCCACTTCCTTGCCCTTAATGGTCAGCGTCAGGCGGCGCGCGGCGCGGTCCACGGCGGTGACCTTCGCATCGACCTTTTCGCCAATGGCGAATTTGTCGGGACGCTGGTCGCCACGGTCGCGGGCCAATTCGGCGCGGCGGATGAAGCCGGTCAGCACATCATCCACCTTCACTTCAATGCCGTTCTGCTCAACCTTGGTGACGACGCAGGTGACAACATCACCCTTGCGCACGCGGTCCAGCACTTCGGCGGCCGGGTCGGCCTGAAGCTGCTTGATGCCAAGTGAGATGCGTTCCTTTTCGACATCCACATCCAGCACCTTCGCCTTGACCATCTGGCCCTTGCTGTAGGCTTGCATCGCCGCTTCGCCGGCTTCGTCCCAGGAAATATCGGACATATGCACCATGCCGTCGATTTCCGCGCCGACACCGATGAACAGGCCGAATTCCGTGATGTTGCGAATTTCGCCTTCGATGGTCGAACCCACCGGATGCGCTTCCACGAACAGCTCCCAAGGATTGCCCTGCGCCTGCTTGAGGCCCAAGGAAATGCGGCGCTTCGGTTCATCCACATCCAGGATGATCACATCCACCTGTTCTGAGGTGGAGACGATCTTGCCCGGATGCGCGTTCTTCTTGGTCCAGGACATTTCGGACACATGCACGAGGCCTTCAACACCGGCTTCGAGTTCCACGAAGGCGCCGTAATCGGTGATGTTGGTGACACGGCCGGAGAATTTCGCACCGACCGGATACTTGAGCGCCACACCATCCCACGGATCGGACATCAGCTGCTTCATGCCAAGGCTGATGCGCTGCGTATCCTGATTGAAGCGGATCACCTGCACCTTCACCGGCATGCCTATGGTGAGTGCTTCGGACGGATGATTGATACGCCGCCAAGCAATGTCAGTGACATGCAGCAGGCCATCCACGCCGCCCAAATCCACGAAGGCGCCGTAATCGGTGATGTTCTTCACCACGCCATCCAGGATCATGCCTTCCTTGAGGCCCTGGATCAGCTCGCTCCGCTGCTCCGCGCGGGTTTCTTCCAGTACGGCGCGGCGGGAGACAACGATATTGCCCCGCGCGCGATCCATTTTCAGGATCTGGAAGGGCTGCGCATTGCCCATCAGCGGCATCACATCACGCACCGGGCGGATATCCACCTGAGAGCCCGGCAGGAAGGCAACCGCCCCGCCCAGGTCAACGGTGAAGCCACCCTTCACGCGGCCAAAAATCACGCCATTGACGCGCACGCCCGCCTGATGCGCCTTTTCAAGCGTCGTCCAGGCTTCTTCGCGCCGCGCCTTTTCGCGCGACAGCACGATGGAGCCATCGCGGTCTTCATAACGCTCAACGAAAAGCTCATAGACATCGCCGGGCTTCACTTCGGGCTTCTGGCCCGGGGCGGCGAATTCCTTGAGCGGCACGCGGCCTTCACTTTTGAGGCCGACATCAACAACGGCGAAGTCGCCGTCAACGCGAATAACGCGGCCGGTCACGACCGAGCCGGCAAAACCCGTATCCGGGCCAAGCGTGGCATCGAGAAGTGCGGCAAAATCCTCCACGCCAGCATTGGCGAGGCTGGTGGCAGTAGCCATGCAGTTTATGTGTCCTGTATGCGCCGCAAGGAGCGGCGATCGGGTCTGCGCCCTTCCACCCGTAGGGGAAGCACGGCTTGGCCCCGGCGCGATGCGCTGGAAGGCCCAAGGGTTCCGGGCGGAATAACGGACCACCCTTTGCCGGCCCAAAACGGGCAACGCCGCAGTTCTCACCACGACGCGTTGCGGGTGCTTAGGCCCTGACAGCTTGGTGCGTCAAGCGGAATCAAGCTTTTTCCTGATGAAAGCCAATGCCGCGTGGAAGGTTTCATCGGCATTCAGCGCGGTTGTGTCTATCTCAAAGGCATCCGGGGCGCGCCTGGTGGGGGCCACGGGACGATTGGCGTCTTGCGCATCGCGGTCGCGGATTTCGGCTTCCACCTGGGCGGGGTCTGCGGCGACACCGCGCCCTGCCAATTCCAGAAAGCGGCGCCGGGCACGTTCGGCGACACTCGCGGTGATGAACAACTTTACGCGCGCCTCGGGGAAGACCACCGTGCCGATATCCCGCCCATCCAGCACGGCACCCTGGGCGGCGCCGAAACGGCGCTGGAAATCAAGCAAGGCAGCGCGCACGGCGGGAATGGCGGCGACCTTGCTGGCGGCCATATCGGCTAAGGAGCCGCGCAAATCGCTGCGCGCGAGGTCTTCGGGCGTCAGGGCGCGAGCCTCGGCTTCCGCCACGCGGGCATCCTGCGGGTCTATGCCGCGATCCAGCACGCGCCGGCCTACTGCGCGATAGAGCAGGCCGGTATCCAGGTAAGGCAGGCCAAGCTCGGCCGCCAGGCGCCGGGCGAGGGTGCCCTTGCCCGCGGCGGCGGGGCCGTCGACTGCAATGACGGTGCCGGCGGGCAGCCTCATGCCGGGCGGATCGCGTCCGACCCGGCCAGGCGGTTCATCAGCGCGGCGAAACCGGGGAAGGAGGTGTCAATGAAGCTCGCATCATCCACCGTGACGGGGTTTTGCGTGGCAAGGCCCATGACCAGGGCGGCCATGGCGATGCGGTGATCCATATGCGTGGTGACCAAGCCACCGCCGGCGGGTGGCGCGCCCGTGCCATGGACCAGGAGATCATCGCCTTCGATGGTGACCTTGGCGCCATTGGCTTCGAGCAGCGCGGCGGTGGCGGCGAGGCGATCACTTTCCTTGACACGCAATTCCGCAAGCCCGCGCATGCGGGTCGTGCCCTGCGCAAAGGAAGCCGCCACGGCCAGGATTGGATATTCGTCAATCATGGAAGGGGCGCGGCCCGGTGGCACGTCCACGGCCTTCAGTGCGGTAAATTCGCCGATGATATCGCCCACCGCCTCACCGCCCTCGATCCGGGCGTTTTCGATCTTGAGCGCGGCGCCCATTTCGCGAAGCGTGGTGAAAAGCCCGGTGCGAAGCGGGTTCAGCCCGATTTGCGTGAGGCTGATGCGTGACCCAGGGACCAGAAGTGCTGCCACCAGCGGGAAGGAGGCCGAGGAAGGATCGCCCGGCACGCTGATCGGCGCGGCCTTCAATTCCGGCTGGCCATCCAAGCGTACCACGCGGCCTTCTTCCGTGTCTTCCACCGCCACCATGGCGCCGAAATGGCGCAGCATGTTTTCCGTATGGTCGCGCGTGGGTTCCGGTTCCACCACGCGGGTGATGCCAGGCGCACATAACCCGGCCAGCAGGCAGGCGCTTTTCACCTGGGCCGAGGCGACGGGCAGGCGGTAGTCCAAAGGTAGCGGGTCTGTGGCGCCGCGCACGGCGAGCGGCAGGCGCCCGCCTTCGC
The DNA here is from genome assembly GCA_020250005.1 of Roseomonas sp. GTDB lineage: Bacteria > Pseudomonadota > Alphaproteobacteria > Acetobacterales > Acetobacteraceae > Neoroseomonas. The sequence continues at coordinate 9,506 of JADCES010000085.1, forward strand.
GAGTCCAGAATTGCGCCCCCGTTGCCGAAAGCGGGTCGGTCACGCGCTTCATGGGCCGGCGCCTCAGTGAAGCATCGCCGGTCATCACCGCGAATAGCGGATGGCCGGATAGCAGGCCCAGCAGCAGCCGTGCGGCGGTACCGGAATTGCCCATATCCAGTACATCGGCGGGCTCGGTCAGGCCGCCCACGCCGCGGCCGGAAACGCGCCATTGGCCGGGGCCGAGCTTTTCCACCTCGGCTCCCAGGGCGCGCATGGCGGCGGCGGTGCGGAGCACATCCTCCCCTTCCAAAAGCCCAGCGATATCGGTGGTGCCGACGGCAAGCGCGCCGAACATCAGGGCGCGGTGGCTGATGGATTTGTCGCCGGCGACCCCGGCCTTGCCCGAAAGCGGGGCCGAGGGTTTGCTGGCGCGGAAGGGGCGGGGCGGGGCAGAGGACATAAGGGCGGTTTGACATGGCAGGGCAGGGCGTGGCAATGCGCGCCTCCCTGATTTTTACGGGATCATTCTGGGCATGCCAGGGTGGTTTATTTGCAAAACCGCGCCCAGCGGAAATCAAGAGGCGTTTGCATGGCGAAGCCAGAACTCGGCCTGAAGCGGACTTGCGTTGCTTGCGGCGCGAAATTTTATGATTTGTTGCGCACCCCGGCGGTCTGCCCGAAATGCGCCACGGAACAGCCGGCGGAACAGCCGCGCCTGCGCCGCAATGGTGCGACCCCGCTGGATGAGCGGCTGAAGAAGGCGCCCGGCACGCCGGAGGCCGAGACCGATGATATCGAAGTGGAAGATATCGAAGGTGATGAGGCAATCGAAGACGCGGAAGAGCTGGAAGATGACGCCGAGGATATCGGCGAGGATATCGAAGTCGGCACTGATCGCGACGAAGAGCAGTGAGTTGTCCGGGGCGGGTTAGCCGCCCCGCTTGTCGCGTTGGTGCGCGCGCCAATCGCCTGAGGCGATGATCGGCGCGGCGCCCAAGCTTTCCGGCGCCATCACATAGGCCCAGGCGCGGCGGCGCTGCCCGGCCTGATCCGTCACTGTCATGATAGTGCGCCGATACATGCCGGAAGTGCCGCCATCGGGCGCGGCATCTTCGATTTCATCCAGAATGGGCAAGGCGGTTGCGATATCCTGGAAGTTCAGGATTTCGCCCTGGATCGGCGCAGCGGCCCCGAGCGTGAGGGCGGGATAATCGCCAAGATCGAATAGCGTGCCGGTGGCCTGTGCCAGCGTGATGGCGGCGATGCCCGCCTTGGCGGCGGGGCCGTGCCAGAAGCCGCCCTGCATCAGCGTGCCATAGACAAAGACATCCGGCAGGTGTTGGCAGCCTTCTTCGCCACGCGCGGCGGCCTCCAGCGGGTCTGGGTGCAGGCCATGGGCCGCGAAGCCGCGGCGGACGGCGTTCAGATAGGCGGCGGGGGGTGCGACAAAACCTTGTTGGCGTTCCGGCACCACTTGGTAGGCGGTGGCTTCAAGCGCTTGGCCATCGGGGAGGATGATGTGGCGTTTGCGGCGCTGATAGGCGTGGGGCGTGCCTTCCTTTTGGTCGAGCGCTCGCCAGCCGGCCTCGGATACTTCCAAGACGACGCCTTCAATGAAACCGCCGAGACGCGATTGGAAATTCAGCACACCGCCGCCGCGGCCGCGGCCGAAAAAATCAAAAGCGAGCCGTGCATCGGGCAGGAGGCCGGGGCCGATTGGGCGGATCGATGCCGGGTCATGACCATGGCGCACGCACCAATCGCGCCAATCAAGCGCGTCCGTATTCGAGCCATAGGCGAAGCTGTAGCGCGGCGTCATTTCTGACTAGCTTAGCGTCAGGACGATCAACATCAACGCGCCCAGCGCAATGCGGTAATAGCCAAAGGGCGTGAAGCCGATGCGCCCGATCAGCGCCAGCACGGCACGAACCGTGATGAAGGCAACGATGAAGGCAGCGATGAAGCCAACCGCGATTTGGCCGAAAGCACTGGGGTCAATCTCACTACGCACTTTCCACAGGCTGTAGAAGCTGGCGGCAAACATGGTTGGGATGGCGAGCATGAAGGAAAACTCGGCGGCGGTGCGCCGTTCCACGCCGATCAGCAATGCCGTGATGATGGTGGCACCGGAACGCGATGTGCCCGGGATCATCGCCAGCGCCTGGCCAAGCCCGACCAGTACGGCGGCCAGCGGGCCGATTTCCGGTACGCTATGAATGCTCGGCGCCGGGCGCAGCTTTTCGATGGCGATAATGGCGATGCCACCCACAATAAGCGCGATGGAGACAACCCAAGGATTGAACAGCAGCGTCGTGATGGTCTTGTGGAATAGGAAGCCGATAATGGCCGCCGGCAGAAAGGCGAGCATGAGGTTGATGACGTAATAGCGTTCCCGCCCTGGCCGCCACATGCCGCGCGACAGGTCCACAATCAGCGCGCGATAGATCCAGCACACGGCCAGAATGGCGCCAAGCTGGATGGAGATTTCAAAAACCTTGCCGGGCGGGCCCTGAAAGCCGATCAATTCGCCAAGCAGGATCAAATGCCCGGTCGAGGAAATCGGCAGGAATTCAGTGAAGCCTTCGACAATGCCCATCAGCAGGGCAGAGAAAAGGGCGCTCAGGTCCATGCGCGTGATCCATGCGTGGCGCGGGCGGGCTGCCCGATTCGCGGTGGAGCATTTTCAAGCCAAGTGGAACACTTGGCGACTCGGAAAATGCGACCAGACGCTCAGGGATGGTTGCGCCGGGGCGGGAGCCATGTCCACGCCCCGGCGCGTTGAAATTCAGTAGCGGTATTGTTCGGCCTTGAAGGGGCCTTGCGTATCCACACCGATATAGCCGGCCTGCTGCGCGGTAAGCTGCGTGAGTGTCGCACCCACCTTCGCCAAATGCAGCGCCGCCACCTTCTCATCCAGATGCTTCGGCAGGGTATAGACCTTGCGTTCATACTTAGAAGTATTGGTCCAGAGTTCGATCTGCGCGAGCACTTGGTTGGTGAAGGACGCCGACATCACGAAGGAAGGATGGCCTGTCGCATTGCCAAGGTTCACCAGGCGGCCTTCGGACAGCAGGATGATGCGCTTCTGATCGGGGAATTCGATTTCATCCACCTGCGGCTTCACATTGTCCCACTTCATGTTGCGCAGGCCAGCGACCTGAATTTCAGAGTCGAAATGCCCGATATTGCAGACAATGGCGCGATGCTTCATGGCGCGCATGTGATCGACCGTGATCACATCCACATTGCCTGTCGCCGTCACGAAAATATCGGCCATCGGCGCGGCCTGTTCCATGGTGACGACCTGGTAGCCTTCCATGGCGGCTTGCAGGGCGCAGATCGGGTCAACTTCGCTCACCATCACGCGGCAGCCGGCATTGCGGAGCGACGCGGCGGAACCCTTGCCCACATCACCAAAGCCGCACACCATCGCGACCTTGCCGGCCATCATCACATCGGTGCCGCGACGGATCGCATCCACCAATGATTCGCGGCAGCCATAGAGATTGTCGAATTTCGACTTGGTCACGCTGTCATTCACATTGATCGCCGGGAAAAGCAGGCGCCCTTCCTTGGCCATCACATAAAGCCGATGCACGCCCGTGGTGGTTTCTTCCGAAACACCCTTGATGGCGGCAGCAAGCTTCGCGAACCAGCCCGGCTTGGTCTTCAGGCATTTCTTAATCAGGGCGAAGAAGACTTCCTCTTCCTCATTGGTCGCCTTGTCCAGGAAGGCGGTATCGCCCTGTTCGGCGCGCAGCCCGTAATGCACGAGCAGCGTCATGTCGCCGCCGTCATCGAGCAGCACATTAGGCTCCCCACCATCGGCCCATTCCAGGGTGCGCTGCACATATTCCCAATATTCCGGCAGCGTTTCGCCCTTCACGGCGAAAACCGGCGTGCCGGTTTCGGCAATGGCGGCAGCGGCATGATCCTGCGTCGAGAAGATATTGCAGGAAGACCAGCGCACATCGGCACCAAGGTGCTTCAGGGTTTCGATCAGCACCGCGGTTTGGATGGTCATGTGCAGGCAGCCCGCGATACGAGCCCCCTTAAGCGGCTGGGAAGCGCCATATTCAGCGCGCACCGCCATCAGGCCGGGCATTTCATCCTCGGCCATGGCAATTTCCTTCCGCCCCCAGGCGGCGAGGGAAAGGTCTTTAATGACGTAGTCTTGGGCGGCCATGGCGGGATCTCCTTGAATATGGCGCGGCGGGTAACACGGGCCGGGGCGCAGGGCTAGAGGGAAAGAAGAATATAAAGATACCTTTATATCTTTTTCGGGCTGGCCCGTTTTGGCGGGCGGGTTAAGCTTCCTCCTCAAACCCCAGGGAGGCGCTTATGGCCGAGCAAAGCTTAGGCATTCTTGAACAGCGGCGGATCGAAGCCACCTTCGCCAAGGGCATTTATGAGGAAATGAAGGCCCAGGTCGGGGAAGATAAGGCGAAATCCATCCTGTCCGCCGCCATTATCAAGTTGGCCAAGGAAACCGCGGCCGAAATGGCCAAGCAGGGGCCGGACGGGAAACCTTCCTTGGAGCATTTCATCTCCCTCCAGCCGCTATGGACCAAGGGGGATGCGCTGCAAATCGAAACGCTGCGCAAGGACGCCAAGCATTATGATTTCAACGTGACGCGCTGCCGCTATGCGGAGATGTATCGCGCCATGGGGCTGGCGGAGCTTGGCGCGATCCTGTCCTGCAATCGGGATGGGGCGTTTTGTGAGGGCTATGACCCGAAGCTGAAACTGGAACGCACGCAAACCATCATGGGCGGCGCCAGCCACTGCAATTTCCGTTACAGGTATGAGGATTAGCGCGCATGTCCGGCTACGCCGCGACCAATGGCGCGGCTTATGAACGCAGCATGGGCAGGTGGTCCCGCAAGCTTGCGGATGCCATGTTGGATGCGCTGGCGTTGCCGCGGGGTATGGCGGTGCTGGATGCGGGTTGTGGCACCGGGGCGCTGGCGGATGCTTTGGCCGCCCGCGACCCGGCGGCGCGCATTACCGGCATTGATATCAGCCCGGCCTTTCTGGATGCCGCGCGGGCGCGTGTGCCGGGCGGCGATTTCCGCCAGGGCGATCTCTGCGCGCTTGATCTGCCCGATGGGGTTTTTGATGCGGCGCTTTCGCTGCTGGTGCTGCAATTCGTCCCTGATCGCGCCAAGGCCGTGGCGGAAATGCTGCGCGTGACGAAGCCAGGCGGCATGGTGGCGGCGGCGATGTGGGATTTTACGGGAGGTTTTCCCTTTCTGCGCGCCTTCGCCGATAGTGTCGCCATCACAGAACCGGAAGGCGAGGCGTTTCGCGCGCGCTATTGGGCGGACCCGGTCGGCGCGCCTGGCCGCATGGCTGCCTTGTTCACCGCGGCGGGCATTGAACAGGTGACGGAAAGCGATATCGCCATCCGGCAGGATTTCTCGGATTTTGAGGATTGGTGGGACCCCTGGGCCGCGGGCGGGCAAGGTATTGCCGGCGCCTTCATCGCCGCCTTGCCGCCGGAACGCATCCCGCCAATCAAGGAAATCGCGCGCCGCGCCTACTTGGCGGGCGGTGCTGATGGGCCGCGTTCCTTTGTGGCGGTGGCGCGGTTGGCGATGGGGCGGAAGCTGGGCTGAGGCTGTTCACTGCGCGCAATCCGGTGAAGACTGCTTCCTCGACTGCGGGAGGAAGGCAGCGCCATGGAAATGGAACGCATCGGATTTCTGGGGCTCGGCGCCATGGGTGGCCCGATTGCAACGCGCATGGCGGATTGGGCGCAGCGCAATCCAGGCAAGCGCATTCTGGTGTTTGACCCGCGCCCTGAAGCCATGCAGCGCGCGACCGAAGCAGGGGCCGAGCCCATGGGATCGGTCGCCGCGGTGGCGCAGCAATGCAGCGTGGTTTTCGCCTGTCTGCCAAGTGCGGAGACATCAGAGCGCGTGGCCTTGGGCGCTGAGGGCATTGCCGGCGCGCCGGGCGCGGTGCGCATTTATGTCGAAATGTCCACCATTGGCAGCGCGGCGATGCGGCGCATTGCGACGGGGCTTTCTGAAAAAGGCATTGCGCTGATTGATTGCCCGATCAGCGGCGGCGTGCATGGGGCAGAATCTGGCGCGCTTGCCGTGATTGCTTCCGGCGCGCCGGAGGTGTTGCAGGAGGTGATGCCGCTATTGCAGGTGGTCGGGCGCACGGTTTTCACCATCGGCGACACACCAGGTCTCAGCCAGACCATGAAGCTTGCGAATAATCTGCTCTCATTGGCGGGCATGGTACTGACATCCGAGGCATTCGCGCTGGGGGCTAAGGCCGGCATTGATACCGCGCTGATGTGCGATGTGATCAATGCCAGCACGGGGCGGAATAGCTCCACGGTGACCAAATTCCCGCGCGCCGTTTTGACGGGGAAGTTTTCCGGCGGCGCGAGCAATGCCATCGTGTCCAAGGATTTGTCCCTGGCGGTGGCGGAATTCTCGGCCTTTGGGCTTTCCGCACCCATGGCGGCGCTGGCGCGCGAAATGCTGAGCATCGCGAAGAACCGTTTTGGACCTGATGCGGATATGACTTCGGTCGCACAGCTTTATGAGGAATGGGCGGGGGTGAAAATGCAATCGCCCAACCTGGTCAAAAGCGCGGGTTAGGCTTCACTCAGATGGATAAGGCAAAAGCGGGGCTTGGCTTTTTTGAGCGCTATCTGAGCCTTTGGGTTGCCTTATGCATCATCGTGGGCATTGCACTTGGCGCGGTAATGCCGACACCGTTTCGCCTTTTGGGGGCGGCCAATCTCGCCAAGGTCAATCTGCCGGTTGCGCTGCTGATCTGGCTGATGATTATTCCGATGCTATTGCGCGTAAATTTTGGTGCCATCGCAGAAGTGGGCAAGCATTGGCGCGGGATTTTGGTGACGGTTGGCGTCAATTGGCTGGTGAAGCCGTTCAGCATGGTGCTGCTGGGGTGGTTTTTCATTGGCTGGCTGTTTCGGCCCTTGCTGCCGGAAGCGCAGATTGAAAGCTATATCGCGGGGCTGATCCTGCTGGCCGCGGCACCCTGCACGGCGATGGTCTTTGTCTGGTCCAATCTATCGGAGGGGGAGCCGAATTTCACACTGAGCCAGGTGGCGTTGAATGATGCCATCATGATCATCGCCTTTGCGCCGCTGGTTGGTTTTCTGCTGGGGCTTTCCGCCATCATTGTGCCTTGGGATACGCTGTTTCTTTCCGTGCTGCTCTATATCCTGCTGCCTGTAATCGTGGCGCAGCTTTGGCGCCGGCGCGTGTTGGCGCGGGGTGGGGAGGCTGCGCTGGCGCAGATGTTGCGGCGGTTGGGGCCGGTTTCGCTTTCGGCGCTTTTGCTGACGCTGGTGCTGCTGTTCGGCTTTCAGGGGCCGCAGATCATTGCGCAGCCTTTGGTGATTGCGCTGCTCGCAGTGCCGATCATCATTCAGGTCTATTTCAATGCGGGGCTGGCTTATTGGCTGAACCGGCAATGCGGATCAGCGCATGCGGTGGCGGGGCCATCGGCGCTGATTGGCGCGAGCAATTTTTTCGAATTGGCCGTGGCGGCGGCAATCAGCCTTTTCTGCTTCGATTCCGGTGCGGCCTTGGCCACCGTGGTCGGCGTGCTGGTGGAAGTGCCGGTCATGCTTTCCGTCGTGGCAATCGTGATGCGAAGCAAGGCCTGGTATCAACGGGCATAAAAATAGGAGGATTCGGTTATGCGGTTGAAGGACAAGGTTGCGATCATCACCGGTGGCGCGCATGGCATGGGCGAAGCCGAGGCGCGGCTATTTGCTAAGGAAGGCGCGGTGGTGATCATCGCTGATCGCCGCGCTGATCTCGGGGAGGCGCTGGCGGCCGATATTACTTCAAGCCAAGGACGGGCGAGCTTTGTCGCCATGGATGTGGCGCAGGAAGCGGATTGGAAGCGGCTGATCGAAAACACGCTTGCCGATTACGGGCGCATTGATGTGCTGGTGAATAATGCCGGGATCAGCGGCAGCGCGGTTGGCGATATGCTGTCACTGGAAGGTTGGAATCAGCTTATGTCCATCAATGCGACGGGTGTGTTTCTGGGCACGACCTTGGTGGGGCAGGTGATGGCGGGGCAGGGCAAGGGCTCGATTGTCAATATCTCCTCCATCATGGGGTTTGTCAGCAGTGCGGAAGGGCATCCGGGCTATTCCGCCTCCAAGGGCGCGGTGCGGTTGCTTACGAAAAATGCTGCCGTGCGCTGGGGGCCGCAGGGGGTGCGCGTCAATTCAGTCCATCCTGGTTATCTGCCGCCGATGTTGGGCGGCACGAATGGGCCGGGGCGCGCGGCGAAGATTCCGCTGACGCCGCTGCGCCGGCTGGGGGAGCCGATTGAGGTTGCCTATGGTGTGCTGTTCCTTGCGTCCGATGAGGCTTCCTTCATCACGGGGACGGAGTTGGTGATTGATGGCGGCTTCATCGCGCAATGATGGAGTGCGTTGCATGAAAATCGTTGATGCGCAGATTCACATTTGGTTCAAAGGCATACCTTCCGGCCTGCATCGCAAGGTTTCATCCTTCACGGCAGAGGAAGCCTTGCGTGAAATGGATGAGGCCGGTGTGCATGCGGCCCTGATCCATCCGCCGGCAAGCTGGGATCCGGATTCAAACGCCATGGCGGTGGAGGCCGCGCAGAAATACCCGGAACGCTTCGCGGTGATGGGGCAGTTTTCGCCGACACGTCCGGATTTGCGGCATTTGATTCATGGCTGGAAGAAGCAGCCAGGCATGCTCGGCCTGCGCTGGGCCTTGCTGCATCCGGAAGAACAGGTGTGGCTGCGGGATGGTACGCTGGATTGGCTGTGGCCGGCGGCGGAGAAAGAAGGCTTGCCGGTCGCCTGCATGGGTGGCCTTTTCCTCAAGGAATTTCGCCAAATTGCGGAAGCGCATCCAAATCTCAAAATGATCCTGGATCATTGCGGCCTGGTGCGGACGGGCCAGGATGAAGCGGCCTTCGCCAAACTTGATGAATTAGTGGCGTTGGCGAAGCTGCCGAATGTCGCGGTGAAAGCAACAGGTGCGCCGCATTATTCAACGCAAGCCTATCCTTATCGCAATGTCCATGATGGCTTGCAGCGGATTTTTGATGCCTTCGGGCCGAAGCGCTTTTTCTGGGGCACGGATATCACCCGGATGCCGTGCAGCTACCGCCAATGCGTGACCCTCTTCACCGAGGAATTGCCCTGGCTGAAGGGCGAGGATTTGGGATGGGTGATGGGGCGCGCGGTGTGTGAGTGGCTCGGGTGGGATTTGCGCTTCGATTGAAGCGAAACAAGAAATAGGGGAAGCGCCATGAAGGCTGATTATGTGATTGTGGGTGGTGGTTCGGCGGGCTGCGTGCTCGCCAATCGCCTGTCTGAGGACCCGGGCAACCAGGTGTTGCTGATTGAAGCCGGCGGCAAGGATTGGAATCCGCTGATCCATATTCCGGCCGGCTATATGAAATTGCTCGATCACCCAACGCTGACTTGGGGCTTCAAGGCGGATCGCGATTCCGGCTTGAATGGGCGCGAAATCAATTATCCGCGCGGGCGCGTGCTGGGTGGATCGAGTTCGATCAATGGCATGATCTATATCAGGTCCCAGCCGGAAGATTATGATCACTGGGCGCAGCTTGGAAATCGCGGCTGGTCTTCAGGCGATGTGCTGCCCTATTTCAACAAATCCGAGAAATGGCAGGGGCCGGATAAGGCTACGCATGGCAAGGATGGTTACCTTTACACCTCACCATCGCGGGACCAACCGGAATTGTGTCAGGCAGCGATTGAAGCCGGCCAGCAAATGGGCTGGGCCTATCGCGATGATTTGAATGATCTGCCGCATGGGCTTGGCGATCATATCGGTTGGGTGCAGCAAACCCGCGGCGGACGCTTCCGCGCGAGTGCGGCGCGATCCTATCTGCGCCCGGCCATGGGGCGGCCCAATCTGCGCGTGGTGACGAATGCGCTGGTGCATCGCGTGGTCTTTGAAGGCAAGCGCGCGGTCGGTGTCGAGTTTTTCCGCGCCGGTGTCACGGAACGCGCCGATGCGGCGGTGGAGGTGATCCTCTCCGCCGGCGCGATTGGTTCGCCGCATATCCTGCAGCTTTCTGGCGTGGGGGATCCTGAGCATCTCAACGGGCTTGGCATTCCCGTACTGCATGAATTGCGGGGCGTGGGGCGTAATTTTCAGGATCATTTCCTGGTGCGCGTACAGGCGGTGGTGAAGGACGTGGCCACCCTGAATGAACGCACGCGCGGCTTGCGGTTGGCCGGTGAAGTGCTGAAATTCGCCGTCCTTGGGCGCGGCGTGCTGACCTATGCGGCATCACTTCTCGCCGCGTCCTTCAAGGCTTTGCCGGAAAGTGCGACGCCCGATATGCAGGCGCTGTTTGCTTCCGCGAGCTATGCTCCGGGTGCGACACGGGTTTTGGATACCAAGCCCGGCATGACCGCCGGCGTTTGGCAGATGCGCCCTGAAAGCCGCGGCTTCATTGCAGCCCGCAGTGCTGATCCGCGCGAACAGCCCATCATCAACCCGAATTATCTGGCAGAAGATCGCGACCAGCGCAGCATTGTCGCGGGGCTACGCCTGATGCGTGAATGGTTCAGCAAGCCAGCGCTGCAACGCTATATGGTCGCTGAATCCATGCCCGGGCCGGAAGTGCAAACAGATGAGGAGTGGCTGCATTATGCGCGGCAAGTGGGCAGTACGGTGTTCCACGCTTCCTGTTCCTGCCGCATGGGGCCGGATGTGATGTCGGTGGTGGATGAAAGGCTCCGTGTGCATGGGCTGGAAGGGCTGCGGGTGATTGATGCCTCGGTCATGCCTGCCGTGACTTCCACCAATACCAATGCGCCCACCATCATGATTGCGGAAAAGGGCGCTGATATGCTGCGGGCGGATGCGCGGGCGCGGCTGGCGGCGTGACATTACCGGCATTTCCCGCGGCTCAGGCCCTGTTTTGCGTGGCTTCTGATCCTGATCAAATCACGATCAGGCCATTTGGGCAGGCTCGGCACTGTTTGGTTTTTTGAGTATTTGCGCAAGTATGGCGAGACAGGGGTCAGTGTGACCCGGAAAGGTTGGGAGTTACCAGGATGAGCGCAGTGATGGAAGCGACCAGGGCGAAGGGCAGCGACAAGGGGCTCGATTACGATGCCATTGTGATCGGTGCGGGCATGTCCGGGCTTTATCAGCTGATCCGGCTACGCCAATTGGGCATGAAGGCACGCGTGTTTGAAGCCGGCACAGGCGTGGGTGGCACCTGGTATTGGAACCGCTATCCCGGCTGCCGCTTCGATTCGGAAAGCTATTCCTATGGCTATTCCTTCGACAAGGATTTGCTCAAGGAATGGCACTGGACTGAGCATTTCGCGCCGCAGCCGGAAACGGAACGCTATCTGAATCTGGTTGCCGACAAATACGATCTGCGCCGGGATATCCAATTCTCTGCCCGCGTGAAGGAGGCGCGCTGGGATGAGGCAACGCGAAGCTGGACCGTCACATTGGAAGATGGGAGCGCACATAAAAGCCGCTTCCTGATCACGGCGATTGGCGCACTTTCCGCGCCGACCATGCCGCAATTTCCAGGAATTGCTGATTTCAACGGCCAATCCTTCCATACAGGTCTTTGGCCCAAGGAAAAGGTGGATTTCACCGGCAAGCGCGTGGCGGTGATCGGCACTGGCGCATCGGGCGTGCAGACCATTCAGGAAGTGGCGAAAACGGCGAAGCAGCTTGTGGTGTTTCAGCGCACGCCCAATTGGTGCGCGCCCTTGCATAATGGCAAGATCAGCGCCGAGGAAATGGCGGAAATCCGCGCCCGCTATGATGAGATTTTCAAGCGCTGCCAGGAAACCTTTTCCTGCTTCCTGCATACGCCTGATCCGCGCAATACCTTTGATGTCTCGGCCGAGGAGCGCGAGGCGTTTCTGGAAAAGCTCTATTCCGAAAAGGGCTTCGGGATCTGGGTCGGCAATTTCAAGGATTTGCTGACCAATCGCGCGGCGAATGAGGAAGTGTCGCGCTTCGTCGCGAGCCAGATCCGTCAGCGCGTGAAGGACCCAAAAGTGGCGGAGATGCTGATTCCGAAGAATCATGGCTTCGGCACCAGGCGCGTGCCGTTGGAAACCTTCTATTATGAATGCTACAATCAGCCGAATGTGACGCTGGTGGATAGCAAGGCAACACCCATTGAGCGCATTACGCCAACCGGCATCAAGACCAGCGAAGCCGAATATGAATTCGATATCATTGTCTATGCCACCGGTTTTGATGCCTTGCGCGGTGCCTTTGACCGGATTGAATTTCAGGGCGCGGATGGCGTGACGCTGAAAGATATCTGGAAGGATGGCGCGACATCCCTGGTTGGCATGTTGCAAAGGGGCATGCCGAATATGTTCATGCTGCTTGGGCCACATACCGCGCTTGGCAATATTCCGCGTTCCATCGAATTCAATGTGGAATGGGTGAGCGATCTGCTGGCTTACGCGCAAGCCAAGGGCATCACGCGCGTGGAAGCAACCGATGCGGCGATGGAAAAATGGATGGATCACGTCATGGAATTGGCCAAGGGCCTGCTTTCCATGGAGGTTGATTCCTGGATGACCGGCGTCAATCTGAATGTCGCCGGCAAGCAGAAGCGCATTGTGGCGCGCTATACCGGCAGTGCGCCGGCCTACCGTGCCTGGGCGAATGATATGGCGGCTGCGGGCTATGCGGGGATTACGCTGGAATAAGCGCCAGGTCAGGCGTTGAAGGCAACGCTCCCAAGCGCGGCAAGATCATAACCGCCAAGCCGCGCGGCGCGGGTGGCGAAAACCTCACTCCGCGTGAAGGCCAAGAGCTTTTGCACGGGATCGCCGAAGAAGTGGCGGCGGTCCATTACCAAGTCAAAACGTTCGCGAAATAGCGGCAGAAACGTCAGGCCGCGCGCCGCGGCCTCGGCCCGGATGCCAAAACCTGCATCGGCGCGGCCTTCGGCAACACTCGCCGCGACCTCATCTTCCGAAAGGGCGGGGTTGGGCAGGAAGGCGATCTGATCCAGCCGCAAGCCGGCTTCGGACAGCAAATGCGTGAGCAACACATGGCTGCCGGCGCGCGGCTGCCGCCCGGCCACGCGCAAGCCAGGCCGCGCCAGATCCGTAATGCCCGCCAGCCCCGCGGGATTGCCTGGCGGCAGGATCAGGCCCTGCTCTCGCCAGGCCCAAATAATGCCGACAAAGCCGCGCCCTGCCAGAAACTCACGCGCCGCCGGTTCGTTGAAGCTATGGCTATCGGGGTCGAGCAAATGGCTGGCGGCGACCAAAGCCTCGCCCTCGGCGAGCGCGATCAGCCCATCCAGGCTGCCGCCGCCACGCAAGGCCAAGCCGCAGCCGGATTGCCGCGCCGCCCAATCGAGCAAAGGGTCATGGCTGCCGGCGAGGATCGGCGGCGGGTCCAGCCGTTGCGCGGCGGCGGCATCGGCCTGTGCGGCAAGCCAGCGTTCAAGCTGCCGGCGCGGGAAAAGCCATTTGCCGCCAAGCTGCGCCGCGGGAAGCTTTTGCGCGCGGGCGAGCTCATAGAGCGAGCGTTCGGAGAGGCGGAGGAAGCGCGCGGCTTCCTTGAGCGTCAAGACATCCGGCATTTGCTGGCAAAAATCGGCAAAAACCGGCAGGCAGTCAAGCGCAATCGCGAATTGACGCAGCTCTCATCCATCCGCATCTAAGCCCGGTAACGGGGAGATAAGGTGCAAGACCTTGCCAGCGCATTCACGACAGCCTTTGGCCTGATCCTCTCCCTGGATCCGGCGGTGCTGGCCATTGTGGCGCTATCCTTGCGCGTCAGCCTGGCGGCCTTGCTGCTCGCGGCGCTCATCGGCCTGCCGATGGGCGCACTTTTGGCGGTGGCGCGGTTTCCGGGGCGGGGCAGTGTGATCACGCTGATCAATGCGTTGATGGGGCTGCCGCCGGTGGTGGTGGGTCTGCTGATTTATTTATTGCTGTCGCGTTCCGGCCCGCTTGGGTCCTTCGGCCTGTTGTTCACGCCGGGCGCCATGATCATGGCTCAGGCCGTACTGATCACGCCCATCCTCGCGGCGCTGACGCGGCAAGTGCTGGAAGGCATGTGGGAAGAATATGCGGAACAGCTGCGGTCCTTCGGCGCGGGGCCGTGGCGCGCGGTGCCGACCCTTTTGTGGGATGGGCGCTTTCTGCTGCTGACAGTGCTGCTGGCGGGGTTTGGCCGCGCGGCGGCGGAAGTGGGCGCGGTAATGGTGGTGGGCGGCAATATCGAAGGCTTCACTCGTGTCATGACCACTGCGATTGCGCTTGAAACCAGCAAGGGCGATTTGCCGCTGGCGCTGGCGCTTGGGTTGGTGCTGATGGCGATTGTGCTTGGCGTGAATGCGCTGGCGCAGGGGGTGCGCGGCATCGCCGCGCGCTGGGCCGGCTGACATGCGCGCCCCTGATTCCATTCTGCCGTTGTTCGCCGAAGGGCTTTGCTTCAGCGCCGGCGATGTCGAGATTCTGCGCGATATTTCGCTGAAGATTACCGCTGGCCCGCCGACCATGCTGATTGGCGCGAATGGTGCCGGAAAAAGTGTGCTGCTGCGCTTGCTGCATGGCTTGCTGAAGCCCTCGGCCGGACGGGCCTTCTGGGCCATGCCAACCGAACATGCTGCGCGGCGCCAGGCGATGGTGTTTCAGCGCCCAGTGCTGCTGCGCCGGTCTGTGCTGGCCAATACGCTTTATCCCATGGCTTTGGCCGGTGTGGCGCGGGAGGACCGTGACGCGCGTGCCGAGGAAGCGCTGGCGCTGGTTGGGCTTGCTGATCGCGCGGCTGATCCAGCGCGCAAGCTTTCCGTGGGCCAGCAGCAACGCTTGGCGTTGGCGCGCGCCGCTGCGCTACAGCCGGAATTGCTGTTTCTGGATGAGCCTTCAGCAAGCCTGGACCCCGCCGCGACGCGTGCGGTGGAGGAGATTGTGCTGAAGCTTTCCGCGCGCGGCACCAAGATTGTCATGACCACGCATGATCTGGCGCAGGCGCGGCGCCTTGCGGGGGATGTGGTGTTTCTGCATCGCGGCAGCGTGCTGGAACAGGCGCTGGCTGAGGCGTTTTTCGAGCAGCCAGCTTCAGCCACCGCGCGTGCGTTTCTGCGCGGCGAATTGGTGTGGTGATGGGTTTGAAAGAAAGGAAACGAAATATGATGGGTATTTTTCGGCGCGGCATTTTGCCGATGTTGCTTGCGGCTGTTGCGCTGCCGGCCATGGCGCAGGAGCGCAGCATTACCGTTGCTTCCACCACCAGCACGGAACAATCCGGCCTGTTCGGCCATATCCTGCCGATCTTCACCCGCGAAACCGGCATTGCCGTGCGCGTGGTGGCGCTGGGCACAGGCCAGGCCTTGGATGTGGGCCGTCGCGGGGATGCGGATGTTGTCTTTGTGCATGATCGCGCAGCCGAAGAACGCTTTGTCGCGGAAGGTTTTGGCGGACCGCGGCGGCATGTGATGTTCAATGATTTTGTGATCACCGGCCCCACCGCCGACCCTGCGCGCATCGCCGGGCTGGGCGATACGGCTGAAGCGCTACGCCGCATCGCCGCCGCGCGCGCACCCTTCATCAGCCGTGGCGATCGCAGCGGCACCCATGCGGCGGAGCTTCGCTTATGGCAATTGGCCGGCGTGGACCCCGCCACCGGGCGCGGGCAATGGTATCGCGAAGTGGGGCAAGGCATGGGCCCGTCGTTGAATACCGCCGCCGCGCAGGGCGCTTATATCCTGGCGGATCGCGGCACCTGGCTGAGCTTTCGTAATCGGCAGGATCAGCGGATTTTGATTGAAGGTGATACGCGGCTGTTTAATCAATATGGCGTTATGCTGATGAACGCCCAGCGCCATCCGCATGTGAAGGCGGCTGATGGGCAGCGCTTCATTGATTGGCTGCTCTCAGCCGCCGGGCAGGCCGCGATTGCTTCCTATCGCATCAATGGGGAACAGCTTTTCTTCCCCAATGCGGATAAGGCAGAACCGGTTTCGTGAAGCTGTGTTAGGCGACCGCCACGCGC
>JADCES010000086.1 GCA_020250005.1 Roseomonas sp.
ATATCGCTTCATGATGACGGCTGGTCATGAGATCACCTCGAACTTGGTCGGTTCTCCCAGAACGACCTTTGATGTTGACAATGTGAACCACTCCCTGCTTGTTGGCCTGCGTTATGCCTTCAATGCCGGCCCGGCTGTGGCCGCTGCCGCGCCTGTTGCTGCGGCCCGCACCTTCCTGGTGTTCTTTGACTGGAGCAAGGCTGACCTTACGGATCGCGCTCGCCAGATCATCGGTGAAGCCGCTTCTGCGCGCGGCGCTGGTGTGACCCGCATTGAAGTGAATGGCTTCACGGACCGTTCTGGCCCGGCGGATTACAACATGCAGCTTTCGATCCGTCGCGCCAATGCGGTGGCGGCTGAGCTCGTGCGCCGCGGTGTGCCGCGCAACGAAATCGTCACGCGCGGCTTTGGTGAGGAAAACAACCTCGTGCCGACGGCCGATGGTGTGCGTGAACCGCAGAACCGCCGCGTGGAAATCATCCTCCGCTAATTCGGGGATACGCGTATCGGGAAAGATTTGGGGCGCCGCAAGGCGCCCCTTTTCATTTACGGGGTGGGAACAAAACGGCTCAGCCGGAAAGCCTGATCCCAGTCAATTCCACCAGCGCCCGCCAGCGCGCCAGTTCTGCCTTCTGGAATTCAGCAAAAGGCGCTGATGCCATGGGTGCGGCAACAAAACCTTGGCTTTGCAGTCTTTCGCGCATGGTGGGTTCAGCCAAGATTCGCAGCAAAAGGTCAGATAGCCGCGTGATAATCTCAGGCGCGGTGCGGGCCGGCGCCCAAAGCCCGAACCAGGCATCCACCGCCAGATCAGGCGCGTTCAGTTCCGCGAAGGTCGGCACATCCGCTGCTTCGGGCAGGCGCGCCGGGGCGCCAATGCCAAGCGCGCGCAGCCGCCCTTCGCGCACCAAGGCAACCACTTGCGGCCAGGTCGAGACAAAGAAATCCACAACACCCGCAACCGTATCCGTGGTGGCCTGGGCGCCGCCGCGATAGGGCACATGGGTGGCATCCAAACGCTCCCGCCGCGCGAAGGTCTCGGCAATCACATGGCTGGCGGAACCGGCGCCGGAAGATGCGTAGGTCACCTTGCCGCCATTGCGGCCCTTCGCGGCCAGTTCAGCCAAGGTCCTGGCACCATTGGCCGGCACCACCAAGGCGTGATGCACAGTGGCAAGCTTGGCGATGGGCGCGAAATCCGCGATCGGGTCAAAGGGTAGGGAGGGCAGCATGGCAGCATTCGCCGCATGGGTCTGGTTATTGCCCAGCGCCAGCGTATAGCCATCGGCCGCCGCTTGGGCCACCGCATGCGTCCCAACCACCGCGGCGCCGCCCGGGCGATTATCCACCACAAAGGTGCTGCCCGGGATGGCTTCCTGCAAAGCGGCGGAAAGGGTGCGCGCCAGCACATCGGTGGACCCTCCCGGAGGATAGGCCAGCACAATGCGCACCGGGCGTGACGGCCAGGCTTGCGCGCGGGCCAAAGCCGGCATGGCCAGCATGGGTGCCGCCAGCAATAGACGACGATGGATCATCTTCATTCCTCCCGAATGTGGGCGTTAAGCCTTAGCCTTCGCGTTGTGCCCGCGCGCGCTTGGCCGCCGGGCGTTCCAGGCAGCGCGCAAGCCAAGCCTTCACCTTCGGAAAGGCGCTGAAGTCATACCCATTCACGAAGGAGCCATAGAGCACCGAAGCAAGGTTGAGATCGGCGATGGTGAAGCCATTGCCAACCAGATAATCCCGCGTCGCAAGCTCCGATTCCAATACCGCAAGCCGCTGATCGGTGGCTTCCTTGCCAAGTGCGGCCTCGGCCGCAATGCGGTCCGCGGGCGCGCGAAGGAAGGTGTTATAGGCCCAGCGCATGACATGCGGCTCAATTTCGGTCGCCGCCCAAAGCGTCCATTGCAAGGCGCGCGAGGCATCATTGCCGGTGGGCATCAAGGGCGCACCCACCTTGCCCGCGATATGCAGATTGATCGCCAGGCTTTCGAACAGCACCAGATCGCCATCTTCCAAAGCAGGGATCTTGTTGTTCGGGTTGATGGCAAGCGGGCGTTCCAGCTTGAAGCCGGGCGCGAAGCCAAGCGGAATCACTTCATAAGCAAGGCCGGCTTCTTCGGCGGCCCAGATGCAGCGAAAGGCGCGGGAACGGGCGATGCCGTGGATTTTGAGCATGGTGTTTTTCCTGTCCTGATCTGGCGTTTTCACATGCCGCCAATGTAATTCGGCCCGCCGCTGCCTTCCGGCGTGCACCAATCAATATTCTGCGTCGGGTCCTTGATGTCGCAGGTTTTGCAATGCACGCAATTCTGCGCATTGATCACTAAACGCGGCTGGCCTTCTTCCACGCCAACCGCCTCATAAACCCCGGCGGGGCAATAGCGGCTTTCGGGGCTGCCAAAGATTTCCCAATTCACGCCCTTCCAAAGCCCAGGGTCGCGCAGCTTCAAATGCGCGGGCTGGTCCTCCTCATGATTGGTATTCGCCAGGAATACGGAAGACAGCCGATCGAAGGAATAAACGCCATCAGGTTTCGGGTAGGTGATCTTCGGTGCCTCCGATCCCTTCTTCAGTACCGCGTGATCTTCGTGATGCGAAAGCGTCCAGGGCGATTTGCCGCGCGTGATGTAGGTTTCAATCGCAGCATTGATCATGCCGCCCCAGAAGCCGAATTTCGCAAAGCCGGGGCGGATATTCCGCACCGCTTCCAATTCCGGCCAAATCCAGGAATGACGCAGCATTTCCGGATAGGCGTTCAAGACCGGCGCACGATTTTCGGAAGCGCAAGCCGCCGCCAAAGCCTCGGCCGCGATCATACCGGATTTCATCGCCGTATGCGTGCCCTTGATCTTCGGCACATTCAGGAAACCGGCCGAATCACCAATGATGGCACCGCCGGGGAAAACCAGCTTCGGAATCGCCTGGAAACCACCTTCATTCAGCGCGCGCGCGCCATAGGCAATGCGCTTGCCGCCTTCCAGCATGGCGCGCACTGCCGGGTGCTGCTTGAAGCGCTGGAATTCCTCAAAGGGTGATAGCCAGGGATTTTGATAGTCCAACCCGACAACAAAGCCGATGCTGACCAGATTATCGCCCAGCATATAAAGCCAGGACCCACCATAGGTATCGGTGTTCAAGGGCCAGCCCACACTATGCCAAATCAGGCCCGGCTGATGCTTTTCCTTCGGGATTTCCCATAATTCCTTGATGCCCAAACCATAGGTCTGCGGTGCCACGCCATCGCGCAGATTGAAGGTCTCGAAAAGCTTTTTCGTGAGCGACCCACGGCAGCCCTCGGCAAACAGCGTGTAACTGGCGCGGAGTTCCATCCCCGGCTGATAATTCGGCCCCTTTTCCCCATCCTTCGTAATGCCCATTACGCCGGCCACCACGCCGCGCACCTGGCCATCTTCAATAATCGTCTCGGAAGCGGCGAAGCCCGGATAGATTTCAACGCCAAGCGCCTCCGCCTTGGCGCCAAGCCAGCGGCAGACATTGCCAAGCGAGACAATGTAATTGCCGTGATTATTCATCGCCGGCGGCGTTGGCAGCTTGAAGGCCTTGGTTTCCGTCAGGAACATGAAACGGTCATCACCGGCAGGTGTCGCGAGTGCCGGCGGATCATCGCGCCAATCGGGAATAAGCTCATCCAGCGCACGCGGTTCCAGCACGGCGCCCGAGAGGATATGCGCGCCGATCTCGCTGCCCTTTTCAATCAGGCAAACCGCCAGATCGGGCGCCAATTGTTTCAGGCGGATGGCGGCGGCGAGGCCCGAAGGCCCACCGCCCACGATCAGCACATCAAATTCCATCGCTTCCCGTTCTTCGGACATCACGCCACGCCTTTCCTCATGGCCGGATCATGACCCGTTTTCACGGATCATGATCCGGCGTGATTTGAGCGACTGATCCACCGCTTCGGTGATGCCACCTACGCGGATCAGGCGCTGATTCACCCATGTAGCGAAGCCGCGGGTTGCACGGAACCCCGCTCAGGGCCGATATGTAGTGGATGGAGCAAGACACATCCGCCCTGGCCGCCGCCCTTGCGCTGCAATGCGATTGGGGTGCGGATGAGGCGCTGCTGGAAAGCCCTGCAAATCGCCTGGCGGTGCGAGATGCAACTCCGCGCGCGCCAGAAGCCGCGCGCCCCGCGCCGGAACCGACCCCGCGCCCGATCCGCGCTGCCCCGGTAGCCCTGGCCGCCGCGCCGCCGGCCAATACGCGGGCCGAAGCCCTGGCCGCAGCCGCGCCTGATCTGGCGGCGCTGAAGGCAGCCATTGCGGCCTTTGATGGCTCACCACTCAAGGAAACCGCGACCAATCTGGTGTTTGGTGAGGGCATTACCGATGCCGGCCTGATGCTGATTGGCGAGGCACCGGGTGCGGATGAAGACCGTGCCGGCCGGCCCTTTGTCGGCGCCTCGGGCCAATTGCTGGATCGGATGTTCGCCTCCGTCGGCCTCTCGCGGGAAAGCAATTTCTACATCACCAATATCCTGCCCTGGCGGCCGCCGGGGAATCGTACGCCAACGGATGCGGAGGTGGCACTGTTCCTGCCCTTCCTCCGCCGTCAGGTGGCGTTGATCCGCCCGAAGCGGCTGGTGCTGGTGGGGGGCGTGGCGGCCAAGGGGCTGATCGGCGGCAAGGAGGGTATCACCCGGCTTCGTGGCCGTTGGTATGATGTGGAGATCGCGGGCCTTGGGCGCATCCCCGCCCTGCCGACGCTCCACCCCGCCTATCTGCTGCGCAGCCCTGCTTCCAAGCGCGAAGCCTGGGCGGATTTGCTGCTGCTGCGCCGCATGCTGGATCAGGCGCCGGGTTAGGTCCGGTGGCGGAGTTTCTGGCCAATTGTCTGCATGGACTGGAAGCGCTTGGCCCGGGCGGGCTTTGGGCAGTGATGGGCGCGTTGTTTCTGGCCGGCTTGGCGGGCGGGGCCAGCCATTGCGCTGCCATGTGCGGACCCTTTGTGCTGGCCCAATCCGCGGCGGTGGCGGATCAGGCAGCGTCTGGCGGAATGCTGCGGCGCCTGTCTGGGGCGGCCTTGCTGCCGTATCATGCAGGTCGCGCGCTTGGTTACGGCTTGCTTGGTGCGCTCGCCGGCGGGGTGGTCGGGGCGGTGAGCCTGGGCACCGGCTGGCGGTTGGTCCTGGCGGGGATGCTCGCGCTCGCGGCGCTGCTGATGTTTGCGCAAGCCTCGGCCCGGCTTGCGGCGTTGCTGCCGCGCCTGGCCGCGCCGCGCCTGCCGAACCTCCTGGAAGTACGCCTTGGTCCGCTGCTGGCAGCCCCCACTGGCCTGCGTGGGGTGGCGCTTGGCTTGCTGCTCTCAGCCCTGCCTTGCGGCCTGCTCTACGGCGCCCTGGCCGGGGCGGCGGCGACCGGCAGCGCGCTCGGCGGGGCCCTGGCGATGGTAAGTTTCGTCGCCGGCACCGTGCCGGCGCTGATGGGCGTGGCGTTGCTCGGGCGCTTCTTTGGCAAAAGCCATGGGCGGCTGATGCGCGGCGTGGCGGCAGGGTTGTTTATGCTGAATGGTGTGGTGCTGGCGGTGATGGCGCTCAGGATGCTGAGGTAGGGGGTTATTCAATCGGCGCCGGCGGTTCGGCCGCCGCACGAGGTTGCGGCGGCGGCGGCACCCAGGGCCGATCACCGCGCCAGGCGCGATCAGAAATCACCTGCGCGCCGGATGGCAAAAGCCAGATCGCGTGCGTGCCGTTGCGCCAGACGGAAAAACGATCAACCAGAATGCTCTGCCGGCAGCGCTGCCGGATGGGCTCGGCCGAGATGATCACGGCAACCTTGCCGCATTGCGCCATGACATTGCCGCGGCGGACGAAAAAGGCGCGCGCACCCGCATCAAACAGGCAGCCATCGGCGGTGCAGCTTAACTTCCCGTCCGGGCTTGCGCCTTCAGCGGGCAGCGGCTTGGCCGCATCCTCCCCGTAAAGCCTGAGCCAGGCATCGCGTGTCAGGTTGGAAGCGCCCTGTTGGCGTTGGATGAACAACGTATCGGTCGCGAAAAACCCGACCAACCGCGCATCATGGGAAATCAGGATATGGGGTGGTTGGACGAAGGCTGCGCTGGCAAGGCCAAGCATCATCGGCAGCACACCTAAGGCGCGCCACCAACGCCGCCACAGGCAAAGCCAGCACAGGCCAAAGGCAAAGATGGCCAGACCCCAAGCAGGGATCGGCATGGCGGCTTCCTTCGCCCCAGGCCAGGCGGCGACAATGCGCGCCACCCATAAAACGCCTTCAACCCCAAGCCCCATGACCCAAAGCGGCGGCCCTTCCAGCCCCAGCGGCATCAGCAGGGCGGCCAACATCCCGGCGGGCATGATGATGAAGGACGTCAGCGGCACCGCCACCGCATTCGCCGCCACGCCGTACCATTGCAGCCGGCCAAAATGCGCGAGGCCAAAGGGCGCTGTCGCCGCACCCGCCAGCACCGAGGTCATCATCAACCCAAACACACCAAAGCCGATGCGCCACGCCCAGCCCTTATGGCCGCGCAGCCCGGCAAGGCGCGGCTGCACGGCCTCCCACCCCGCGATCAGGGCCAGCACCGCCGCGAAGGACATTTGGAAAGATGGGCCAAGCAGGGACGCCGGATCGAAGACCATCACCACCGCCGCAGCCCAAGCCAGGCCCCGCAGCGAAATCGCCTTCCGCCCCGCCAGAATGGCCAGCGTCACCAGACACGCCATGGCAAAGCTGCGCTGCATGGGCACCTGCGCGCCGGTCAGCAGCATATAGAAGCCGCCCGCCAACAAGGCGCCACATCCCGCCAGCAGCTTACCCGGCACGCGCAAGGCAAGCGGGCGATAAAGCGCCGCCAGCAGGCGCGTCACCCAGAAGGACACGCTCATCACAATCGCAATATGCAGGCCGGAAACAGACAGCAGATGCGCAAGACCCGAATCGCGCATGGCATTGAGATCAGCCGCTGGAATGGCGCTTTGGCTGCCGGTCAGCAGCGCCGCTGAAATCGCCCCGGCGGGGCCGGGCAAGGCCGCAAGAACCCGTGCTTCGAGTTCCGTGCGCAAGCCGGCAAAGGGCGGGGCGTCCCCTGCGCCCGGCGTCACCTCTGCCGCGCCAATGGCGAAGCCAACCCCGCCCTGGCCGCTGAAAAACGCCGCGCGTTGGAAATCCCAGGCGCCCGGATAGGCCGGCGCTGCCGGGGCGCGGATCAGCGCGCGGACGCTGAGCAGATCGCCGGGCATTGGCCGTGCGGGGTCATTATTGCGAAGACGCAGCCTTATGCTGCGTTCCAGGCGCGGTGCCTCTGGCCCAAGCCGCGCTTCGGCAAGCGTCACGCGCAGCCCCTGCGGCAGCGCCTGCACATTTTGCACAATGCCTTGCACCATCACTGCCCGTTGCGGTGGGGAGAGCGGCGGCGGCGCCCTTTGCGCATGCCAGAGCGTCACGGCAAAACCAAAGCTGCCTGCCGCAACCAAAGCGCAAAGCCAGCCGCAAAAGGGCCAGCGGCGCGCAAGAAGCAGCGCGGCGATAATCAAGCCGGGGGCCAGCCAGATCAGCCTTGCATCCGGTTCACTTCGCAGGCTGAAGTAAAACAGGATGCCTGCCCCCATGGCGACAGGAAGCCACAGCGCCTGCTGCTGCCGTTCTGCAGCAAAAGCCTCGGCCGCCCTGACCCGCCACAAGCCAGGCGACGCGGTCAGGCTTGGGTTTTGGGGCAGGGAAGGGGTCAAGGCGGCCACAACCATAAGTTTATATGGGCCGCGACCAACAACCAAACAGGAATTTCATCATGCACCAGCCTTGGGGTCAGATTTCCCCCGCGCCGCTTGTGCTTTAAAGGCAGCCCATCAGGAGAATGATGAGTACGCCATGACGGTTCGCACGCGCTTTGCCCCTTCCCCCACCGGCTATCTGCATATCGGTGGGGCCCGCACTGCCTTGTTCAATTGGCTCTTTGCGCGCCATCACGGCGGGGAATACCTGCTGCGTATCGAAGATACGGACCGCGAACGCTCCACCCGGGAAGCGGTGGATCAGATCCTGGACAGCCTGGAATGGCTTGGCCTTTCGCCGGATGAACCGCCGGTGTTTCAGGCGCAGCGGGAAGCGCGGCATCGCGAAATCGCCGAAGCGCTGCTGGCCATGGGCAAGGCCTATCGCTGCTGGGCGACGCCGGAAGAATTGGCCGAAATGCGCGAACGCGCCGCCGCCGAAGGCCGCCCGCCGCGTTATGACCGCCGCTGGCGGGAGCGTGAGCCTGGGCCGGAACAGGAAGGCAAGCCCTTCGCCATTCGCATCAAGGCGCCGCTTGAAGGGGAAACCATTGTGCCGGACTTGGTGCAGGGCGAAGTGCGCGTCGCCAATAGCGAATTGGACGA
>JADCES010000087.1 GCA_020250005.1 Roseomonas sp.
GCTCTGCCCTGATGTCGCGCAGCCTTGCGCCGGACCATGGTTGCGGCTTTCCCCGGGGGCGCAAGGTACGGATGGATTCTTCTGTGCGGTACTGGAAAGAAAGCCATGATCGCGATCCGCCGTGCCCGTGCCAGCGATGCAGCCGCGATTGGCGCGCTGCATGTCGCGGTATGGCGCAGCGCCTATGCCGGCATACTGCCTGATGCCTATCTGGCCGGCCTTTCCGCGACCCGCCTGGCCGCTGCCTATCAGCGTGACATGTTCGACCGGCGCGGCGGCTATGCCGTGTTTGTCGCGGTGGCATCCGGTGATGACGCGCCCGAAGGCAGCGCGCCGGAGGAAGCGACGATCATCGGCTTTGCCTCTGGCGGGCGGTCTCGCCGCGGGGGCCTGGCGGATGGGGAAATCAATACGCTCTATTTGAATGAGGATTATCGGGACCGTGGCACCGGGCGGCGGCTGATGCGCGCGGCAGCGGCGCATTTGCGCGTGGTGGGGTGCCGTTCGGCCATGGTGTGGGTGTTGAAGGACAACCCAACCCAGTGGTTCTACCGCCATCTGGGCGGGCGCGTGGTGGCGCGCGGTCAGACCCGCGTGGGCGGCCAGCCGGTGGACCAGGTGGCGATGCTGTGGGAGCCGATTGATACGCTGCTGGCCGCAACCGCGGCGGCGCCGGAGGCTTGAAGCATTTTCAAGCCAAGTGGACCCACTTGGCGGCTCGGAAAATGCGACCAAACAAACCCTAACTTGCCCCAAGGCGCGGCTTGTGGTGCAAGCCCGCATGGCCGCTCAACCGCACGACTCCGCCCCCCGGCACGATCATGTGCTGATCCTCGATTTCGGAAGCCAGGTGACGCAGCTGATCGCCCGCCGCGTCCGGGAATCCGGCGTTTATTGCGAGGTTTGGCCCTTCCATCACGCGCCCGAAGAACGCATCCGCGCCTTTGGGCCGCGCGGCATTATTCTATCCGGCGGGCCAGCCAGCGTGACGGAAGGCGAAAGCCCGCGCGCGCCGGATGCCGTGTTTGCCCTTGGCGTCCCGGTTCTGGGGATTTGTTACGGGCAGCAAACGCTTGCGGCGCAGCTTGGGGGCTTGGTGGAGCCTTCCGAGCACCGCGAATTCGGCCGCGCCTTTGTGGAGGTGACGGACGAATGCGCCATCACGCGCGGCGTCTGGGCCAAGGGCGCGCGTGAGCAGGTGTGGATGAGCCATGGTGATCGTATCACGGCCCTGCCGCCTGGCTTTCGGAGTGTCGCGAGCAGCGAGGGCGCGCCCTTCGCCGTTATCGCCGATGATGCGCGGCAGTTTTACGGCACCATGTTCCACCCGGAAGTGGTGCATACCCCGCATGGCGCGGCGTTGCTCAAGAATTTCACGCATGGGGTGTGCGGCTGCGCCGGCGATTGGACCATGGCCGGCTTCCGCCAGGAAGCGGTGGCGCGCATTCGTGCCCAGGTGGGGCAAGGGCGTGTGGTGTGCGGGCTTTCCGGCGGTGTTGATAGCTCGGTCGCTGCCGTGCTGATTCATGAGGCGATTGGCGATCAACTGACCTGCATTTACGTGGATCATGGGCTGATGCGTGCTAATGAAAGCGAACAGGTGGTCAGCACCTTTCGCGACCGCTTCAACATCAAGCTGATCCATCGTGACGCTTCGGATTTGTTTCTGGGCCAACTTTCCGGCGTGACGGACCCGGAGGTGAAGCGCAAGACCATCGGGCGCTTGTTCATTGAAGTGTTCGAGGATGAACAGAACAAGCTGGGGGGCGCGGATTTCCTGGCGCAAGGCACGCTTTATCCGGATGTGATTGAAAGTGTCTCGGCCACTGGCGGGCCATCTGTCACCATCAAATCGCACCATAATGTGGGCGGCCTGCCGGCACATATGCGCATGAAGCTGGTGGAACCCTTGCGCGATCTGTTCAAGGATGAGGTGCGCGCGCTGGGGCGCGAGCTTGGCATCCCGGAAGAAATCGTGGGCCGCCACCCCTTCCCGGGGCCGGGCCTGGCCATTCGCATCCCCGGTGAGGTGACGCGCGAAAAGGCCGATCTGCTGCGCCGTGTGGATAGCGTGTTCCTGGAAGAAATCCGCAACGCCGGTTTGTATGACGCGATCTGGCAGGCCTTTGCCGTGCTGCTGCCTGTGCGTACGGTGGGCGTGATGGGTGATGGGCGGAGTTACGACCAAGCCTGCGCGCTGCGTGCCGTGACCAGCACGGATGGCATGACGGCGGATGTTTATCCCTTTGATATGGGCTTCCTCAATCGTGTCGCGGCGCGGATTGTGAATGAGGTGCGCGGGATCAATCGCGTGACTTACGACATCACGAGCAAGCCGCCGGGGACGATTGAGTGGGAATAATTTTTGCCCATCCGACGGTATCCGAAACTACGCCGGAATACGACGTAACCATCTGAAAAACAAAAATATTTCAGACGAAACCTATCGAGAGCTATCGGTGGACATCAAACGCGTCTGTCGTGCCCGCTGACGGACCCTGCCCCCGTTCATCATCCGGAAAATCGAAAGTACCGTCATAGCGACTGAGGCTAATGACGGTACTTTTTTCAGCCTAACACGCTGAACATAAACAGATATTCCCGTCAAAAGCCTCCAAAAACCGCGTGACGGTACTTTTCCGCGAGGAGGCCCACAATGTTGACGGATGCGGCACTCAAGTGCCTGAAACCAAAAGCCAAAATGTACAAGGTGACGGATCGTGACGGCATGTATGTGCGTGTCGCGCCGACAGGCGGCATCTCCTTCAGGCTCGACTATCGGCTGAACGGCAGGCGGGAGACCGTCCATCTTGGCAAGTACGCCCGAGATGGGATCTCGCTCGCCCGGGCTCGCGAATTGTGCCTGGACGCAAAACGCATGATTGCCGAGGGGCGGTCCCCCGCCATCGAGAAGCCGCGGGAGAAGCGCCGGATCAAGGAGGCCAAGAGCTTCGGCGAGTTCGGCGAGAAGTGGCTGACGGGCGCGCCCATGGCGGACAGCACGCGCGCCATGCGCCGCGCCATATTCGAGCGTGAACTCAAGCCGGTCTGGCAGAACCGTTTGCTGACCGAAATCACGCCTGATGACCTGCGCGCCCACTGCGTGTTGAATGCCGCCGAGAGCTGACCCGGGTTTGCCACGCAGATTTGACCCGGGTTTTGGGGATGCGGGGTTTTTTGATCCTGTCAGGTGGGCTGTGGTTTCCTTTCGCGATGGGTCTGGGTTGCGGAGCTGTTCCTGAA
>JADCES010000088.1 GCA_020250005.1 Roseomonas sp.
AACGCCGGATAACGCTCAATAAAGCCATGTCCAACACTCCAGCTGCCCCCGCCCAAAGGGCCGAGGCTAGCGTCCGAACATGGGTCAAATCTCAGCAGCAACTTCACCCCAAACCGGGTCACTTCTCAGCGGCATTCAACATCGTCTTGTCATGGTCTCTCCTGTTCACGGCATCATGCCGCTCTCAGGCAGAAAATCCACTTATCCCAGTTGTTCAGATTCCCCGAGCCAGCTCTGGCAGCCATGCTGTTTGATCGACTAACACTGGCAATGCATCTATTGCGACGGGACGGCATACTGTCGATGTATATTGACGAGAACGAACACTATAATGCTGCGCTGGTTCTTTCCGCAGTCTTTGGAAAAGAGAACCGTGCTGGGGATATCATCTGGAAGAACTCTAGCAAGAACGACCAGTCCTACGTTTCGATGCAGCATGAGTACCTGATGACGGCTGTCGTTGACAAGAACGTAAACAAAGGTAACTGGACCGAAAAGAAGGAAGGCTTGGATGAAATATATGCAGCCTTTGCTAAACTGAGGAAGGAGCACGGAACCGATTGGAAGGCCATCCACGCCGCCGCACTGAAATGGTACGCAACGTTTCCGGACTCAAATCCGATACGGGATAGCAAACACTATAGCTGGATGGATGAGCGCGGAGTGTACTTCCCAGATAATATTTCAGGGCCAAACTTCGGACAGTATAGGTATGACGTAATTCATCCCATGACCGGGCGAGTTTGCAAAGAACCGTCCAGCGGATGGCGATATCCTGAAGAGACGATGCTTCAGAGAATTAAGGATGGCCTCGTTCATTTTGGAGACGATGAGACCACGGTTCCGAACAACAAGACCTACTTAAAAAACACCGAGTTTCAGAGCCTTACAAGCATCAAGTATCGGGATGGTCGTGTGGCGAGCAAAACACTTGCCAGTCTGTTTGGTGGTAAGGCGTTCACCAACCCAAAGGACTACGAGCTGTCATCTCGTTTCTTAAAGGCATTCGAGACAGACAGAGAAATCATCGTTGACCATTTTGCGGGTACTGGGACAACCGGCCATGCTATCCTGCACTTGGCCCGCAATTCCTCTGAGAAACGACGTTACATTCTGGTTGAACAAGGCGACTACTTCGATACTGTGCTGAAACCGCGCATGATGAAGGTTGTCTATTCCGCTGATTGGTCCGAAGGTAAACCAACCGCTCCCGAAACAGGGATCAGCCATGCCTTTAAGGTACTCAAGATCGAGGGCTATGAGGATAGTCTGAACAACCTCGAGCTGAAACGATCAGACGCGCAGGCTAATCTGCTCAATGAACTCAGCGAAGCCGCCCGCGATGATTACCTGATGCGTTATATGCTGGATGTTGAGGCGAAGGGTTCGCTTCTGTCTGTCTCAGATTTCCAGAAGCCCTTTGACTATACGCTCAAAATCGCCATTGACAGCGCCGGTGCCTGGGAAGAGCGCAAGGTGGATCTGGTCGAAACCTTCAACTATCTAATCGGCCTCACTGTTCGCCATATTGATATCCAGGCCAGGCAGGGCTTCGTGACGGTAGAAGGCTGGCTGCCGACCGGCGAAAAAACCCTGATCCTTTGGCGCGACTGTGAGAAACTCGGTTACGAAGAACTCACGCGTCTCTGCGACAAGCTGAAGATAAACCCGGCCGACAGCGAATTTGATGTGGTCTACATCAATGGCGACCACAACATCCCCTCCGTAGTGGAAACTACTGAGGAGGAAGGCAGTCTGGTGAAGAAGCTGATGCTGCGCCAGATCGAACCCGCCTTCCTGGATGCAATGTTCAATGTGGATGATGTCTAATGGCGCGCGCCCCGAAGAAAAAGCGCACCTTCCATCAGGAATTGGTATTGAACCGATGGATGCTAAGCCATTTCCACGGCGACGGCCTGATGACGCTGAAATCTCGTTTAGGCGAAGACCGGCACGAAGGCATTGACGATGACGGCCAGACAAAATTCTTCCATGAACTGACGCGCAGCCTTTTCAACATGGATCGGATCAATGAGGCCGATCTGCGTCGTTATGACCTTAACATCGTAGGGCATTGGCAGAAGATCACCCATCGCCGCAACGCCGCCACCGGCGAAGTGCTGACGATGAAATACTTCCAATACCTCTCCCTTCTGTTCACGGAAATCTACCTCGACTGGTATTTCAACCATCGGCAGGACCTACTGGATGGTTTGAATCAACAAATGACGGCCTACCGGGCAGAGGATGGGGCCGAACCGTTCAAGGACTACACCGCCGAAGACCTGAACAAGCTGGCCTTCTGGAACGCCACAGGCAGCGGCAAAACGCTAATCCTGCACATCAACATCCTACAATACCTGCACTACTTCCAGGCGGGAAATCCGAATCTATTCCCCGACAGGATCATCCTGCTGACACCAAATGAAGGTCTGTCGCGCCAGCATCTGGATGAATTCCATCAATCCGGCATCAACGCCCATGCCTTTGACAAAAACCAGGCCGGTTCGCTGTTCAAGGGTTGGGTGGATGTGATCGAGGTCACGAAGCTGGCCAATGAGATGGGCGAAAAGACCGTTTCGACCGAGGCCTTTGAAGGGAACAACCTTGTCCTGGTTGACGAAGGTCACCGCGGCACAGGCAGCGCGGGCGGCGTCTGGATGGCGCGGCGTGCTGCGCTGGTGAAGGGTGGCTTTGCCTTTGAATATAGCGCCACCTTCAGCCAGTCCGTGGCCAAGGGCTCCACTGTCGCCAAGGCCGAGGATGATATCCTGAAGGCCAAGGCAAGGCGCCTTTTTGACAAGACTCTGAAGCAGCTGGATTCCACGGAACGCGCACAACTGCAGCTGACAACAGAAGAACGCGCCCGCGCCCGGATTGATGGCATCCGGGAAGCTTATGCCAAGGCCGTGCTGATTGATTACAGCTATAAGTATTTCTACGCCGATGGTTACGGGAAGGAGTCCCTGATCCTGAACCTTGACGACAAAGGTTATGACAAGGATGGGGATCTGTATTTCACGGCCTGCCTGCTCAGCTTCTATCAGCAGCTCTGGCTTTGGGATTCGCACCGCGACAAGATCAGGGATTTCAATATCGAGAAACCCCTCTGGGTGTTTGTCGGCAATACCGTTGCGGGCGAGGATAGTGATATCCTTGAAGTTATCAGATTTCTGGCTTGGTTCCTAAACCATCCAAAGGAAGCCACCACCTGGATTGCGGACCTTGTGGCGGACAAGGCCCGACTATTGGATTCGAAGGGCAACGATATCTTTGCGGGGCGCTTTACGCCCCTTATTCAGCGAGACGCGCTTACGATCTATGACGATATTCTGAAGCGGCTGTTCAACGCGGATGCTCGGCAGCGGCTGAAGCTGGTGAACCTGCGCAACAGCAAGGGAGAGCTTGCCCTGCGGGTGGGGGCCTTCGATCCATTCGGTCTGATCAACATCGGCGACGATTCAGGCTTCTTCAAGAACGCGGAAGACAGCACTGACTTTGACACCGAAGCCGATGACTTCGGTACGGGGCTTTTTGGAACAATCAACAACAAGGACAGCAAGCTGAATGTCCTTATTGGTTCGCGCAAATTTACTGAAGGCTGGTCAAGCTGGCGGGTCTCAACCATGGGCCTGCTTAATATGGGCCAGGGGGAAGGGTCCCAGATTATCCAGCTTTTCGGTCGCGGCGTACGCCTGAAAGGGCGCGGCATGTCGCTCAAGCGTTCGCTTCCTGCTGAAAGGCCCAAGGGTACGCATATGGAACGCCTGGAGGCGCTGAATATCTTCGGCGTTCGGGCAAACTACATGGCCACCTTCAAGGATTATCTGAAAGAGGAAGGCATTACGCCAAGCGATGAGATCATAGCGCTCGATTTCCCGACAAAGACCAACCTACCTTCTGGCACCAGATTAAAGACCCTGAAGCTGAAGGATGGTTACAAGGATAACCAGATCAAGGGCTTCAAGCGTATCCACTTCCCGACACTTTATGAAATTCCAGCGGAGTTTGCTGGTAAGGTTAAGCCGCCTCATGTTGTGCTGGATCTCTACCCACGCGTGGAGGCTCTCTCGACTACGGCAGTCAAAGAAAGTAGCGCGCCCGACAAACGCTATCGCGGTAAGCTGAGCAAGAAGGCAATCGCGTGCTTTGATTGGGATACGGTCTTCAATGCCGTGCAAGAATATAAGCTGCTGAAAAGCTGGAGCAACCTGAAGGTAGACCGAAACCGCCTTGCCGAGTTTTGCCTCGGCAATGATGGTTGGTACACGCTTTTCGTACCTCAGGAAGAATTGAAGGTGGAAGGGTTCGCTGATGTGCAGCGCCAGCAGAAAGTGATGGTGCAGCTGCTTACTGATTATACGGATCGCTTCTACCAGGGCCTAAAAGCCGCCTATGAAGGCCAGTTCTATGATGTCGCGCCAGTCGTGGAAGATTCAGGTTCGATCATCAAATTGTATCAATTCGAAATAGAAAACACCGACGATGGGCTCGAGTACAAGGAGAGGCTCGAGGTCCTGAGGGGCATTGTCGAATCTGGGAAGCTTGGCGAGGCGAGCAAGTGGAACGCCCCACATATGGTTGCGATCAGCTTCGGCCAGCATTTGTACTATCCCCTGCTCTCGCCGATTAAAGACGCTATCGTCCCCCTGAAGATGCGGCCCCTCGCCATCGGAGACCCGAGCGAGGTCCGGTTTGTCCAAGACCTGGAGGCATTTTATGAGTCCCCCGCGGGCAAAGAAGCCCTGGGAGGTTTAAGCCTTTATCTGCTGCGTAACGCGGATAATCGGGCCAAGGGGCTCGGCTTCGCATTAGCTGGAAACTTCTACCCCGACTTTCTTCTCTGGCTTGTTGACGATGAATCTGGAAAGCAGTGGCTTTCATTCGTTGATCCAAAGGGAATAAGGAATCTGAATTTGTCGGATCCGAAGTTCGGCCTGTATCGTGAAATCAAACAGATTGAGGCGCAGTTGGCCGACAAAGCCATCAGCTTGAGTGCCTTCATCTTGTCGATCACCAGCTTCCACGATTTGATCAATTTGCCCCGGACGACAACGAAATCTGACCTTGAGGAGCGCAATGTACTATTTATGGACGACGGCGGCCCATCCTACCTCCGCCAGCTCATAACCAAAGCCCGCGCGTGAACTCATCCCTCGCGTGGTCTGAACCACGCTGGATTTATCGGATGCTCCAACCCCCAACTAGGATGGAGACCCTATGATTGAGACGACAAAAAAATTTGTCCTGAGGTCCGTGCGCTGGGCTGTGCACCAAACCCTCCTGCTTCCGAACCGCGAACGCCTGATGGCCTGCGAATCCACCAAAAGCGGCTAATCTGTTTCGAGTAGGGGCACCTCAGATACCGCCCGAATTGCGGCGCTAGTGCGAGTTGGCCCCGTGAACTGTGTACACAAATACGCAGTTATCTTCACCTGATTGGCGATGGAGCGCCGCGGGAGCGAGCACCCGAAGAGACATAATTCTCATGAATTCCAATTGCTTGGTCGCCGTCAACAGCAAGCCGTGGGCATTTTTATCGATCTAAACCAGCGCATTAGCGGGCCGACTTTTGTACACGAATTTACTGCCTCGTTGGCCGCCAAAATTTATTGAGACCATTATCATATTTTTCTTGACAACATTCCTGGTTTGTGGCAGCCAAATAGCGTGGGAATGATCCCACAAAGGCGGCCGCCGAGGTGCTTCCAACACCCCGACGGCCTAACCCAAAACACAGGAGTATCAGTCCTATGTCTCAGGCTAATCACGAGCCTAGCTCTATTTTGCCCGCGGCGGAACGCCGCATCATCCCATTCCCGCGGCGCCACCCACGACGGCCGGATGCCCCGATTGTTTCCGTTCCGGAAGCCAGCGCGCACGTCCTGCCGAAGGTTGCCGCAGCGGGAGGCGGCGATGGTGATGATAGCCGTGGCAAAAGGCGCAAGAGAGCGCGTCTGCAACTTGTCAAAACCGATCAACTGCCATCACCTGAGCAGGTCTTCATTATTTATCAAATCCGAAGACGTTCTGATGGCCGAAGCTATGTTGGTGTTACGCAACGTAGCTTGGAAACACGCTTTCGCTTCCATCAATATGATGCGCATCGCAGAAGTAAAAAGCTGAGGGCTGGTGGATTGGCGTCGGCAATCAGGGAAGCTACCCAGCGTAATGTTGCGATCCACGAAGAATTCGAGATAACTAAGATCGACGGTTGCTCGACGCCCCGAGAGGCGAGAAAACTCGAGCAGGACTGGATCGAGCGCTTGCAAACAAGGGCGCCCGATGGGTTCAATCTGCAACCTGGTGGCGCAAGCTTAGGCGGCCCAGCCAATGGAAGACCGATTACCCTACGCATCGACGGGCAAAGAGCACGGCGTTTTCCCTCGATTATGGCCGCACTAAACAGGGTAAATGCGTGGCGCATGCGCCAAGGAAAATCGCCGCTGGCATTTCCAACCGTGCGAGTGCGGCTCGAGTTAGGCCAGACTCCGCGGCAAGCTTTCGAATTTGAAGAGCGGGTAGATAGAAGGCAGCTACGTGCAACGCCCATTGAGGTTGCAGGCAAGGAGTTTTTTTCTTTGTCGAAAGCAGCGAGGGAGCATTGCATATCTCACACAGCGTTGAAGGGGCGTCTTTGGCGCGCTTCTCGCGCGGGTCTTGGTTCTGCCTGCCTAACCGAAGATCGGCGGCTGCCAGGCTCAGCAAGGCATAATGGCGTCAAGACAGGACGCCTGCCACCATTCGAATTGCCTCATCCAACCAAATCAAATGAGGTTGTATCCGCTGCTGACTTTGCGAAGCTAACCGGCTTGCCAAAGGCAACGGTAACGTATCGCTATCAAAAAATGCGCCATGAAGAAGGTGATCAACTTTCTTCACTAGGGCGTGATGAGATTATTGCGCGTCTCTTGGACGTAACAGAGAGGCGCATTCAAATCTCATTGCCGCTACCCGATGGGCGCGTATTGCACGGTGGCGTCAGGGAATTGATTCGGAAAGTACTTTCGGAACCTGATCTACGCGCGATGCGAAGCGAAGATATCGGGTTGAGCGGCATTCGGAAGCGGCTACGCCAGATTGAAAGTTGGCCAACGCCTCCAGCGCCGCAGATTGTCGCGAAAGCCTTTGGCTTTGGCGACGCGGAAGTCTGATTCCTCACGAGCGGCTCCCACGAATTCGGGGGCCGCTCCTCTTGGGAAAAATGAACCGCGAACATCTGAAATGTCCGACCCAAAGACTGCGTTTTCTGAAAACGCCGATGCGACTGCGTCCCAATCCATCCAGGGGCTCTTCGATAATCCAGAAGACAGAAAACGCCTGAGCCCTTCAGCTGCCATTGGTGCCCGTAATATACTACGGATCTGGTGTGTGCCGTCTGCCAGCGCGGCCATACTGATCGGCGTTTCACTCAGCACCTGGTATCGCATAAGGCATGGTCATTGGTCGGGAACTTTTACGCAGGAGCAAATGACGCGGGTTTCTCTACTATTGGGCATCTATCGTGGTCTTCAAATTCAATTTGGTGAGGACCTAGGTGACCGATGGGTAAACCTAAGGAATAATGGACCCCTCTTTCGTGGGCGGACACCATGCGAGTTTATGGTCGCTGAGGGGATTTCTGGAATGTGGCGGGTGAGACGGTATGTTGATGGGATAAGTTAGGGCTTCGAAGGTATGACCCACACCTATACTGACACGAAGTGGGCTTGAAAGCGGTTTGGGATATGAGAATTCTTGTACGCGCGCTTCTGCTCGCCTACGCGACCATCGCAGCGCCATCCGCCCATGCAGACGATGACATGCAGCCGATCGGCCGCATTGCGATTGATCGCACAGAAGTTTCTGTCGCTGCCTTTCGCCGCTTTGTAGCCGCCAGGGACATAGTTACCATGGCTGAGCGCCAGGGCGGTGGTTCAGTGTTCGAGTCGGGCTGGGTGCGCAAGCCTGGCTGGACCTGGCGCACGCCTTTCGGTGAACCCGCTGATGAGCTTGAGCCCGCAGTTCATGTCACCTTTGACGAGGCCGCAGCCTATTGCCGCTGGGCGGGCAAGCGCTTGCCGACAGATGCTGAATGGCTGGAAGCGGCGCATACCGAACGGCGTGCATCACCGCCTGCGCCATTCCAGACCGGCACCACCTATCTCAGATCTGGCTCGGGGAAGCTGAACAACTGGGATAAGTGGATTTTCTGCCTGAGAGCGGCATGATGCCGTGAACAGGAGAGACCATGACAAGACGACCCCGCCGGAACCACAGCCCTG
>JADCES010000089.1 GCA_020250005.1 Roseomonas sp.
CAAAAGCGCGTGGAACGCGCGCGGCTTGAAGCCATGGTGGGGATTGCAGAAGCCGCCACCTGTCGCCGTGCGCTATTGCTGCGCTGCTTTGGTGAGGAACCGGAACGCGAAGCCTGCGGGCATTGCGATATTTGCCTGCGACCACCTCGGCTTTTCGATGGCACTATAGCGGCACAGAAAATGATCTCGGCCGTGCTCCGTACCGGTCAGCGCTTTGGCGTGATGCATGTGGTGGATGTGCTGCGCGGGCGCCTCACAGATAAGGTCGCGCAGTTTTCCCATGACAAGCTGCCGACTTTCGGCGTGGGCAAGGATCTGCCCGATACCGCCTGGCGCGGCGTGGCGCGGCAATTGGTGGGCCGCGGCGCCCTGGATGTGGCCGTGGAAAACCACGGAGAGCTTGTGGCCACCGAAGCCGCGCGCCCCATTCTGCGCGGCGAGGATGTGGTGATGCTGCGCGAGGATGTCTTGCAGGCCGGCAAGAAACCCGCCCCAGCGCGCAAGGCGCCTGACGTGGCGGGCATTGGTTCCGATGATCCGGTGTTTGAGGCGCTGCGGAGCTGGCGCCGTGGCATAGCGCAAGCGCAATCCGTGCCGGCCTATGTGGTGGCGGATGATCGCACCCTGGCCGGCATCGCTGCGCGGCGCCCAGCCTCAACCGATGACTTGCTGGAAGTGCCGGGCATGGGGCGTTCGCGCGTGGAACGCTACGGCGCCGATATTCTGCGTATCATCGGCGAGGCGGGCTGATAGCCCCTTCAGATCGCGCTATTCACCCCAAGCCGCTTCGCAGTGCCGAGGATATTCGCCCAGGTATCGGGCGGCAGCGGCACACCATCGGCAAGGCGTTCCGCACGCCGTGTCGCCTCCGGCTCACCAGGCAGCAGAACGGGCGCTTCCGGATCAGCCGGGCGCGTTTCCGAAATCCAGGCGGCATAGGCGAGGCCCATGCGCTCAAACTCCGCCTGGGTGCCGAAATGCTTGGGCGAGATGAAAATGGACAGCATGCCATTGGCGATGCGCGAGCGTTCAGAAACCGGGCCGCTGGTGCCGCCCGCGGTCAGGCAGCCGGCCAGCATTTCGCACATGAAGGCCAAACCCGATCCCTTGTGTTCACCAA
Organism: Roseomonas sp.; assembly: GCA_020250005.1. Lineage (GTDB taxonomy): Bacteria > Pseudomonadota > Alphaproteobacteria > Acetobacterales > Acetobacteraceae > Neoroseomonas. The sequence continues at coordinate 1,121 of JADCES010000089.1, forward strand.
AAGCGCGAATGGCACCCGTGCCCTTGGAAACATCGCGCGGGCCGAGCGTGTCATAGGGCCCGTAAAGCGTATGCGGGTCGGTCGAAAGCCGGCCATCGGCTTCAATCAGCGCACCTTCCGGCAGCGCCTTGCCACCGGATGACGCCACCAGCACCTTGCCTTCCGCAACCAGTGATGTCGCGAAATCCAGCAGGATGGGCCGGCCCGGCAGCGGCACGCCGATCGAAATCGGGTTGGTGGAAAAACGACGCTCCACACCGCCAAAAGGGGCGACCAGGATGGAGCCCGCCACATTCACGAAATGGATCGAAATCAGCCCTTCTTCCATCGCCTGTTCGGCATAGGCGCCAACGCGGCCGATATGTCCGGCATTGCGAAGTGCGGTGATGCAAACGCCATTTTCCACCGCGCGCTTGATGCCAAAATCAACTGCCTGAGGTGCCACGGTCTGGCCAAAACCCCATTTGCCATCAATCACGGCGAAAGAACCGCCATCGGTCACCACGTCGGCGGTCTGGCCCTTCAGCACATAGCCCGCTTCCAGCCATTCCACATAACGCGGCACGCGCACCACACCATGGCTGTCATGCCCGGCCAGATTCGCATCCACCAAATGGCGGCTGATACGCCGGCTTTCCGGGCCATCACAGCCCGCGGCCTGAAACACATTGGCGACCAGCGCATCAAGCGCCTCGGCATTGATCATGACGGGAGGGGTGCTGCCCATGAAAGGAACTCCGCAGAAAGGAAAAGCGCGCCGAGAGCATTGCCCGGCGCGGCGCAACTACATGGCGGCGATCTTCTTCGCCTGTGGCGCCAGCAGGCGCATATAGGTCGGCGTCACCAGCATTTCGGTGATATTGGCCCGCTCTGGCATGGTCGCCACAAACAGCGCCATGGCCGCCAGGTCTTCGGGTTGCAGCAGGCGTTCAATATCTTCCTGCGGCACGGGTTCAGGCCGGTTCTTCAGAATATCGGTCGCGACTTCGCCGGGGCAGATGCAGCAGGAACGGATGTTGTGAATGCCGTTTTCCTGATTGATGCTTTGCGACAGCGCCACAAACCCATGCTTCGCCGCCGTATAACCAGGGCCCGACAGGAAGGAGATATTCTTCCCCGCCATGGAGGCGATTTGGATGATATGCCCGCCGCCGCGCTTCCTCATGCCCGGCAGCACCGCGACCGAGGTGAAAAACGGCGCGGTCAGATTGCCATCCACCAGGCTGCGAATGGCCTCAGGCGTCAATTGATGCAGATAGCGCTTGGGAAGATTGACGCCCGCATTATTCACCAGAATATCTGGCCCGCCGATGGAGCTTTCCACCTTGGCAAGCGCGGCGGCGACCTGCTTTTCATCGGTCAGGTCCGCCGGCACAATCACGGCACCACTGCCGATCATCTTCGCAGTTTCTTCCAGCGGCGCGACACGCCGGCCGGTCAGCGCAACCTTCGCCCCCTCGGCGGCGAATGAAATGGCAATCGCGCGGCCAATACCGCTGCCCGCACCGGTGACCCAGGCGGTTTTTCCTTCAAGGCGTTTCATCACAAAACCTTATCAGAGGTGGGATCAATCAGATGCATCTGATCCATATGCGCAATCAGTGACAGCGGCGCGCCGACAGAAGCTGGTGTGGCGGGATCAAGCCGCGCCGAAACCTCTGAACCGTCAAGCTTGAAATGCACCAGGGTTTCCATGCCCATCGGCTCAATCACTTCCGGCTTCAGCGTTATGGGCGCGGTATTGGATTTATCGGTTGGCTTGTCATCCGTCAGATGCTCGGGGCGGATGCCAAACAGTACGTCCTTACCCGCATGCGCCTGATAGCGTGCGGTGCGTGCCGCCGGCACGTCCAACACAATGCCCTGCGGCAAATGCAAGCGCAGCGCGCCAGATGCTTGTTCCAGCTTCGCCGGAATGAAATTCATCGCCGGGCTGCCGATAAAGCCCGCCACAAATTTCGTCGCCGGGTGGTGATACAATTCCTGCGGCGGCCCCACTTGTTCGATGATGCCGTGGTTCATCACCACCACGCGATCCGCCAAGGTCATGGCTTCCACCTGGTCATGCGTCACATAAACCGTGGTGGTATTGACCGTCTGATGGACTTTCTTGATTTCGGTACGCATCTGCACGCGTAGCTTGGCATCAAGGTTGGAAAGCGGTTCATCGAACAGGAACACCTTG
>JADCES010000009.1 GCA_020250005.1 Roseomonas sp.
AAGCGCGAGGCCCTGCGTCGGCTGATCCGGCGCGAACAGGTGACGAATGCGCTGATCTTCTGCAATCGCAAGATTGAAGTGGATATCCTGTACAAGTCGCTGAAGAAGCATGGCTTCAGCGTGGGCGCCTTGCATGGCGATATGGATCAATCCCAGCGCTTCGCGACACTCAATGCCTTCAAGGCGAATGAATTGCAGCTGCTGGTCTGTTCTGATGTCGCGGCACGCGGGCTGGATATCGGCGGCCTTTCGCATGTGTTCAATTTCGATGTGCCCTTCCATTCGGAAGATTACGTGCATCGCATTGGCCGCACGGGCCGCGCCGGGCGTGAAGGCCATGCCTATACGATTGCGACGGCCGATGATGCGAAGAATGTCGCCGCCATCGAAAAACTGACCGGCAAACCGATCCCGCTTCTGGATATTGAGGGGCTGGAGCCGGTGACGGAAGCGGAGATCCAGGAAGCGCTCACCTCCTCCAAGCGCGGCCGCGGCCGGGGTGGTCCGGCGCGCAGGCCGGATCGTCGTGATGGCGGGCGTGGCCGGCCGGAACGCGGCCGCCGTGACGGACAGGACCGCGCGCCGCGCGCGGAAGCACCGGAAGAAATCGCAGCCGAGGCTCCCGCGCGGCGGGAGCGCCCGGAACGTCGCCCGCGTCCGGAAGCCCAGGAAGGCCGCGATGCGCCCCGGCGGGATCGCGCGCCACGGCGCGACCGCGATGCGCAGCCGAGTGAATTCGCGCTGCGTGAAGCCGCCATGCGCGATTACGCCCCGCGTGAGCGTGAGGCGCCGCGCCAGGATCGCGATTATCGCAACCGCGACCGCCGCGATGATCTTGGCCCGCCCGTGCAGGGGTTTGGTGATTTGGTGCCGGCCTTCATGCTGATCCCGATCCCCCGCCCACGCCGCGCTGCGGCACCGGCGGCGACCGAGGCGACGCCAGAGGTTGACGCCGCCTGACGCGCCCGCAAACTCCATTTTATCGCCCAAGACGAAGCTTGAGTTGAGGATAGCCACATGAATGTCGTGACAGCCCCGAAGAAGACCGCCATCGCGCCCTTCACCTGGGAAGACCCGCTGCTGCTTGAAGAAGCGCTGACGGAAGAAGAACGCATGATCCGCGACAGCGCGCGGCAATTCTGCCAGGAACGCCTGATGCCACGCGTGCTGGAAGCCAATCGGCATGAGCGTTTTGATCGCGAAATTATGAATGAATTCGGCGAAATGGGTTTCCTGGGTGCCACGCTGGATGGCTATGGCTGCGCCGGCGTTTCCTATGTTGCCTATGGGCTGATGGCGCGCGAGGTTGAGCGCGTTGATTCCGGCTATCGCAGCGCGTTCAGCGTGCAATCATCGCTCGTGATGTTTCCGATCCATGCCTATGGCTCGGAAGAACAGAAGCAAAAATACCTGCCGAAGCTCCGTACCGGGGAATGGGTGGGCTGCTTTGGCCTGACCGAGCCCGATGCAGGGTCTGATCCTTCTTCCATGCGTACGCGCGCGACCAAGGTGGATGGCGGCTGGAAGCTCTCGGGCTCCAAAACCTGGATTTCCAATTCCCCCATCGCCGATGTCTGCCTCGTTTGGGCCAAGGATGATGAAGGCATTCTGCGCGGCTTCTTGCTGGATCGCGGCATGAAGGGGCTCACCACGCCCAAGATGGAAGGCAAGTTCAGCCTGCGCGCTTCCGTCACTGGCATGATCATGATGGATGAGGTTTTTGTGCCGGAAGAAAACCGCCTGCCGGGCGTGCGGTCACTCGCGGGTCCATTCTCCTGCCTTAATCGCGCGCGTTATGGCATTGCCTGGGGCGCCATGGGGGCCGCGGAATTCTGCTGGCATGCGGCGCGGGATTACACGCTGAACCGCATCATGTTCGGCAAGCCGCTGGCGGCGACTCAGTTGGTGCAGAAGAAGCTCGCTGACATGCAAACCGAAATCACGCTCGGCCTGCATGCGGTGCTGCGCGTGGGGCGGTTGTTTGATGAACACAAGGCCGCGCCCGAGATGATCAGCCTGGTCAAGCGCAACAACTGCGGCAAGGCCTTGGACATTGCCCGCGTTGCGCGCGACATGCATGGCGGCAATGGCATTGTGGATGAGTATCATGTGATCCGTCACGTGATGAACCTTGAGACGGTCAATACCTACGAAGGCACGCATGATGTGCATGCGCTGATCCTGGGCCGGGCGCAGACCGGGTTGAACGCCTTCGGCTGATCAGCCGAAGTTCCAGCCATGGAAGTCCTGATTGAGCGTATGGGCGCGGGCGGCGATGGCATCGCCCCCGGCCCGATCTATGTGCCGCAGGCGCTTCCCGGCGAAAGGCTGAATGTCACCATCACCGGCAAGCGCGGCGATGGCGCGCTGGCGGCCATTCAGGACATCATCTCTGCCAGCCCTGACCGGATCGCGCCCGCTTGCGCGCATTTCACGGCGGGTTGCGGCGGCTGCGCAATGCAGCATTGGGCGCCCGCACCGCAAGCGGCCTGGAAACGCGACAGGCTGCGTGTCGCCCTGGCGCGGGGCGGCTTTGCCGAGGCCCCCATTGCCGAGACCATCACCACACCGCCCGGCGCGCGTCGGCGGGCCGATTTCGCCATACGGCGCGGGACGGATGGGCTCCGGCTTGGTTTTCACGCCGCAGGCAGTGCGGCCATTCTGGATATCACCGCCTGTCCGGTGCTGCATCCGCGCCTGGTGGCGCTGCTCCGGCCTCTGCGGGATTTGCTGCCGCGCCTGCCGGCGCTGAAGCGCGATGGCTCGGCGGTGCTGAACCTGCTCGATACCGGGCCTGATTTGCTGCTGCGCACGGATGGCACTTTGGATGCCGCGGGGCGGGCCTTGCTCGCGGGCTTCGCGGCAGCGCAGGGCCTCGCGCGAATCGCCTGGGCGCGCGGCAATGGTCCGCCGGAAATCGCGGCCCAGCTTGGGCCGGTGGCGATTACGCTAAACGGTGTGGCCGTCACGCCTGCCCCTGGTGCCTTCCTGCAAGCAAGCCCCGAGGGGGAGCAGGCCATCATCGCCGCCATGCTGGCCGGCCTGCCCGCCAAGCTGGCCGGGCGAGGGCGCATTGCTGATCTCCATGCCGGCTATGGCACGCTGAGCCTCGCCTTGGCGCGGCGGGGCAGGATCACGGCCTTCGAATCGGATGGCGCGGCGGTGGCGGCCCTTGCCAATGCTGCCGCCAAGGCGGGGCTGCCACTGGCTGCGACACGGCGGGACTTGGCGCGCCAGCCGCTGACGGTCGCGGAATTGGCGCCCTTTGCCGCCGTGGTGCTGGACCCACCCTTTGCGGGGGCCGAGGAACAGGCGGGCTTACTGGCGCGTTCAGCCGTGCCGGCGGTGATTTATGTTTCCTGCAACCCGCAAGCGCTGGCGCGGGATTTGCGCTTTTTTGCCGATCAGGGCTGGCGGGTGGATGCCGCCACGCCGATTGATCAATTCCTCTGGTCCGGCCAGCTTGAGGCCGTGGTGACACTCAGCCGGCCCAGCAAAGGCAAGCGCTGATTCTATTCTGCCTTGATGCCAAGGCCGCGCACTTCGGGTTCCCAGAAGGCGATTTCGTCCCGCACATAGGCGGCGAATCGCTCGGGCGTGTAGCCGCGCATGGCGGGGGTGCCCATTTCCTCAAAGCGCTGATGGATGGCGGGATCGGACAGTGCCTGTTCGGTCGCTGCCGCCATGCGATTCACAATGGCGGCCGGCGTGCCGCGCGGGGCGAAAAACCCATACCAGGAATGGGATTTATAGCCGGTGATGCCGGCCTCGGCCGCGGTTGGCACATTGGGCAGCAGGGAAGACCGCTGATCGGTCGCGACAAACAACACCCGCGCCGTGCCGGCATCCTGAAACCCCTTCAGGATGGAGGGGATATCGCAGCAGAATTGAATCTCGCCCGCCGTGAGCGCGGTAAAAACCTGCCCGCCACCGCGATAGGGCACATGCACGGCCTCTGTCCCCGTGCGCACCAGGAAACTGGCCGAGGCGATATGCCCCGAAGTGCCAATCCCGGAGGAGCCATATTGATAGCGCCCAGGCGCCGCCTTCAGGGTTGCGATGAATTCCGCCGCCGTGGTGGGCGCGAAATTGCGCGTGGTGACGGCAAGCGCGATGGGCACAAAGACGGTGGGTGCAACCGCCACCAGATCGGTCCGCGCATCAAAGGGCACCGGGGCGGGCAGGCCGCGGGCGAGTGCGATGGGGGAGAGGGTGGAGAGCACAAAAACCTCCCCATTCGGCGGCTGCTTCGCCACGTAATCCGTGCCGACCACGCCGCCCGCGCCGGGGCGGTTTTCCAGCACTACGGGCTGGCCCAGGATTTCCGCCAATTTGGGGGCCAAAAGCCGTGTGGTGATATCCGTCCCGCCCCCGGTGCCGAAGGGAATCACAATCCGGACAGGCCGTGTTGGCCAAGGCGCCTGGGCATAGGTAGGGGCAGCGAGCGGGCCGAGCGCCAGCGGGGCGGCCAATAGGCTACGACGGGTCATGGTGGTCACGGCAATTCTCCTTCAACATGCAAGCCATTGTTTTTGCGTTATTCCGCTTGGCGCCGCAGCGCCCTTCCGGGGGATTAAACGCCAAGCGGTCGGCCGGCGAAAGGGGCCAGGCCACGGGGCGAAACGAGAACAAGATGCGCCTGCCCCAAATGCCTGGGCTTTTGCAAGCCCAGAATCATGCACCGCATCTAGTGGTATCGCGACTGTGGCAAGACTACATCTTGTAGTCAGACTGTAACTTGGGGCATGATCCAGCCTCAGGGGAGTTCTCAGGGGGTTATCCGTGTTCGACGCAATTCAGCTTGAAGGCCATGGTCAGGTACGCATTGATCGCTCGCGCGATGCGCTGCTGACCGATTTCGGCAAGGCCACACTAGATGATCGTTATTTGCTGCCGGGCGAATCCTATCAGGATTTGTTCGCACGAGTCGCATCCGCTTATGGCGATGATGCGGCGCATGCGCAGCGGATTTATGACTATATCTCACGCCTTTGGTTCATGCCGGCGACACCGGTGCTGTCCAATGGCGGCACAACGCGCGGCCTGCCGATTTCCTGCTTCCTGAACGAAGCCTCTGACAGCCTTGATGGCATTGTCGGGCTTTGGAATGAGAATGTGTGGCTCGCGGCCAAGGGCGGTGGCATCGGGTCCTATTGGGGCAATTTGCGCGGGATTGGCGAAAAGGTCGGGCGCAACGGCAAGACCTCGGGCGTTATTCCCTTCATTCGCGTGATGGATAGCCTGACGCTGGCGATTTCCCAGGGCTCGCTCCGCCGCGGATCGGCGGCTTGCTATCTGCCCGTCAATCACCCGGAAATCGAAGAATTCCTGGAAATGCGCCGCCCGACCGGTGGCGATCCGAATCGCAAGGCGCTCAATCTGCATCACGGCATTCTGATCCCCGATGCCTTCATGCGCGCGGTGGAAGCGGATGAGGAATGGGCGCTGGTCTCCCCCAAGGATGGCGCGCTGATGAAGAAGGTCTCCGCGCGGAGCCTTTGGATTCGCATCCTGACCGCGCGAATCGAAACCGGTGAGCCCTACATCATCTATTCCGACCACGTGAACAACGCGCGGCCCGAGCATCAGAAGCTGGCGGGGCTTGAGGTGAAAACCTCAAACCTCTGTTCTGAAATCACGCTGCCGACCGGGCTTGACCAGCATGGGGAACAGCGTACGGCGGTGTGCTGCCTGTCTTCGCTCAATCTGGAGACCTGGTTTGAGTGGAAGGATGAGGCGCAATTCATCCCCGATGTGATGCGCTTCCTGGATAATGTGCTGCAATCCTTCATTGATACCGCGCCCGATTCCATGGCGCGGGCGCGCTATAGCGCCATGCGTGAACGCTCGGTCGGGCTTGGGGTGATGGGCTACCATTCCTTCCTGCAAGCGCTGAATGTGCCGTTTGAAAGCGTGGTGGCGAAGGTGTGGAATATGCGGATGTTCAAGCATATCCGCGCCCAGGCCGATGCGGCTTCGCGCCAATTAGCGGAAGAACGCGGCCCCTGCCCGGATGCCGCCGAATACGGCTTCATGGAGCGATTCTC
>JADCES010000090.1 GCA_020250005.1 Roseomonas sp.
GCATCCGTCACCGGGCGCGGCACGTCATAGGGCATGTCAACGCAGGTGGTGACGCCGCCGGCAGCGGCAGTTTTAGACGCACCCTCAATGCCCGGCCACCCGCGTGAGGAGGAGGTATGCATATGCCCATCCACCAAGCCGGGCATGATCAGCTTGCTACCGTAATCCTCAACCGAGGTCGCAACCGGAGACGGCCCTTCACCAATGCCGGCAATCACCTCGCCGCGCGTGGCAATCCAGCCATTGGACAGGATGCGATCTGGCAGCACCAGCGTGCCACGAATGACGCGATCAAAAGGGGTGGTGGCGGGCATGGGCTACTCCTGCGGCTGCGCAATGACAGGCTTGCAACCTAAAGCAGCCGGGCGCTGCGGGCCAGGGCCGATGGCCCGAATTGCGCATCGGCGATCTGAAGCGCGAGGCTTGTCGCCTCATTCTCCCGCTCCGCATTCCAGGCGAGCGCCACGCCCACACCGCGAATGGGGCCGGCCAGAATCCGAAACGCCACACCCGGCGGGTTAAGCCGCGCCATGCCTTCCGAGACCAGCGCCACACCCAAACCGGCGGCGACGAAACCAAGCTGCGCCATGGCCGATCCCACTTCGCGTACCACGCGCGGCGTGAAGCCCGCCGCATGGCAGGCCGCCGTCATGGCATCCGAATAGGCCGGGCTGATGGCACGCGGCAGCATCAGCATCGGCGCTTCGGCGAGTGCCGCAAGCGGCAAAGGATCAGACCCGCTCAGAATCGGGTGGCCTTCCGGCAAGGCGGCGGCGAGCCTGTCTTCCCCCAAGGCCCGTAGTTTGATCGGCGCGCGGTCACGATCTGAACGGAGCAAGGCGAGGTCAACCTCACCCCGGCGGAGCGCTTCCAAAGCCTCGGCCGTATCCATCTCGCGCACGCCAATCGCGGCTTCCGGGCGTGCCGCCTGCATGGCGCGCACGATGGGCGGCAGGTAATCGAACAACGCCGAGGTGACGCAGGCGATGGAAACCGGCGCGTGATGGCCCATGCGCAATTCGCGCGCCAGGCTTTCCAGATCCGCCGCATTGCTAGCGATGCGGCGCGCGAGTGGCAGCAAAGCTTCCCCCTCTCGCGTGGGGCGCGCGCCCTTGCCGGAGCGTTCCAGCAGCTTCACGCCCAATTCGCGTTCCAGCAATTGGATTTGCGCGGTCAGCGGTGGCTGCGAAATGCCAAGCCGCGCGGCGGCGCGGCCGAAATGACCTTCTTCGGCCACGGCCAGAAAATGCCCCAGGCGGCGGATCAGGCGAAAATCCATGGGTGGTCCAATGCGGTTTCGCCCATACGGAAAACCTATCAGCGCGCCACGTCAATTGGATTGGACGATGGCGCGCGATGGGCGCAGAAGATCACCCCATCAGGCAAGCCGCCAGACACAAGAAAGGGAGAATGCCCCAAATGAAGCTCCACCCCGTCAAGGTTCACCCATCCAAGGCGCTATTGAAGCGCGAAGATCAATTGGCCTGGAAAATGGCCGGAGTCGCCGTGGACAAGGTCGCGGTCGAAAAGCCGGTGCAGGAGATGATCATCAACCGAATCATCGACAATGCCTCGGTCGCCATCGCCGCCATCAATCGCCGCCCGGTCGTCTCGGCGCGCGGCATGGCGCTGGGCCATGCGAAGAAGGCCGGCGGCGCGCAGGTGTTCGGCGTGAAGGCGGCGACCACCGTCTCCCCCGAATGGGCCGCCTGGGCGAATGGCACCGCCGTGCGTGAATTGGATATGCACGACACTTTCTTGGCCGCCGATTACTCCCACCCTGGTGACAATATCCCGCCGATCCTGGCGGTGGCGCAGGCCATGGGGAAATCTGGGCGCGATCTGATCCGCGGCCTGGCCACCGGCTATGAGCTGCATATTGATCTGGTGCGCGCGATTTGCCTGCATGAACATAAGGTGGATCATATCGCCCATCTCTGCCCCGCCGCCGCGGCCGGCATCGGCACGCTGCTCGGGCTCAAGCAGGAAGTGGTTTTCCAATCCATCCAGCAGGCTTTGCATACCTCCATCTCCTTCCGCCAATCCCGCAAGGGCGAGATTTCATCCTGGAAGGCCTATGCGCCCGCCCATGCCGGCAAGCTTGCCGTGGAAGCGGTGGATCGCTGCATGCGCGGCGAGGGTGCGCCTTCGCCGATTTATGAAGGCGAAGACAGCGTGATTGCCTGGGTGCTGTCCGGGCGGTCCAACCGCAAGGATGTCTATGGCCCGGTCTATTATGAGGTGCCGCTGCCGGAAGCGGGCGAACCCAAGCGCTCCATCCTTGATTCCTACACCAAGGAACACTCGGCTGAATACCAATCCCAGGCCCTGATTGACCTCGCTTTCCGCATGCGTGAGCAGATCAAGGATATGGAGGCGATTGAGAAGATCATCATCCATACCAGCCATCACACCCATTACGTGATCGGCACCGGCGCCAATGACCCGCAGAAGATGGACCCGAAGGCGAGCCGTGAGACGCTGGACCATTCCATCATGTATATCTTCGCGGTCGCGCTTCAGGATGGGCGCTGGCATCATGTGGATAGCTATGCGCCGAAGCGGGCCGGCCGGGCCGATACCGTCAGGCTCTGGCACAAGATCGAAACGCGGGAAGATGCGGAATGGACCCGCAAATACCATTCCCGCGACCCGAATGAGCTTTCCTTCGGCGGGCGCGTGGAAATCCTGTTCAAGGATGGGTCTAAGCTGGTGGATGAGCTGGGTGTGGCCAATGCCCATCCGAATGGCGCCAAGCCCTTTGGCCGGGCGGATTACATCCGCAAATTCCAGACCATCACGGATGGTATCATCTCCACCCGTGAGACCAACCGCTTCCTGGAAGCGGTGCAGGATCTGGCGAAGCTGAAGGCGGGTGAGCTCAGCGCGCTGAATGTGGCGCTGCCGGCCGGTGGCCTGCTGGACAGCAAGCCAGGTATCTTTTGAAGTCTGCGTGAGGAAGGCAGGGTCGGCGCCGCATGCGCCGGCCCAAAGCCAGTTTAACAAGGGAAGAAACCCGATGAACGAAACCACGAAACCCGAAATCTATAAGGGCTTGGTCGGCGTTTATGCCGATGTCTCTGCTGTATCGAAGGTGATGCCGGAGACGAATAGCCTGACCTATCGCGGCTATGCGGTGCAGGATTTGGCCGAAAATTGCAGCTTTGAAGAAGCGGCCCATCTGCTCTGGGAAGGCGAATTGCCCAATGCCAAGCAGCTGGCTGACTTCAAGGCCGAGACCGCGGCCGAGCGTGAGATCAGCCCCGCGCTGCATCGCGTGATTCGCGAATTCCCCAAGGATGCGCACCCGATGGATGCCATCCGCACCGCCGTGTCCTTCATGGGGATGGAAGACCCGGAAGCGGGCGATGTCTCGCAGGCGGCGCAATATCGCAAGGCGAAGCGGCTTTTCGCCAAGATCCCGACGGCGATTGCGGCGGCTTATCGTGCTTCCCGCGGTCTGCCGGTGGTGGCGCCGAACCCCGCGCATAGCTTTGCCGAGAATGTCTTCAGCCTGATCCTGGGCAAGGTGCCGCAGCCTGAAGTGCTGAAATCCTTCGATGTTTCCATGATCCTCTATGCGGAGCACACCTTCAACGCCTCCACCTATACGGCGCGGCTCGTCACCTCCTCTGGGGCGGATATGCATGGCGCGATCACGGCGGGCATCGCCTCGCTCAAGGGCCCGCTGCATGGCGGCGCCAATGAGGCGGTGATGCATATGCTGAAGGAAATCGGCGACCCGACGCTGGCCCGCGAATGGATCCAAAGCCGCTTCGACCACAAGGCGCTGGTGATGGGCTTTGGCCATCGCGTCTATAAATCAGGCGATAGCCGCGTGCCCACCATGCGCAAATATGCCGAAAAAATGGCGGAAGTTGTGGGAGACAAGACCTGGATGGAGATCAGCCGCATCCTGGCCGGGGAGATGCTGGAGAAGAAGAACATCCACCCGAACCTCGATTTCCCGGCAGGCCCTGCCTATTACCTGATGGGTTTTGAAATCCCGCTTTTCACGCCGATCTTCGTCGCTTCCCGCATCACGGGCTGGTCGGCGCATGTGATTGAACAGGGCGCGGATAATCGCCTCATTCGCCCGCTGTCTTGGTATACGGGCCCTGAACAGCGCCCGGTGCCGCCGCTCTCAGCGCGATAGTTTGCAGGCGTCTTCATCATTTTTTCAGAAATGGTGAAGGCGCGCCGCAAGGCGCAAGACCGCGACATGCATGTCACACTGCGCGCATCGCGATGCGATGCGTACATTTTTTTTTGCGTGTTGTGACGGATTTTGTTGACACGACTCATGGTGATGAAGATAGCGTGCGTTGCGCGCGATTCTTTTGCGCGATTCGCACTGCCTCCGCGCTGCGAAAAATCGCTCCCCAGATCAGGTGCATCACCTGAAATAAGGCGCGATGAAGCGGGAAGGTGCTGCGATCGGCAAGGCAGAATTGCCGCAGCAGGGAAGGACGGTCCATGGACCGCAGACTCAAGGGACGCTTCGCTTCACGCGATCAGGGTTCCACACCACCCCAAGCCGCCGTGATGGCGTGTGCAAGGGGCGGGAGAGAGGCCAGGGGGAACACGCCGCGCTGGAATGCCGCGCGCCGTGAAGCCTTTGGCGGCTGCGCTTCGCGGAGACTTTCAGTCCTGTCGGTCCGCGCATCGGGATCCGCGCGTCGCCGCCATTACCGACCCCACCTGCTGTACCCCGGGTTGGAATTGGGAATTTGTCGCGCCCAGCGCGACCTTCCCATGAACGCCTTCAACAGGAACACATGGAGATTCATCCTCTGATGACTGATATCATCGAGACTACCGAAACCGAAGAAAACCCGCGCGCCCAGGCGATGGCCATGGCCGCGGCGAAGAAGAAGGCGCCGGCCAAGCGCAAGCCTGCTGCGAAGAAGCCGGCTGCGAAGAAGGCCGCTGCCAAGAAGCCGGCGGCGAAGAAGGCCGCTGCGAAGAAGAAGCCGGCTGCGAAGAAGGCCGCTGCCAAGAAGCCGGCTGCGAAGAAGGCTGCTGCGAAGAAGCCCGCCGCGAAGAAGGCTGCTGCCAAGCGGAAGCCCGCTGCGAAGAAGGCTGCTGCGAAGAAGCCTGCCGCGAAGAAGGCCGCTGCCAAGAAGCCTGCTGCGAAGAAGGCTGCTGCAAAGAAGCCCGCCGCGAAGAAGGCCGCGCCGCGTCGTCGCAAGGCCGCTGCACCTGCTCCGGCGCCGTCTGAAACCCCGGCGAGCTGATCAGCTACCGGATCCCGGCACTGGGGCGTCGCATGCCAGGCATGCGGCGCCCTTGGTGCTTTTGGACCCTGCATCATCATGCCGTTCGAGACGCGCCTGCTGCCGGTGCTTGATCACCAGCTTCTTTTGCCCTTGCTCGCCGCCTATGGTGCGGAAATGGCGCCGCATCTGGCCGGCAAAAGCCCCGCCACGCCTGCGGCCATGCTGGATATGATCAGCAATGACCCGCGCTCGGAAATCCTGATGGCCTTCCGCGGTGACGCGCCCTTGGGCTTCGCGCTGTTTTTCGACCTGCCGGAAATTGTCTTCGCCCGGCGCTGCGGCGCGCTGGATGATCTTTTTGTCGCGCCCGCCGCGCGCCGCCAGGGCGTGGCGCAAGCCTTGATTGAAGGGCTTACCGCGCTTGGCGCGGCGCGGGGCTGGTCGCATCTGCGCTGGATCGTGCCCGAGACCGACCAGGCCGCCATTGCGCTTTATGAGCGTATTGCCGCGCGCGCACCCTGGCGTTCCTATGTACTAAGGCTTGATCCGGCAGTGTCGCTCTAAGCAGCAACCCGCCCCGGCATGCGGTGGCGGAAAGCAAGTGCCTCGGCAATATGTGCGCGTCGGATCATGGCACTGCCTGCAAGATCAGCAATGGTGCGCGCGACACGCAGGCTGCGTACCTGCCCGCGTGACGATAGTCCAAGCCGCGTCGCCGCGACCTCAAGCAAATGCGCGGCCTCGGCCTCAAGGCCCTGCTGCAATTGGGCAAGGCTCGCCTCGGCATTATTCGGCGGGCCATCCGCACCATAACGCGCGCGTTGTGCGGCGCGCGCGGCCTTCACGCGCGCGGCGACCGCCGTGCTCGCCTCACCAGCAGGGGCGCGGGCCAATTCAGCGGGGGCAATCGGCATGACTTCGATGGTGATATCCATCCGGTCCAGCAGCGGGCCGGAAAGCCGCATCTGGTAATCCTCACCACAGCGCGGCGCGCGGCCACATTCGCGGCCAGGCTGACCGAGATAGCCGCAGCGGCAGGGATTCATCGCTGCAATACACTGAAACCGCGCGGGGTAGGTGACGTGAGAATGCACGCGGCTGATGGTGGTGCGCCCGGTTTCCATCGGCTGACGCAAAGCCTCCAGCGCCTGGCGCGGAAATTCCGGCCATTCATCCAGAAACAACACGCCGCGATGCGCCAGGCTGATTTCGCCCGGCTTGGCGCGAGAGCCGCCACCGACAAGCGCAGGCATGGAAGCGGAATGATGCGGCTCCCGGAATGGAGGGCGCGTCACCAGCCGCCCGCCTTGCAACAGGCCCGCAATGGAATGCACCAGGCTCACCTCCAAGGCTTCAGCCGGCGAAAGATCAGGCAGCAGCGCAGGCAGGCGCGCCGCCAGCATGGATTTGCCACCACCTGGCGGGCCGATCATGAGCAGATTATGCCCGCCCGCCGCAGCAATTTCCAAGGCGCGCTTCGCGGTTTCCTGCCCCTTCACATCGGAAAGGCAGGGGCCAGTAGGCGGTGCTGCATCCAGCTTTGGTGCCTCAGGCGCGCTTAATACTTGCACGCCCTTGAAGTGATTAAGCAGCGCGGGAAGATCAGGTGCCGCGAGCACTTCAATCTGCCCGGCCCAGGCCGCTTCACCGCCCTGAACAGCGGGGCAGATCAGCCCCAATTCACGTGCCGAGGCGCCAAGCGCGGCCGGCAACACGCCCGCCACGGGCATGATGGCTCCATCCAGCGACAATTCGCCGAGCGCGGCAAAGCCCGCCAATTCATCGCGCGGCAGCACATCCATCGCGGCCAGTACCGCGAGCGCAATCGGCAGGTCGAAATGGCTGCCTTCCTTGGTGATATCAGCGGGTGCCAGGTTCACCAGCACGCGCTTGGGCGGCATGGAAAGGCCAAGGCCAAGCAAGGCTGCCCGCACCCTTTCGCGGCTTTCCGCAACCGCCTTATCGGGCAGGCCGACCACCAGAAAGGCCGGCAGTCCGGGGGCGATTTGGACCTGAACCTCGACCGCCTGGGCTTCGATCCCAGCGAAGGCGAAGGTGGCAATGCGGGCAATGGACATGGCCGCATGAATGGCGCATTCTGCACCAAAATACAACCATAAGTTATATTTCAGCCATCCCCTGCACCCGCCGCATCAGCCGCCGGAAATTGCCGGACCAGAGCAAATCAATCTCCCGCGCGCCATAGCCGCGGCGGTGCAATTCCGCCGTCAGGTTCATGGTCTCCCCGGCATTCGCCCAGCCTGGAATGCCGCCACCGCCATCGAAATCCGATGACAGGCCGACATGATCAAGCCCAATCCGCCTGACCGCGTAATCCACATGATCCACCATATCCGCAACCGTGGCGGGTGATTTGCCATCCGCTCCCGGCGGGCGAAGAAAGGCATCCAGTGCCGTGATCTGCACCAAGCCGCCCTTTGCCCGCAGCATATCCAGCTGCTCATCATCCAGATTGCGCGGATGATCGCAGAGCGCGCGGCAGCAGGAATGCGTCGCCACAATCGGCGCGCGGGAAAGTTCCGCCGCTTGCATCATGGAAGATTTCGCAGCGTGCGAGACATCAATGATCAGGCCAATACGATTCATCTCCGCAATCGCTTGCCGCCCAAGATCGGAAAGCCCGCCATGTTCCGCCGTGCCATCGCCAAGCGCGGGCTTGGGCCGCGCGGCATCGGCCAGATCATTATGCCCATCATGCGTAATGGTCAGATAAATCGCGCCCAGATCGCGCCAGAGCTTCAGCCGCGCCAAATCGCGGCCCATGGCATTGCCGTTTTCAACCGCGCTCAGCACAGCAAGCGCGCCCGCCTGATGCGCTGCTTCCAATTGATCGGCGGTCGCGCAAAAGCGGCGCGCCCCACCATCAGCGCGTGTGCGGATATGGCGCAGCATGGCCTCCGCCCGGTCAGCCGCGGCCTGATGGCCAGCGGCATCACGCGGGCCTTGCGGCGTATAGGCAATGAAGACAACCGCCTTCAGCCCGCCGCGCTGCATCTTGGGGAAATCAACGCAGCGATCGGTTTCCTGCGTAGCGTCGGGCGGGTCGGGCCATTTGATATCCACATGGGTATCAAGCGTCAGCGTCGCCGCGTGGATAGCCTCGCTCATGCTGCATCTCCCCAGGCTTGCAGGAAGCCTTCCAATAAATCGCCGATGATATCTACATTGTAGCCGCCTTCCTGAGTGATGGCGGTGGGCAGCTTCAGGCCACCAATCATGGCGCCGGCGCGCGCAAAACCATCCGCTGTCACTTTCAGTGCGGCAAGCGGTTCATGTTCTGAGGCATCAAAGCCAAGTGGTAGCACCAGCGCATCGGTTTTATGGTCGCGGATCGCGGCCATGGCGTAGCGAATGGCGTCCAGCCAGCCCTCATCCGCCGTACCGAAAGCGAGCGGCATATTCATATTGCGCCCATCGCCGGCACCCGCGCCGCGTTCGCGTGTGCGGCCAACGAACCAGGGGTAATAGCGATCAGGATCGCCATGGATGGAAATGGTCAACACATCGCCGCGTTCCCAGAAAATACCCTGCGTGCCATTGCCGTGATGGCTATCAATATCCAGCACTGCGACGCGCTTGGCGCCCGCATCCACCAAAGCCTGCGCGGCAAGTGCTGCATTATTCACATAGCAATGCCCACCGGCGCGCGCGGCATAGGCGTGATGGCCAGGCGGGCGACATAGCGCATAGGCGCTCCGCCCCGCAGCGGCTTCTCGCGCGGCGGCCAAGGCGCAAGCGGCTGCACCTTGAATCGCTTGCCAGGTACCGGGGCCAATCGGGCAGGCGGCATCGGCCATATACCAACCCGCACGCGCAACAATGCTATTCGAACAAGCCGCACCTTGCGCCAGCATCTCAGGCGAGGGGTGCATATTCGCGACAACCTCAGGCCCCGCATCGGCAAGCGCTGCCCAATCCCGCGCGGCTTCAGCCAGAAAGGCCAGATAATCCGCGCTATGAATGGCGCGCAGCGCGGCAAGCGGCACGGCATCTGGCACGCTGGGCGCAAGCCCTATGCGGTTCAACGCCGCTTCCAGCGCCGCCGCGCGGGCAGGGATTTCGAAATTCGCGCGCGTACGGCCGCGAATCAAAAAGAACGCCGGTTGATGCCCGGCATGGTCCGGATGGGCGAAGGTTTTCATGGGGGAAGGCTAACCAGTTTTGCCCTGTCTGCGAAGCCGCCGCGCTTGCTGCGCTGCGCCTGGCTGGGTAGCGTCGTTGGGCCTCATGTTAAGGACCCTGCCGTTATGCAAGCTCTCGACCCCGGCGCGCGGCGCGCCATTCTGGAAGCGGTGGATGAGCTGCAGGCCGAGAGCATCTCCATGCTCACGCGCCTGGTGCGCTGCCCGTCAACGCTCGGCAATGAGGCATCGGCTTTGAATGAAATGGCACGGATTTATGAGGGGCTTGGCCTGATACCCCAGCGCATCCCAACCGTGCCGAGCGCGCTTGAAGGCCATCCTGGTTTCTCGCCACCGCTGATTTCTTATGAAGGGCGCGACAATGTGGTTGCGGTTTACACGCCGCGTGAAGCCAAGGGCCGCAGCCTGACCCTGCAAGGCCATGTGGATGTGGTGCCGGAAGGGGCGGCCGATATGTGGGAAACCCCACCCTATGAACCCGCAATCCGCGATGGCCGCATGTATGGCCGTGGTGCGGGCGACATGAAGGCGGGCATTATTTCTTACGTCTCCGCCTTTCGCGCCTTGAAGCGCGCTGGCTTGCAACCCGCGGCCCAGGTGCAGATGCAGTCAGTTATTGAAGAAGAATGCACCGGCAATGGCGCGCTGGCGGCGATGCTCGCCCTGCCGCCAACCGATGCCGTGATCATCCCTGAACCCGGCCCCGGCCTGCCCGCCATGTATAGCGCGGAAGTCGGTGTGGTTTGGGCCTGGGTCACGGTTTCCGGCCGCCCGGCCCATGTGCGCGATATGCAGGCCGGGCTGAATGCCATTGAAGCGGCCAGCACCATCGCGGGCTATTTCAAGCGCTATGAGGCGGAGATGAACCGCGCCGAGCACATCCACCCAACCTTCCATGGCGTGAACCACCCGGTGAATGTGAATCTCGGCACGATTGAAGGCGGCGAATGGAATTCATCTGTGCCAACCCGCGCGCGCATTGGCCTTCGTGTCGGTGTCATGATGGGCAACACCGCCCGCGCGGTGAAAGCCGATATCGAAAAGCTTGTCGCCGAAGCCGGTGCCGATGAAAAGCTGCGCGGCGCCAAGATCAAGCTGGAATTCAAGGGCTTCATGGCCGAACCCTGCGTCTTTGACATGCGGGCACCGATTGTGCGCATGGCCAAGCGCCATTTCACCGATGTCTCCGGCGGGGCGCTGCGCGATTACCCCTCAGCCGGGCTGACCGATGGGCGGCATTTCGTGCTGCATCAGGGCGTACCGGTCGCGTGTTTTGGCCCGGATGCCGAGAATATTCATGGCATTGATGAAAGTGTTGGCCTGCAATCCATGCATGACATTACCCGCACCATCGCGCTGACCATGGCGGAATGGTGCGGGGTGGAGAAAGCGCAATGACCACGAACCTGCCCCTTTCCGGCGCGAGGCTTTGGGATAGCCTGATGGAACTCGCCAAGATTGGCGGCACGCCCAAGGGCGGCTGCAACAGGCAGACTCTGACTGACCTCGATTCCGAAGGCCGCCATTTGCTGCGCCGCTGGGGGGAGGCGATTGGATGCACGCTTTCCGTTGATCGCCTCGGCAATATGGTGCTGCGCCGTGAAGGGCGTGACCCGACGCGGAAGCCAGTGGCGATGGGCAGCCATTTGGATACGCAACCCACGGGGGGCAAATTCGATGGCCCGCTTGGCGTATTGGCTGGACTTGAAGTGCTGCGTGCGTTGCATGAGGCCGGGATTGAAACCGAAGCGCCATTGGTGCTGATCAATTGGACCAATGAGGAGGGGGCGCGCTTCTCACCCCCCATGATGGGCAGCGGTGCGGCGATGGGCATTTTCGCCGAGGCTGATGTGCTCGCCTTGCGTGATAGTGACGGCAAGGCATTTGGCGAGGAGCTCACGCGCATCGGCTGGCGTGGCGATGCTGATCCCGCGGGCCTGGCTGATCTTGCCGCCTATTTCGAATTGCATATCGAACAGGGCGCGCTGCTGGAAAATGCCGGCAAGGATATCGGCGTGGTGACGCATGCGCTGGCGCAGGCTTGGTATGAGGTCACCATTGAAGGTGTTGAAGCCCATGGCGGTTCCCCCATGGCCGGGCGGCGCGATGCCATGATGGCGGCGGCGCCGCTGATTGCCGCAATTGAGGAAATCGCGCTGCGCGCCGTCAGCCCTTCAGGCGAACCGGGCCGCGCCACGGTTGGGCGGCTCACGGTCTATCCCGATAGCCGCAATATCGCGCCGTCACGCATCTGGTTCAGCATTGATACGCGCCATGGCGACCCGGCATTGCTCGCGCGCATGGGTACGGAAATTCGCGCCAAGGCAGCGGAACTATCCGCCGCGCGGGGGGTGAGCATCACCATCACCGATTTCTGGCAATCGCCTTTGACGCCGTTTGATACTGCGCTGGTCGGGCGCGTGCGTGATGCCGCATCCCGGCTTGGCCTGCCGCATATGGATATGCCAACCGGCATTGGGCATGACGCGGTTTATGTCGCGCGGCGCGTGCCAGCGGCGATGATTTTCTGCCCATGCCATGGTGGCATCAGCCATAATGAAGCTGAAAGCATCACCCCTGCCTGGGCCGAAGCCGGCTTGCGCGTGCTGGCCGATGCGGTTTTGGCCACTGCCGGCATTGCGAAGGAGAAATGACATGACCCGTATCGCCATTGGCGGCTTTTTGCATGAAAGCCATTCCTTCGCGCCGCTGCCCACCGGCTGGCAGGAATTCGTCAAACCTGGCGGCTTCCCGCCGCTACAACGCCCGGCTGGGCTGATTGAAGCCATGCGCCCGACCAGCGCGCCGATTGCGGGTGCCATTATGGTGGCGGAAGAAGCCGGCGTGGAACTCGCGCCCTTGGTCTGGTGCTTTGCCAATCCTGCCGGGCCTGTCACAGCGGAAGCATTTGAACGCATCGCCGCATTATTGGTGGCAAGCCTGTCGGACGCGCTGGAAGCCGGCCCGATTGATGGCGTTTATCTCGATTTGCACGGCGCCATGGTGGCGGTCGGTTTCGATGATGCCGAAGCCGAAGTGCTGCGCCGTGTGCGCGCCGTGGTGGGGCCGGATTTGCCTATCGCCGTCAGCCTTGATCCGCATGCGAACAAGACCGCCGAGATGGTGGCGCTTTCCGATGTGCTGGTGCCGTTTCGCACCTATCCGCATGTGGATATGAACCCGGCCGGCGCGCAGGCCACGCGCTTGTTGCTGCGCATGATCAGGGAAGGCCGCAAGCCGGCGAAACTCTTTCGCGACCTGGATTTCTGGACGCCCTTGCCCGGCCAATGCACCATGGTGGCGCCCATGGCCGATGTCATGGCAGAGCGTGCGCGTCTGGGCGCTGCATCAGGCGTTTGGGAATTGGGCTTCTGCTTTGGCTTTCCCTATGCCGATTTCCCCGGCTGCGGCATGGCCATTGCGGCCTATGCCGATACGCTCGATCAAGCCGGCGCTGCGGCAGAAGCACTCGCCGCTTTCATTGCCAGCAAGGAACCGGAATTCGCGCTGGGAGTCGCAACCGCGGCTGAGGGCGTAGCACGCGCCATGGCAGGTGGCGGCAAGGGGCCGGTGGTGCTGGCCGACACGCAGGATAATCCTGGCGGCGGTGGCCATGGCGACACCACCGGGCTGCTCGCGGAATTGATCCGAAAGAATGCGCAAGGTGCCGTGCTGGCGCCGATGAATGATGCCGAAGCCGCCGCAGCTTGCCATGCGGCGGGTGAGGGGGCGCGCCTTACGCTTGATCTTGGTGGCAAGAGCGATGGCGTGCCTTTGCGGGTGGAGGCGGTCGTTGAAAAACTCTCTGATGGGCGCTTTACGCTGAGTGGCCCAATGGGTAAGGGCAATCCCGCCGATCTCGGGCCTTCTGCGCTGATCCGTGTGGCGCCTGGCGTGCGCGTGGTGGTGGTCAGCCGCAAAATGCAGGGCCATGATCAGGAATTGTTCCGCCAAGTGGGTGTGGAGCCGGCGGAACAGGCGATTGTCGCCGTGAAATCCAGCGTGCATTTCCGCGCGCATTTCCAGCCGATTGCGTCTGAGGTGATTGTGGTCACCGCGCCCGGCCCGGTGGTGGCGGACCCGGCGATATTGCCCTTCACCAATCTGCGCCCAGGGCTGCGGCTGCGGCCGGGTGATAATCGCGCCTGGGGATGATCAGGTGCTTTTGAGCAAGCCGCGCACCGCATCCGGCAAGGGCAGGGGCGCCACCGCGCCATAGCCCGTGGTGGAAAGTGCGGCGGCCGCATTGGCGTAGCGTGCGGCATCCAGCGGCGCATCACCTGCCAGCAAGCGCGCGAGGAAATTGCCGGCAAAGCAATCCCCCGCGCCGGTGGCATCAACTGCCGCTACATTGTGCGCGGGCAGGCGGTGGCGGGCTTCGCGCGTGGTAAGAATGGCGCCCTCAGCGCCGCATTTCAGCACGACCAGCGGGGCAAGGCGCAGGTAGAAATCGCAGATGGCATCGGCGTTCTCCAGGCCCGTCAGCGCCGTTGCATCTTCCAGCGATGGAAGCGCGATATCGGCCATGGCAATCGCGGCATGGATCACGGCAGCGGCGCGTGACGCGGGCCAAAGCCTGAGGCGGAGATTGGTATCATAGGAAATCCGAGTGCCATAAGCGCGGGCGATTTCCATGGCGCGGAAGGCAGCATCACAGGCGCTGGTCGAAATTGCCTGGCTGATGCCGGATAGATGCAGGTATTTCGCGCGGCGAATGGCCGCTTCCGGCACATCCGGCGGACCATAAAGCGACGCCGCGCTACCGCTTCGGTAAAAACTGAAATGATGGCCGCGCGCATCATGCGTGACAAAGTAAATCCCCGTTGGCGCGGCGGGGTTGCGGATGACATGCGCGGTATCCACGCCTTCTTGCGCCCAAAGCTGCATGAAGCTCTCGCCCGGCCCATCCTGGCCAAGCGCGGTCAGCATCCCAACCGAAGCCCCGGCGCGCGCGGCAGCGATGGCGGTGTTGGAGGTATCTCCGCCATGCCCTTCCAAGTAATAGCGCCGCCCATCAGCGCCCGGCTTTTGGGCGTTGAATTCCAGCATGGGTTCGCCAAGGCAAAGAATATCAGCCATGCCCAATGCTTGACCGATGGCGGGGAGGATTTCAAGCAGCGCGCAAGACGGACTATAGAACCCCCATGATCCGCCTGACTGAATTGCGCCTGCCTTTGCACCATCCGGAGGACGCCTTGCGTGCCGCCGTGCTGGCGCGGCTTGGCATTGCCGATGCGGCGCTGAAGGCGATGCAGGTGTTTCGCCGCGGCTATGATGCGCGCAAGCCCCAGGCGATCATGCTGGTCTATACGCTGGATTGCGAAGTTGCCGATGAAGCGGCGGTGCTCGCGCGCCATGCCGGCGATCAGCGCATTTCGCGCGCGCCAGATACCGCCTATCGCTTCGTCGCCCGCGCGCCGGAGGGGATGCGCCGACCGGTGGTGGTGGGCACCGGGCCTTGCGGCTTCATGGCGGCGCTGTTGTTGGCGCAGATGGGTTTCCGCCCCCTGATCCTGGAACGCGGCAAGGTGGTGCGCGAACGCACCAAGGACACTTGGGGCCTTTGGCGGCGTGGCGTGCTCAACCCCGAAAGCAATGTGCAATATGGCGAGGGCGGGGCAGGCACCTTTTCCGATGGCAAGCTCTATAGCCAGATCCGCGACCCGCGCCATTACGGGCGCAAGGTGCTCGCTGAATTCGTCAAGGCCGGTGCGCCTGAGGAGATTTTGTATGTCTCCAAGCCGCATATCGGCACCTTCCGCCTGGTGTCCATGGTGGAACATATCCGCGCTGAGATTGAAGCCCTTGGCGGTGAATATCGCTTTGGTGCGCGGGTGGATGATCTGATCATCGAAACCGAAGCCGATGGCACGCGCCGCCTGCGTGGCCTGGTGCTGGCGGATGACGAGGTGATTGAAGCCGATCACGCCATCCTTGCCCTTGGTCATAGCGCACGCGATAGCTTCGCCATGATGCACGCGCGCGGCATCGCCATGCAGGCCAAACCTTTTTCCATCGGCGTGCGGATTGAACACCCACAGGGTATGATTGACCGCGCGCGTTTCGGCCCCAATGCCGGCAATCCGCTGCTCGGCGCCGCTGATTACAAGCTGGTGCATCACGCGAAGAATGGCCGCGCAGTCTATAGTTTCTGCATGTGCCCAGGCGGCACCGTGGTGGCTGCCACCAGTGAGGCCGGGCGCGTCGTGACCAATGGCATGAGCCAATATTCGCGCGCCGAACGCAATGCCAATGCGGGTATGGTGGTGGGGATATCGCCCGAGGATTATCCGGGCGATGTGCTTTCCGGCATTGCCTATCAACGCCATTGGGAAAGCGCGGCCTTCGCGGCGGGCGGAGGCGATTACCGCGCGCCCGCGCAGCTTGTGGGCGATTTTCTGGCGGGCCGCCCCAGCACTTCGCTTGGCGATGTGCTGCCCAGCTACAAGCCTGGTGTGACGCCAACCGATCTCGCGCTTTGTCTGCCGGATTTCGCAGTGGCCGCCATGCGTGAAGCGCTGCTCGCTTTTGATCAGCAATTGCCCGGCTTCGC
>JADCES010000091.1 GCA_020250005.1 Roseomonas sp.
GAGGTGATCCGCCGCTTCACCAGCAGCGTGAATGGCCCGCTGGTGATCGATTCCACCGAAACGCCGGTGATCGAAGCCGCACTCAAGCTGCATGGCGGAAAGCCCATCATCAATTCGATCAATTTCGAAGAAGGTGAGAAGGCCGCCGAAGACCGCATGTTGCTCGCGCGCAAATTCGGCGCCGCCGTGATTGCGCTGACCATTGATGAAGTGGGCATGGCAAAGACCGCCGAGGATAAGCTTAGGATCGCGCGCCGCCTGGTGGAATTTGCCTGCGACAAGCATGGGCTGCCGCAATCAGACCTGATGATTGACCCGCTGACCTTCACGGTCGCGACCGGCAATGAGGATGACCGCAAGCTTGGCCTCTGGACGCTTGAGGGCATTCGCATGATCCGGGATGCATTTCCCGATATCCAGATCATTCTTGGGCTTTCCAATATCTCCTTCGGGCTCAACCCCGCCGCGCGGCATGTGCTGAACAGCGTATTCTTGGATCTTGCCGTGAAGGCTGGCATGACGGGCGCGATTGTCCATGTCTCCAAGATCAAACCGCTGCATCAAATCCCTGCGGAGGAAGTGAAGGTCGCGGAAGATTTGATCTATGATCGCCGCACGGAAGAATATGACCCGCTGCAAAAAATGCTGGAGCTTTTCGCGGGCCGCAAAGCCGCTGATGCCACGGCCAAGAAGCGGGCGGAAACGGTTGAAGGCCGCTTGAAGGACCGCATCATTGATGGTGATCGCAAGGGGCTGGATGATGAATTGGCCGATGCGCTCGCCAAGGGCATCGCGCCGCTTTCCATCATCAATGATGTTTTGCTGGATGGCATGAAGGTGGTGGGCGAGTTGTTCGGCGCCGGCAAGATGCAGCTTCCCTTCGTGCTGCAATCGGCCGAGACCATGAAATCCGCTGTGGCCTATCTGGAACCCTATATGGAAAGGGTCGAAGGTCAGGAAAAAGGCACCATCGTGCTCGGCACCGTGAAGGGTGATGTGCATGATATCGGCAAGAATCTGGTGGATATCATCCTGACCAATAACGGCTATCGCGTGGTCAATCTGGGCATCAAGGTGCCGCTCACGGAAATTGTCGCGGCAGCACGTGAGCACAAGGCGCATGCCATTGGCATGTCTGGTTTGCTCGTGAAATCCACCGTGGTGATGCGCGAGAATCTGGAAGAAATGTCCCGCCAGGGTGTGGATATTCCCGTATTGCTCGGCGGTGCCGCGCTCACACGTAATTACGTGGAAGATGATTGCGTACGCGCCTATGCTTCCGGCCGCGTGGCCTATGCGCGCGATGCCTTTGATGGCCTTCATTTGATGGACAAGGTCATGGGCAATGGCTTTGATGATTACCTAGCCGCACTGCAAACCAAGCGTTCAGGCAAGGCGCGCAATGAAAAGCGCACCCTTGGCACGGCAGACCCGCGCGGCTTTGCACCCGTGGATGTGAAATACGCGCAAACTCGCCGCCGGCGCGTGGCGGCTGAAAGCGCCGTGCCGACGCCGCCCTTCTGGGGCGCGCGCGTTTTGGAAGCCGCGCCCAAGGCGTTGGTGCCCTTCATCAATGAACGGAGCCTCTATCAATTCCAATGGGGTTTCCGAAAGGCAGGGCGTTCGCTGGAAGATTTTCTCGGCTGGGCCAAGCAGGAATTACGCCCGGTGCTGAAGCGCATGCTCGTACTCGCGGAAGAACAGGATATCCTGAAACCGCAGGCGATCTATGGCTATTGGAAATGCGCCGGCCAGGGCAATGATCTGATCCTGTTTGCTGAGGATGGCGTGACGGAGGTCTGCCGCTTCAATATGCCGCGCCAGCCCAAGGAAGATGGCGATTGCATCGCCGATTTTGTGCGCGATGTAGATGATGGCCCCAATGCGCGTGATGTGATCGGCCTGCAAGTGGTCACCGTCGGCCAGAAGGCGTCGGATATTGCGCGCGTTTGGTTTGAGGAAAACCGCTATCAGGATTACCTTTATCTGCATGGGCTTTCGGTGGAAATGGCCGAAGCGCTGGCCGAATATGTCCATAAGCGCATCCGCGCCGAATTGGGTTTCGCGGCCGAGGATGATCGCGATATCGAAAAAATGCTCCAGCAGGGCTATCGTGGCGGGCGTTATTCCTTTGGCTATCCCGCCTGCCCGAAGCTGGAAGATCAGGAAGGCTTGCTCAAGCTGTTGGATGCCGAACGCATTGGCGTTTCGCTCAGTGATGAATGGCAGCTCCATCCTGAGCAATCCACCAGCGCCATTGTGTTGCACCACCCGCGGGCCAAGTACTTCTCGGTCTAGCCCTGACGGGCTAAACCCCCGCCATGGTTGAGGCCCGGCATTCCAGCGCCGCGCGGCTTGCCGCGGGCAGCGTGGCGGTTGCGGTGGCGGTTCTCGCACTCAAGGCGGTGGCCTGGTGGGTGACGGGGTCCGTCGCGCTTTACGCCGATGCTTTGGAAAGCATTGTGAATGTCGCGGCGGCACTCGCCGCGTTGCTGGCGGTGCGGCTTTCAGCCCTGCCGGCAGATGCCAACCATCCTTATGGGCATTCCAAGGCTGAGTATTTCTCGGCCGTTTTGGAAGGCGCTTTAATCATCGTCGCGGCCTTGCTCATTTTGCATGAGGCCTGGGGGGCTTTTCTTGCGCCACGCGCGCCGGAACAGGTGGGGATTGGCTTGGCGGTGGCGGCGGTCGCCAGCAGCATCAATGCCGCCTGGGCGCTGTTTTTGGGGCGACGGGGCAGGGATTTACGTTCGCCGGCGCTGATCGCCGATGCGCGGCATTTATGGGCGGATGTGGTGACCTCGGCCGGGGTGCTGGTGGGGGTTGGGCTGGTCACGCTCACGGGTATCTTATGGCTTGACCCGCTGCTGGCGGCGCTGACGGCGGTGAATATCCTGATCTCAGGCGGGCGGCTGCTGCGCGAAAGTGTCGGCGGCCTCATGGATGAAGCCGTGCCGCCCGCCACCATGGACCGCATCCGGCGCATTGTGGCGGAACAGGCATCCGGCGCGATTGAGGCGCATGATTTGCGTTCCCGCCACGCCGGGCGGCATACTTTTCTGGAATTCCATCTGGTGGTGCCGGGCGATATGCGCGTCAGCGAAAGCCATGAGATTTGCGACCGGATTGAGGCTGCGCTGAAGGCGGAGCTTGAAGGGGCGATCATCACCATTCACGTCGAACCCGAAGGCAAGGCGAAGCAGCAAGGGGTGCCGGTGTTGTGAAAGCGGCACCGCGCGGCTTCGGGCTTGGCGCGTCAGTCACGCTGCATGGGTTGGTGGCGGCGCTGTTGATCCTATGGCCGGTCGTCGAGGAGTTTTCGGCGGATCAGGCCGAAGCCCAAGGCATTGCGGTGATTTATGAGGGCGCGCCGGAGATTGGCATGCCGGAATCCCCCGCTGCCCCGCCCGAGGTGGCGGCCGTGCCGCCCGCCCCTGAGGTACCGCCTCCGCCGCCCGTGATCGCCACACCGCCGCCACCACCGGTGATGGCTGCGGTACCTCCGCCACCTACGCCACCGCCGCCCGCGGCCCTGGCAGCGCCAATCCTGCCGCCACCATCGGCGCCGGTTGAGGAAGCCCGGCCGCATGTCGCTGAAGTGCCGCCCGTGCCGGAACCGGAACAACCGCGGGAAGTGGCAGAGGCGCCAGCACCGGCGCCGGAACGCCGCCCGCCGCAGCGGGCCAGCGCGGCGCAGCCAGCGCCTCAGCCTGTGCGGCTGAATGCTGCCTTGCAGGGCATGGAAAGCTTCACGCTGGAAGGCCGCGTTGCACCACCGGAAGCGCTGGATGCTGCGCGCAATCGCGGCCCCAGCTTTCCGGAATCCAGCCGCCGGCGCGGTGAAGAAGGCGTGGTGCGCGTTGAATTATTTGTGGACCCAACGGGACGCGTTGCGGATGTGCGCATCTTGGAAAGCTCGGGCTTCAGCGCCTTGGATGCGGCGGCAGTGCAGGCGGTGCGCGAATGGCGCTTTCGCCCGGCGCAGCGTGCGGGGCTGCCGGTGGCGGGCAGCCTTACCACGGCGGTGCATTTCCGCCTTGAAAACGCGCGGCGCTGAGGCGACCTGAAACGCTCTGTAAGGAATGAAAAATGGTCAAGCTTGATGTGATCACCACGCGTGGTGGGGATGGCGGCGAAACCTCACTCGGTGATGGGGCGCGGGTGCGGAAGGATGCGCTGCGCGTTGAAGCCTATGGCACGGTAGATGAGGCGAATGCCGCGCTTGGCATGCTGCGCCTGTATGCGCGTGAGGACGCCGAAGCCGATGCGATGCTGGCGCGCATCCAGAATGATCTTTTCGATATCGGTGCTGATCTTTGCGTGCCGGGCGAAGCGGGCGCGCGGCTGCGCGTGGCGGATACGCAATCCGCGCGGCTGGAAGCGGAATTGGCAGCGATGAATGGGCAAATGCCCCCGCTGAAATCCTTTGTGCTGCCAGGTGGCACGGCGGGTGCGGCGGCCGCGCATGTGGCGCGCACGGTCACCAGGCGCGCGGAACGTCTGGTGGTGGCGCTGGCGGCAGAGGAGGAAGTGAACCCCGCCGTGATCCGTTACTTGAACCGGCTATCGGATCATCTTTTCGTGCTCGCGCGTCGGCTGAATGGCAATGGCGCTGGCGATGTGTTGTGGGTGCCGGGGGCGACGCGGGGGTGAGCCCTCGCCGCCCGCGCGGTTTCAGAAAACGCCGCGCATCCCAAGAATAGCGCTGCGGCCGGGAATGACAAAACCATTGGCGGGTTCATAGCGCCGATTGCCAAGGTTGCGCGCTTCAATGAAGGCGGTGATTTGCTGCGTGACGGGGAGCGAGGCGGTCATGTTGAAGACGAAGCCTTCTTTGGAATAACCACGCTCTTGTATCGAAGAGCCATCGTTGAGGTATCGGCTATATTCATCCTCTGGCGATCGGCTGAAATAAATAAGCTCAGGCGCAATGATCAGTCGCGCATTCGGTATATCCACCCAATCCATTTTGGGTGCGATGCGCTGTGATAGGCTTACGCTATTGCGCGGGCGACGTGCGAGAGGGATATCTTTCATCTCATCGCGGGCTTCCTGCACGGTCCAGGCGGCGCGGGTGGAGAGGCTATCCGAAAGCCGCCAGTTCACGCCAAATTCACCGCCTTGGATGTGCGCGCGGGCAATATTCTCATTGGTCGAACTGTCGTCAGGAAAGCGCTTCCCTTTGATAAGATCGCGAATCTTGCTTTCGAAATAAAGCGCGGAAACCGTGAACCCTGCGCCAATATCGGTTTCGATCCCCACCTCCCAGGCGGTAGAGTATTCCGGCCTCAGATCTGGATTGCCCCGGAATCCAAAATTATCAATACCATAGCGCTGATAGATCGAAGGCGCACTGTAGGCCGTACCGCCTGAGGCAATCAAGCGCGACGCAATTTCAGGAAGACTAAGAACCCCACCGATACGCCAAGTGGTGGCACCATCAAAGCCATCAGGCGCATCCTGACGGAGCGCCGTCGTGATATCCAACCTTTCCCATAAGCGGTGCTGTGTGCCGATATAGGCGAAGGTATTTTGCTGCGATCTATCCACATCCTGGCGGAATGAGCCCAGAATTGATTTGGCGAAAGCGCTATCTTTTTCCGACCCTGCACCGAAGACAAGATTATTGGCGGTAAGGAAGCCAAAATCCGCGAGCCTGACGGTATTGTCCCAGGCAAGCCTTTCACGCCGGCCACGATACAGTTCATCGGCGGTATCGCTGCTCAGGCCATTGGGCCAATTTGTGTAGCGCCGACGATCTTCGGTGGCTGAAAGCGTCAGGCCCGTGGTCCAATCACCGCCAAATAATTCAGTCGCACTGCGCAGAAACCCCATCCAGTTGCGATCATCCCCGCTGTAATTTGGATCATCATTCGGGATGTTATCCAGTCCGAACCGGTTTTCCCGCATGGTCACCAAACCATCCAGCCGCGTCATGCCAAGCACGTTCGCCGGCGCAGTCTCCCCAATATTCACGCCACCGCGCGCCGTGATGACAGCGGATCGGAAGCCATCCCTCTCCCCCTGATTATTGTAGAAGCGCGGCGCCACCGCGTTTGAACCGCGTGTCGAAAGGCTCTGCCCCGTCACGCCGTAATCCGTATTGCCGATGGTGCCTGCCACACCAGCCACACCGCGCGCGGTATAATTGGTGCCGCCGGCAAGCTCCCCATAGGGTTGCGCCTGACGATCCGCGGGTGCACGGCGCGTGATCAGATTGATCACGCCACCAATCGCCGAAGTGCCGTAAATCGCGGAAACTGGGCCGCGCACGACTTCAATGCGTTCGATGTCACCCAACAGCGTATTGCCGAAATTGAAGGCGCCGCTTGGATGGCTGGCATCATTCATCGGTACGCCATCACGCAAAACCAGCACATGGTTTGAATTGGTGCCCCGCATGAAGCCCGATGTTACCTGCCCCATGCCGCCACTCGGCACGATGTTGAAGCCCGGCACGCTCACCAGCGCATCGGCCAGCGTGACATAGCCGCGTTCTTCGATGATCTGCCGATCAATCACCGTGGTCGCTGCCGGCAGGCGTTCCTGCGGCGTTGGAATCCTTGTTGCTGTTACAATGGTTTCGGGGATGCTTGCCGTTTGCGCCCAGGCCGGGGCAAGGGGGGCAAGCGCCAATAATACGAGAATCCGGTGTTTCATCCGGCATTCCTCCGAGCATAGGTCTCAACGCACCCCAAAGCCTTGCGGCCCTGGGGCATTTCCTACGCTGTTCGCAGACGGGGCTGCACGGGCGCGCCCGCGCAGCTTTGGTCCGTTGCATCGGTGCACCCCGCCCGATACGCGCGAGACAACTATGCACCGGCCGGTCTCCTGGCTCGCGACCTGGGGTTACCCCCGCTCTGCCCGCCTTCTCGCGTGAAATGATGAAATCCGCTTCGCGGCTCTCATCATCCCTTTTTTGAGCGGCTGATTCACGGCTTCGGTGTTCCACCTTCGCCGATCAGACGCACACGCAATGGCATATGGGCCAGATATAGTCGCCTACAGTTGCGGGGGCAGCCGCGGCTTGGCGGTGGGTCTCACCGTCTCGCGCGTTCCCGTTTCAGCCCTTTCGGGCCACCGAAGCATAGGGAAAGGTTAACCAGCGGGACCGCAACTGTCCAGCGGAATTGACATCAAATGATATAGCCAAGCGCCTCAATGCCGAACCAGGCAATCGCCACTAGCACGCCGGTCGCAAAAACATTGCCGAGTATCGTTAGCAAAATGCCAAGCCCGACCACCTTGCTGTCATTCTCCACCACGCCAAGCGACATGACGATGGTGCCGAAGGCGGGCGGGCCATTGGTGCCAGGCCCGGGCAGGATCAGCATGAGCGCGGCATAGGCCGTGAGCCAGCCGACCACCTTATCCGCAGTATTGCTGGTGAAAGGTCCAGGACGCGGCTTCACCCAGGTTTCAATGCGCGAGAGCAGCTTGGAGGAACCGGTGGATAGCCGCATCATATCGGTGCGTTTCAGGCTTTGCCGCGCAATGAAGCCCGGCAGTTTCGGCTTACGAAAGCCTAGACCCATCTGCACACCCAGTATCAGCATGGGCGTGCCAAAGATGGAAGCCATGCCGGGCAAAAGCCCCGGCAGGCAAAGCAGCAGGATCAGCAAGCCAAAGGCGCGGTCGCCGAAAGCCTCGGCCATTTCGCCAAGGGTGATGCGTTCTCCGGGGCAACGTTCCACCACCTCCGCAATCAGGCGGGAGATGGGCGCATTCTGATGATTGCCGGCAACCGGGGGCAGCGCGTCGTCCATGGAGGGCTGAAGGCATCCTGGGTTTGGGGTTACCGGAGCGCGTTACATAGCGTTTTGGCCAAGGGACGCAACTTACCTTTGGTTAAGCTTATACCCACCCAGGGCTCAGAGGCCCTGGAAGGCCGGTTTACGCTTTTCCATGAATGCCTTACGGCCTTCCTTGTAATCGGCGCTGTCGAAACAGGCATTCAAATCAGCCTGGATCGCCGCCATGTCCCGATCCGCCTTGTCCTGCAACACCGCCTGCACGGTGCGCTTATTGGCATAAAGCGACAGCGGCGCATTCTGCGCCAAGGTCGCGGTCAGCTTGGCCACTTCGCCTGCCAAAGCATCCGCCGGCACCAGTCTGTTGATCAGACCAACCCTTTCGGCTTCCCGCCCGTCAAAACGTTCGCCGGTCATCAGGATCATATGGGCATGGGCGGGGCCAACCAAGCTGACCAAATGCTTCACCATGTCAAAGCCGTAAGCGATGCCAAGCTTGGCCGCCGGAATGCCGAATTGGCTGCCCTCGGCCGCGATGCGGATATCGCAAGACATGGCAATGCCAAGCCCGCCGCCCATGCAAAAGCCTCGAATTTCCGCAATCACTGGCTTGGCGTAGGTGGCAAGCTTCAAGCGCCCGCCAGCCGTCAGCCGGCCATATTCCTTCTGCGCATCAGCATCCGAACGCATCTTGTCGAATTGGCTGATATCAGCGCCGGAAACAAAAGCCTTGTCGCCCGCGCCGGTCAGCACCACACAGCGGACAGAGGTATCCGCCGCGAACACATCCAGCGCCTGGCCCATGCCATCCCACATCGCAACCGACATGGCATTGCGCTTTTCCGGCTGGTTGAAGGTAATGCGCCCAACGCCATCCTTGATTTCGGCAAGAATCTTGCCTTCCGCGAATTCCATTTTTCCTATCCTTCGCTGATCACGCCAAGCGCGCGCAATTGTTCGATCTCTGCCGCGCCATAGCCGGCCTGCTCAAGAATTTCGGTGGAATGTTCGCCAAGCCGGGGCGGGATGCGCCGGACACTGCTTTCAATGCCCTGCATATTGATCGCAGTGCCCACCACATGGGTCAGGCCGCGCTTGGGTGTTGTCATCGGCACCGCCATGGCCAGATGCTTCACCTGCGGGTCTTCAAACACCTGATCCACGCGATTGATCGGGCCACACGGGATGCCGATGCGTTCCAACAGGTCAATCCAATACTCACTCGGCTTCGTGCTGGTGACCTCGCCGATGGTCTTATTGAGCCTTGCGCGATCAGTGCTGCGGCCCTTCAGCGTTTTCCATTCCTCGACATCCAGCCAATCCTTCCGGCCAAGCGCTTCGGCGAATTGCACCCACATCTTGGGCGAAGACGCGGCGATATTGATCGGCTTATCGGCGGTTGGGAAAACGCCCATCGGGATATTCACCGGATGGTCATTGCCGGCCTGGCCCGGGATTTCGCCATCCATCAGCCAGCGCGCCGCTTGCAGATCCAGCATGAAGACCATGGCTTCCAGCAGGCTGGTATGCACATAGCGGCCCTTGCCGGTTTTCTCCCGCTGGAACAGCGCCATCATCACCGCAAGCGCGAGAAGATTGCCCGCCGTGAGGTCCACAAAGGGAATACCGGCGCGCATCGGCCCGCGGCCTGGTTCGCCCGTGATGGTCATCATCCCGCCCATGCCCTGGGCGATCTGGTCCACCCCAGCACGCTCCCCATAAGGCCCGGTCTGCCCGAAGCCTGAGATGGAGGCATAGATCAGCCGCGGATTGATCCCCTTCAGATCATCATAGGCAATGCCCAGCCGATGCTTCACCTTCACGCGCATATTCTCAACCAACACATCGGCATTGGCGGCGAGCTTCATCAGCGCGGCCTTGCCTTCCGGTGATTTGAGATTGAGCGCGATGGAGCGCTTGTTGCGATGCAAATTCTGGAAGTCATAGCCATCGCGATCACCGCCAAAGCCATCGCCATTGGCCGGCGGTTCCACCCGGATCACCTCTGCCCCCCAATCGGCCAAATGGCGCACGCAGGTGGGGCCGGCGCGGGCCAAAGTCAGGTCCAGCACACGCACACCGGCCAGCGGCAGGGCGGCTTCGGCGGCCAGTTTGGAGTCTATCGGGCTTTCGGGCATCTCATTCCTCCGTCACCACAACACTAGGTCCGGCGGGGAGGCAGGGCTAGGGGGGCGCCTTGCCCCCTATCTCAGGCACTCAAAAAACCCGGTTTCCTGATCAAGCTGCCCATATTCCTTGGCGCGGAAATCATAGCGGGAGACGATGCCAATCACCTTGCCATCGCGCACCACGGGCAAATGGCGGAAGCCGCCATCGGCCATCATATGCAGCGCATCCATGGCATTGCCTTCGGGCGTCAGGCAGATGGGGTGGCGCGTCATGGCGTCTGACAGGCGGATTTCCGTGCCGTCCTTCCCGTGGGAGAGGAAATGCACCGCATCCCGCCCGGTGAAGATGCCAAGCAGCAGCCCGGCAGGGTCCGTCACCAGCACGGCGCCGACGCGCCGGCGATGCATGGCGGCGCAGGCTTCCTGCACGGTTGCCTCTGGCCCCATGGTGAGCGGGTTCTGGTCGCGGACCATTTCACCCATGCTGCGTTCACGCATGGCATCCTCCTGTCTTGTCGGCGCTACATAACGGCAATAACCCAGCGCTGTTATTGACGCAGCGCAAGTTTGGCTGTGGCATAATGGCAGGATGCAGCGTGTTGATCTTGCCCTGGTGCTGGCGGTGGATGCCTCATCTTCCGTGGATAGGGCAGAGTTTGACCTGATGATCGGCGGCTATGCCGCGGCCTTCCGGGATGAGGAGATCGCCGCCGCGCTGCTTGCCGGCCCGGCGGGGGCTTCAGCTGTGGCGATGCTGTTCTGGTCCGGGCAGCGGGCGCAGGAAATCGCCATTCCCTGGCGGGTCCTGGCCGCGCCGGCCGACGTGGCCGGGCTGGCCGAGGCGATTGAGGGCCTGCCCCGCCTGGTGCCGCCTGGTGCCACAGCCTTGGGGGAGGGGATGGCGGCGGCGCTCGCGCTATTTGCCTCGGGGCCGCAACTGGCGCGGCGGATGGTCTTGGATGTCTCGGGCGATGGCGCGCATAATCAGGGCCGCCCGCCCGGGCCGATCCGCGATATTGGCGTCCAGGCCGGCATCACCATCAATGCGCTGGCGGTGCTGAACGAAGAACCGGACCTGATGGCGCATTACGCTGCCGAGGTGATTGGCGGCGGCGGCGCCTTTGTCATGCATTGCCAGGATTATGAGGGCTTTGCCGCAGCCATTCGTGAAAAACTGCGGCGTGAAATCGCGGGGGTTTTCATTGCCTGATGGGTCTGGCATGGCTTTGCCCATGATGCTGATGATTCCTGGCCCCGTGCAGACCCGCCCCGAAACCCAAGCCGCCATGGCGCAGGATATCGCGCCCTGGGATCACGGCTTTCGCCCGACCTATGCGCGCATTCGTGAACGTGTGCGCGCTATCGCCGGCGGTATCGTGGGGGAGCATGTGACCCTGCCCCTGCAAGGGTCTGGCCATTTCATCATGGAAGCGGCGATGCGCAGCCTGGTGCCGGTGGGGGCGAAGATACTGATCCCGATGAATGGCGCCTATGCTGATCGTATGGCGCGGCTGGCGCGCGAAGCGGGCCGCGCGGTTGTCACGCTTGACCTGCCCAATACGCGCGGCGCGCGGGCCGAGGATATTGCCCCCGTGCTCGCGGCTGATCCCGCCATTGGTCATGTCGCACTTGTCTATAGCGAAACTGGCAGCGGCATTGTGAATGACGTGCCGGGCATTGGCCGCGCAGTGCGCCAGGCCGGGCGGCGCATGCTGGTTGATGCGGTTTCCGCCTTTGGCGCGCTGCCCTTCAATTTGGCCGAGCATCCCGAATGCGATGCGCTGATGTTCACCTCTGGCAAGTGCCTGGAAGGCATGCCGGGGATTGGTTTCGCCGTGGCGCGGATGGATGCGATCAGGGCCGGCGCCGGGCAGGCAGGGTCCTGGTGCATGGATTTGGCCGATGTGCTGGTGCATGCGGAACGCTCGGGCCCTGGATCCTTCCGCTTCACGCCGCCGGTGCAGGTATTGGCCGCCTTTGACGTGGCGTTGGATTTCTTCGATGCCGAGGGCGGGCAGCCGGCGCGCCATGCGCGCTACCGCGCCAATGCCGATACGCTTTACGATGGTTTTGTTGCCATGGGCATCAAGCCTTATGTGGCCAAGGCGGAACAGGGGCCGATCATTGTCACGGTGCATCAGCCATCCGATCCGCGCTTTGATTTTGCGCGCTTTGTGGAGGCGCTGAAGGCACGCGGCGTGCTGATCTGCAATTTCTGGACAACGCCGGAACCGACCATCCGCATTGGCGCGATTGGCGCGCTGACGCCGGAAGACATGCAGCGCGCGCTGGCGATTTTCCGCGAAACCCTGGCTGAAGCGCTGCCTGCCGCGGCATGAAGCTTTTCATCGCCACACCCACCATTGCCAGCACCATGCAGGTGGAAACCACGCTTTCCATCGTGAATATGGTGAATGAGCTGCGCGATGCCGGGCATGGTGCGGATTGGTTCAATTATGATGGCGCCTATGTGACGCGCGCGCGGCATATCCTGGCGAGCCTATTCCTGGCGCGCGCCGATTTCACGCATATGCTGTTTCTCGATTCCGATATTGGCGTGCCCAGGGGCGCCATCACGCGGCTATTGCAGACGGGGCATGAGGTGATTGGCCTAGCCTGCCCGCTGCGGCATTTCGATATTGCCCGCTTCGCCGAAGCCGCGCGGGATGCGCCGGCAGGCCCGCCGGATCTGGCGCGGCTGAATGCGCTGTCGCGGAACTTCAACATCGAACCCGATGCCGCTGACCCCGTGATCCGCAATGGCTTGCTCCGCGTTAGCCGCATGGGCTTTGGCTGCATCATGATTGCGCGCACCGCCTTTGAAAAATTGATCGCGAGTGGAAGCGTCGCGCGCCGCACATCGGAAAGTTTCCGCCAATTCGGCGCTGAGGGCGAATACTGGGCGTTTTTTGATGAAATGAACCCGCCCGAGGGTTCCATTTCGGAAGACTATGCCTTTTGCCGGCGCTGGCTTGAAGTGCCGGGCAGCGCGATCTGGGCGCTGACCGATATGCCGGTAGCGCATGTCGGCGCCTATGCCCATCGCGCGACCTATCTGGACCGGTTTCGCCCGCCGCGGCCTTGACAGCCCCGCCCCGCCATGGCGTTGCCTGGGCGCATTAGTCCAAGGAGTTTCAGGGATGGCCACTGATCTTGATATCGCGCGCGCCGCGACGCTAAAGCCGATTGCAGAAATCGCGCAGCGCGCGGGCATTCCGGCCGATGCGCTGGAACCTTACGGCAAATACAAGGCCAAGATCGGGCTGGATTTCATCCGTGCCCAGGCAGACCGCCCCGACGGCGCCTTGGTGCTGGTCACCGGCATCAACCCAACCCCGGCCGGTGAGGGCAAGACCACCACCACGGTTGGCCTGGGTGATGCGCTGAATGCGCTTGGCACGCGGACCATGATCTGCCTGCGCGAACCATCGCTTGGCCCCTGCTTTGGTGTGAAGGGTGGCGCGACGGGTGGCGGATATGCCCAGGTGCTGCCGATGGAAGACATCAACCTGCATTTCACCGGCGATTTCCACGCCATCACCAGCGCCAATAATCTGCTGGCGGCGATGTTGGATAATCACATCTATTGGGGCAACGAGCTTGGCCTGGATGCGCGCCGCATTTCCTGGCGCCGCGCGATAGATATGAATGATCGTGCTTTGCGCGGCATCAATTCCTCGCTTGGCGGTGTTGCCAATGGTTTCCCGCGCGAAGATGGGTTTGACATTACGGTTGCTTCCGAAGTCATGGCGGTGTTCTGCCTGGCGCGGGATTTGCCGGATTTGCAGCAGCGCCTGGGGCGCATGGTGGTGGGGCAAACGCGTGATGGGCGGCAGATTACAGCGGCCGAGTTGAAGGCCGATGGCGCCATGGCGGCGCTGCTGCGCGATGCCTTCGCGCCCAATCTGGTGCAGACGATTGAAGGCTCCCCCGCGCTGGTGCATGGCGGGCCCTTCGCCAATATCGCCCATGGCTGCAATAGCGTCATGGCGACACGGCTTGGGTTGAAGCTTGCTGATGTTGTGGTGACGGAAGCGGGT
This sequence comes from Roseomonas sp., assembly GCA_020250005.1. Classification (GTDB taxonomy): domain Bacteria; phylum Pseudomonadota; class Alphaproteobacteria; order Acetobacterales; family Acetobacteraceae; genus Neoroseomonas. Next base: position 13,921 of record JADCES010000091.1, read on the forward strand.
TTTGGCGCCGATCTTGGCGCGGAGAAATTCCTCGATATTAAATGCCGCCTGGCGGGGCTGAACCCCTCGGTCTGTGTGATTGTGGCGACCGTGCGCGCGCTCAAGATGCATGGCGGGGTCGCGAAAGCTGACCTCGGGCGGGAAGATGTGGCGGCGGTGACGCGCGGGATCAGCAACCTCGCCCGCCATGTCGAGAATATGGGCAAGTTTGGCCTGCCGGTGGTGGTGGCGCTGAATCGCTTCACCTCAGACACGGATGCGGAAATCGCTGCGGTGCAAGCGGCCATTCAGGCGGCGGGGACAGAGGCGATCCTCTGCACCCATTGGGGCGATGGCGCGAAGGGCGCGGCGGAATTGGCGCGCGCCGTGCAGGTACGCATTGCAGCAAAAACCGCGCGCTTCGCGCCACTTTATCCCGATGCCATGCCCTTGGCCGACAAGATCCGCACGATTGCGCAGCAGATTTACCGCGCGCGCGATATTGCGCTGCCGGCGGATGTGGCGAAGCGGCTTGCGCGGTTTGAGGAACTCGGCTTCGGCCATCTGCCGGTCTGCATCGCCAAGACCCAATATTCCTTCAGTGCCGATCCCACGAAGCTTGGCGCGCCGGTGGATCATGTGCTGCCGGTACGCGAGGTACGGCTTTCCGCTGGTGCCGGTTTCATCGTCGCGGTGTGCGGGGACATCATGACCATGCCCGGCCTGCCGCGCCGTCCGGCGGCGGAGACGATTGGCCTGGATGGGGAAGGGCGGATCGAGGGGCTATTCTGAGGGCGCGCTTCTGGCCTAGCCTCCAATCTGGAGGAAATGGCCATGTTGAATATCACGCCCCTGCACCCGCTTTTTGCCGCGCGCATTGAAGGTGTTGATGCGGCGCAGCCGGTTGCCGCGCCGGTCATGGCAGCGCTGCGCGATGCGCTGGACCGCTACGCCGTGCTAGTGCTGCCCGGCCAGCATTTGGATGATGCGGCGCAGATCGCCTTCAGCCAGGGTTTTGGCGCCTTGGAAATGACGCGCGCCGGCGCCTTGGGCGCGGGCAGTCCGGTGATTGTGCTGACCAATATGGGCGCGGGCGGTGATATTGTCGCGCCAAGCGACAAGCAGGTGCTGAACAACAAGGCCAATCGGCTGTGGCATCATGATTCCTCCTTCAAGCCTGTCCCGGCGCGGGCATCGCTCCTGTCAGCGCGGCAGATTCCAAGTGCGGGCGGCAATACGGAATTCGCCTTCATGCGCGGCGCCTTTGCCGCGCTGGGGGCTGCGGAGCAGGCACGCCTGAAGCGCCTGGCGGCCTGGCATGATTTCGGCTGGTCACGCGCGCGGGTGGATGTAGCACTGGTGAGCGATGCGGAACGCGCGCAGCACCCGTCGGTACGTCAGGCCGTGGTGCTGGAAGAAAACCCCTATGGCCCCGCGCTATACCTCGGCGCCCATGCGCGCAGCATTGACGGCATGGGGGAAGCGGAAAGCCGCGCCTTGATCGAAGGGCTGATGGCGCATGCCACTGAAGAGCGCTTCATCTATAGCCACCGCTGGTCGCCAAATGATCTGCTGATCTGGGACAACCGCGCCGTGTTGCACCGCGCGACACCTTTCGCGAGCACGACAGAACGGCGCCATATGGTACGGACCACGGTGGCAGGGCAGGGGCCGACAATTGCAGCCACTGCCTGATTTTCGGCGCGCTACGCTTTCCGCCGCGCGCCCACAATCACCCCATCGGCTTCCAGCGCGGCGATCTCCGCCTCAGAAAAACCACGCGCCAGCAGCACTTCCCGCCCATGTTGGTTGAAGCGCGGTGGGCGCGTGCGTGCGCCGCCGGGCGTGCGGGACAGTTTGATCGGCGTATTCAGCGCGCGGAAATCGCCGATATCGGCGACCATTTCGCGGAACGCCGTATGGTCCGCTGCCATGGCTTCATCCACATGCAGCACTGGCCCGGCCGGCAGGCCAACCGCCAGCATGCGCCGCGTCAGATCATGGCCATCTTCCGTCGAAAAGCGCTTTTCCAGAATCTCCGTCAGCGCATCGCGATTGATCACGCGCGCGCCATTGGTGGCGAAGCGCTCATCCTTTGCAACATCAGGAATGCCCAGGAATTCACAGAATTTCCGAAAGGCCGGGTCATTGCCGGCAGCGATGAAAATCTCGCAGGTTTTCGTCTTGAATTTGGAATAGGGCACAAGATTCGGATGCGGATTCCCAGTCGCCTTGGGGCGCTTGTCGGATAGGAAGTAATTCGCCGCATGGGGATGCAGCAGCGCCATGCCGCAATCATGCAGCGTCATGTCGCAATATTGCCCTTGGCCCGATTTTTCCCGCTCATGCAGCGCCATCAGAATGGCGATGGTGGAAAACAAGCCCGTCGCAATATCCACAATCGGTGTGCCAAGCCGCGTCGGCCCGGAAGTCTCCGTGCCATTGATGGACATCAGCCCGACCATGGCCTGCAATACCGCATCATAGCCTGGGAAGCCCCCAAGCGGCCCTTCACCGCCAAAGCCGGATACGCGGCAATGGATCAGGCGCGGAAAGCGTTTTGAAAGCACCGCTTCATACCCAAGCCCCCATTTTTCCATGGAACCAGGCTTGAAGTTTTCCACCAGCACATCGGCACCTTCCAACAGGCGCAGCAGCACTTCCTTGCCGGCAGGCTTGGATAAATCCAGTCCAACGCTTCGTTTGTTGCGATTAACGCCGACGAAATAGGAAGCATCGCCCGCGCTATCAAAGGGCGGGCCCCAATCACGCACCTCGTCGCCCTGCGGGGGCTCGAGCTTGATCACCTCTGCGCCGTGATCGGACAGCACCATGGTGCAATATGGCCCACCCAATACGCGCGTCAGGTCCACTACGCGCAGCCCCGCCAAGGCGCCGGCGGAGCGCGCTAAGCCGCGCGTTGCAATGCTTGCGTCATTCATGCCGCTTGTTTCCTGCCAAAGACCCGGGCGCAGAATTCCGGGTAGGTTTCCAGCATTTCATCACAGATTGGCCCGCGCAGCAGCGCGAGTTCGTCCGCGGTCGGGTCGGGCGTATAGGGCACATCACCCGTCACATCAAAAGCGAATCCCGTCGCTTCGCGCACGCTTTCCACCGTCTCACCTGGATGCACACTCTCCAGCGAAAACCGCGCCTGATCAGGATGGAAGCGGAACACGCAACGCCCCGTTACCAGCGCCTGTGCTGTGCCACGGCGAAACACGCCGGGCGGGGAGACACCGGGGGCAGAGATATTATCCACCTTTTCGACAAAGACGCGCGGCGTGTGTTCTTCCCGGAACAGGATGGTGCGCGGCGTCATGAAATACATGAAGGCAGAACCGAAACTGCCCGGAAAGCGCACGCCCATGCCGGGCCATTCGCCGGTGCCGACCAAATTGAGATTGGCGCTACCATCAATCTGCCCACCGCCCAGGAAGAACAGATCAATCCGCCCCTGGCCAGTCAGGTCAAATAATTCGCGCGTGCCTTCCGTAAAGGGATTGCCGCTGCGCTTATGCAGCAGCGAAAGCCGCACAGGATTGCCTTGCTTTTTCACCAGCCAACAGGCCGCTGCTGGCATGGGCGATGCCGCACCAACCGCGATGTGGCGGGCGGGTGGTGCGCTCGGGTCCAGGATCAGCTTCGCCAGCGCAACGGCGATGCGTTCTTCCAGCTTGATCTCGGTCATTCTGCGGCCTGCGCCTTCTGTTCAAACACTTCACGCGCGCACCAGGCAGCGAAGCCTTCTTCACTGCGGGCCATGCGGGCGTATTCGCTGACATAGGCGCCATCAAAGCCATATTCATCCAGCAAAGCGACCGGATGCGCGCCGCGTTCGGCGATGGCGATGCCGCCGATATAGGTGGCATTGATGGCCCCGGAAGCGAGCCGTTCATCTTCCAGGAAATTGCCCGGCACCACGCGTTCCACCGTGACCAAGGCGCGCTTCGATGCATGCGCAATGGTCGCGCATTCACGCCGCCGCCCGACCCAGACATTGCCTTCCTCATCCGCCATCAGGGCATGGAAAAACACGAAATCCGGATTGAGTGCCGGCAGCAGCACAATCGGGTCTTCGCCGGCCGTCGCGAAGGGATTGGGCACCACCTTCCAATCCGGCCGATGCGCCAGGATATCGCTGCCGATCAGGCCACGCAGCGGCATGAAGGGCACGCCCTTTTCGGCGGCTTGCAGCATGGTGTGCATGGCGGGGCATGTCGCATCAATCACCTTGATCGCACCAGCGCGGAGTGCCGCCGAAAAACGCGGGGCGAAACCAGCTTCGCCCAGCGATACCGCGCTGGTCTGCACGCTCGCCACACACCCGGCACCGATCAGGATATCGGTCGCAAAGCCCGAAACCGGCACGCCGATCAGATTGAGGTTGCGCACCCCGCGCCGGATCAGCGCCTTGGCCAGCGCGACGGAGGGAAGGGAGTTATCCGGCGGCAAGGCAAGGCTCGCCCCATCGGGCACCTCGGCGGCGAGCGCTTCAAGGCTTTGCAAATTCATGGCGTTCTCCTTTGCCCTTATGCTACCGGGGGTGGCCCCCGCAAGCTAGGGGCTGGTGCGGTCGCGCGGCTCCGCTAAGAAGAACCCATGCAACCCGTGACGCTGACAACCCAAAGACTCATCCTCCGCCCCTGGCGGGATGAGGATCTGGCGCCGCTTTTCGCCATCAATGGTGATCCGGAAAGCATGCGCTATTTCGCCGCCACCATGACGCGGGCGGAAAGCGATGCCTGGGCCGCGCGGATGCGCGCGCATTTTGCCGAACATGGCTGGGGGTTTTGGGTGGTGGCAGAAGCGGCGACGGCGGATTTTGTGGGCGTTGTCGGGCTGATGACCATTCCCTGGCAGGCGCATTTTACCCCGGCGGTGGAAATTGGCTGGCGGATCGGGGCGCGCTTTCGCCGCCTGGGCTATGCCGAAGAAGCGGCGCGCGCAGCCTTGGGCTTTGGCTTTGCAACACTTGGCCTGCAACAGATTGTCGCCTTCACCGTGCCGGGCAATGCCGCTTCCTGGAAGCTCATGGAAAAGCTCGGCATGCGCCATGAAGGCGAATTCGATCATCCCCGCCTGCCGGAAGGCCATCATTACCGGCGGCATTTGCTTTATCGTTTGGACAAGACCGGCTGGCGTGACGGCGCGGGCCTGGGGTGATAGAGCCCTTTCGAATCTCGCCCCGCTTCAAGGATTGCTGCCATGCTTGTCTCTCGCCAGGAATTTCGCGATGCCATGGCGCGGCTGGGCGCGGCGGTGAATATCATCACCACAGATGGCGCGGCAGGGCAGGGCGGCATTACGGCGACCGCGGTGTGTTCCGTCACCGATGATCCGCCAACCCTGCTGGTCTGCCTCAATCGCACCAGCCCGCGCAGCGCGATATTCCTGAAAAATGGCGTGCTTTGCGTGAATACGCTCTCGGCCGGGCAAAGCGCGGTTTCCAATGCATTCTCTGCCCCCAGCGACAAGGCCGATATGGCAAGCCGTTTTGCCGCCGGAAGCTGGGACAGGCTGGCAACCGGCGCGCCGGTGCTTGAAGGGGCCGCCGCCAGCTTCGATTGCCGTATTTCGGAAGTGATGGAACAAGGCACCCATAGCGTGGTGTTTGCACAGGTTGAGGCAGTGCGCTTCGCCGATATGGAAGCCGGTTGCCTGATGTATTACGCGCGTTCCTATCACGGCCTGCCGATCAACCCAGGCTGAGTCACCGCGCCGATTTTTTCACGCCGGCGCCCTAAACAAGCCCTAAACCAAGCCCAGCTAGTCTTGCGCGACACATCGCCGAGGTTGGCCATGACCGAGATGACCCTATCCCTGCCTGATCAGCTTGCCGCTGAAATCAACCGCCGCGCTGAGGCGCTTGGCACCACTGCCGAGGAATGGGTCGCTGCCATGTTGAGCGACATTGCCGCCGACCTGCCGGAAGAACCCGGCGAAGGTGGCGATGAGTGGATTTCCCGCTGAAGCCTGCGGCCCCGCCCGGTTGAGGCTTTACAAGGCAAGGGCCAACGCCTAACCGGCGCGGCCCATGTCCTTCTTCGAAATCCTGCCACCCCCGGTCCTGTTCTTCGCGCTTGGCTTCGCGGCTGCGGCGCTGCGTTCCGATCTTTCCGTCCCCGATGCGCTGGCCAAGACGCTTTCCCTGTATTTGATGATGGCGATTGGCCTGAAGGGCGGCATTGCCATTGCGCAGCCAGGCGCCTCGGCCGGGCTGATCCCGGCCTTGGCCTTTGGCATCGCACTTTCGGCATTATTGCCGCTGCCGGCCTATGCGCTGCTGCGTGCCGCAACACCGCTTGATTCGGCAACGGCGGCGGCGGTTTCCGCCCATTATGGCTCGGTCAGCGTGGTGACTTTCGCCGCCGCCGTTGGGCAATTGAATGCGACCAATACGCCCTATGAGGGTTTCATGCCCGCCGTGTTGGCTGCCATGGAAACCCCCGCGATTCTGACCGCGCTTTTGCTGGCGCGGCGTGGCGGCGCGGCGACCTCGGGCGGGGCGCGGGAAATGGCGCGGGAAGTGTTTTTGAATGGGTCGGTCGTGCTGCTGCTCGGCGCCTTTTTGATTGGCTGGTTGGGTGGGGCGGCCGCCGATCGGCAGCTTTCGCCCTTCATCACCGCGCTTTTCCCCGGTGCGCTGTGCCTGTTTTTGCTTGAGATGGGGCTGACGGCGGCCCGGCGGCTCCGTGACCGTGGGCGGGGGCTGGATGCGCGGCTGATCGGCTTTGCCATCATCATGCCGCTGATTGGCGGCGCGGCGGGGCTGGCAGGCGGGTTGCTGGTGGGGCTTTCCACGGGCGGTGTCGGGCTGATGGCGGTGCTGGGGGCCTCGGCTTCCTATATCGCGGTGCCGGCGGCGATGCGGCTCGCGCTGCCTTCCGCCGATGCCGGGATTTACGTGACCCTTTCCTTGGCGATCACCTTCCCCTTCAATGTGCTGGCTGGCATCCCGCTTTGGCTTTGGGCGGCGCGGCTGGCCACACAATAATCAAGGGGAGACGGGATAATGCACGCGCGCAAAAGGATCGAAATTGTCGTGGAGGCTGTGCGGGCGGAGGCCGTGACCCTGCTGCTGGACCGCATGGGGGCGACAGGTTGGACGATTCTGCCCGTGCTGGCCGGGCGCGGCCATCAGGGGATTCGCCGTGCCGGGGACCCGGGCGGGGTGGATGATAATGTGCTGGTGCTCTGCATCACCTCGGCCGAGGTCGCATCCCGCGTCCTGGCGGCGGAGGGTGAATTGCTCGGCGCAAGGCCCGCCATTGTGACGGTGTCGGAGTGCCAGGTGCTGCGGGCGGA
>JADCES010000092.1 GCA_020250005.1 Roseomonas sp.
CGGATCGGGATCGGAAAACCTCGGCCACGCGGCTTTTGCGCCCCACGGTTGCCACAACGGCCCAGAGCGTATCCTCATCCCCGCGACTGACTGGAACAAGCGTCACCACGCCCGAATCAGTGCCAAATCGCGGGGCTGGGGGTCAAGTCAAACATTTGTCTGGTCGCATTTTCCGAGTCGCCAGGTGAAGCCACCTGGCTTGAAAATGCTTCAGGCGGCAACCGGTACGGGAACCCCAATCCGGTCCAGCGGGCCGAATTCACGTTCAAGCCGCGGGCGGATGGCTTTGTCCCAGGCCGCGATGCTGTTCATGGCGATGCTTTCCGGCAAATCGCCAATCTGCATTTGCAGCAAATAATGGCATGGGCTGGCGGCGCGGATTTCGGCGGCCATGCGGGCGGCCACCGTATCGGCGTCCCCCACCAGCATGAAGGATCCCATTTCTTCCAGGCTTGGCTCGCCTTCCCAGGTTTTTTCCACCAGCAGGCCGCCATCCATTTCCTGTTCCTTGCGGCGGAGGCTTTGTGACAGGCGGATTTGCCAGCGGGCATTCTCCAAAAAGGCCATGGCTTCGGCCTTGTCATCCGTCACGCAGAAGGGGCGCATGGCGCCGAAGCGCAACGCCTCGGGCGCTTTGCCGGCGGCGCGCCAGATATCTTCAAAGCGCCGGCGCGCGGCGGCCAAAAGGGCAGGGGTGAAGTGGCGGGGGGTTACCATCACCACGCAATCGCGTTGCGCGGCGTAGCGATGCAAATCGGGGTTGTCGCCGGCCACCCAAATCTCCGGCAGCTTGCCGGCGGGTCGCGGCGCGATATGGGTTTGCGGCAGGGAATAATATTCGCCCTCATGCGAAAAGGTCTCGCCGCCAAAGGCCTTTTCCATCATGGCCATCACTTCCAACAAGCGGTGCGGCGCTTCCTGAAGGGATGCATCGAAGCGTTCAAACTCATAAGGCTGATACCCGCTCCCAACGCCGAGAACGAGGCGCCCATGGGTTAGCGAATCCACCATGCCGATTTCGGCAATCAGGCGGGAAGGGTGATAGAGCGGCACAATCACCACGCCGGAGGCGAGTCTTATCCGTGAAGTCTCGCCCGCCAGCCGCGCCAGCATCATCAGCGGCGATGGGCAGACGCAGTAATTGGAAAAGTGATGCTCGGCGAACCAGGCGATGTTGAAGCCGGCGGCTTCCGCGGCCTTCACCTGGGCGATGGTCTGGTCATAAATCGCGGCCGTGGGCACGCCGCGATTGCGATAACCCATGAGGTTGAAAATACCGACATCCATGGCGCGGTTCCTTCCTTTTGCTTTCGGGTATGCTGCGCCGAAGTTCCGGCGGGCTCAAGGGGTGGAGCATTTTCAAGCCAGGTGGACTCACCTGGCGGCTCGGAAAATGCGACCAAATCTTGGGTTGCATGGAAAGGCAGGGCAGGGTGTTCTGCGGGCGGTTCCCAGGGGTGATTCCATGATCGTTATCGGCAAGGGCAGCGTGCAAAGCGGCGAATGCGATGTGATGGGGCATATGAATGTGCGCCATTACATTGCCCGCGCGGGGGATGGGCTGGCCTGGCTGGCACTGGCGCTCGGCATCACGCCGGATCGCGGGTTTTTTGTGCCGGTGGATCAGCATATTCGCTTTTTGCGCGAAATGGCGGCGGGGACGCCGTTTACGATTTTCGGCGGCATTGTCGAAAGGCGTGGGGATCGGCTGCGCGCCTATGTGGAAATCAGGAATAGCGGCACGGGGGTGGCCTCGGCCGCGCTGGTTTCGGATATTGAATTGCGGGACCCGGCCTCGGGCGCTGAGTTGCCGCTGCCGGCGGGGCTGGAGGAGAAAATCGCTGGCCTTGCCATCACCCTGCCGGATCACGCCGGGCCGCGGGGCCTGCCCTTTGATCCCATCCGCCCGCTGCCTGATGCCGTCGGCGCCGCCGCCCTGGGCCTGACCGATGCCTATATCGGCGCCATCCGGGCCGAGGATTGTGATCGCGCCGGGCTGATGCGCCCGGATGTGGTGATCTCGCGCATTTGGGATGGCGTGCCCAATCTGCGCTTTCCAGGGGCGGAGCTTGGTGCGCGGGAAGAAGGGCTTGGCAGCGCGGCCTTGGAATATCGGCTTGTTTATCTGCAACCGATGCGGATTGGCGATTTGCTGATCATCCGCAGCGGGCTCCGCGCGCTGGGGGAGAAAACCACCACCTGGACGCATTTGCTGCATGATGGCGCCACTGGTGCGCCGGTGGCGGCGGCGGAAGCGGTGGGCGTCAGCTTTGACCTCAAGGCACGCAAGGCGGTGGTGATCCCGCCCGAGAGAAGGCGGGTGTTGGAGGGCTTGCTGGTGCCGGGGCTTGGGTTGTGACGATGCCGCGCGAAATTCGCTTCAATGCTTTTGACATGGCCTGTGTCGGCCATATCCAGCAGGGCATGTGGACCCATCCGCGGGACCGCTCGGCTGACTATCTTTCGCTTGACTATTGGATGGGGCTGGCGCGGTTGTTGGAAGAAGGCCTGTTTGATGGGCTGTTTCTGGCGGATGTCTTGGGGATTTATGATGTGCATGGCGGGAATGGCGATGCGGCTATTCGCAACGCCGTGCAGGTGCCGCTGCTTGATCCCATGCTGCTTGTGCCGGCCATGGCGGCGGCCACGCGCAACCTTGGCTTTGGCGTGACGTGTAACCTCGCGTGGGAAAGCCCGGCCTTGCTGGCGCGGCGTTTCTCGACGCTTGATCATCTGACGCAAGGGCGGATCGGCTGGAATATCGTGACGGGCTATCTGGATAGTGCGGCGCGCGCCATGGGGCTGGATCGGCAAATGGCGCATGATGATCGCTATGATCTGGCAGATGAGTATATGGAAATCGTCTATCGGCTGTGGGAGGAATCCTGGGCCGCCGATGCGGTGAAGCGCGACCGCGCGGCGGGCATCTATGCCGATCCCGCGCGCGTGAAGCGCATCCGCCATGAAGGCCGGCAATATCGGCTGGATGCGCCGCATCTGGTGGAACCATCCCCGCAACGCACGCCGGTACTTTATCAGGCCGGCGCTTCGGATCGCGGGCGGGGTTTCGCCGCGCGCCATGCCGAATGCGTCTTTGTGAATGGCGGACCAAAGCCGCATGTGGCGAAGCTGGTTGCGGATTTACGCACCCGCGCCGCACCGCGCCCAATCCGCATCTTTGTCGGCGCCACGCTGATCATTGGCCGCACGCGGGCGGAGGCTGAGGCGAAGCTCGCCGAATATCGCCAACACGCCAGCATTGAAGGCGCCTTGGCGCATGCTTCTGCGTCGCTCGGCATTGATCTGGCGCGTTTTGCCCTTGATGAGGAATTGCCGGAAGCCGGCCAAAGCCAGGCCATTCGTTCCAATGTGGAAGCCTTACGTGCCGCCGCACCGCGCGCCACCAAACGCGCGCTGATGGACCGTATGGTGCTCGGCAGTCGCCAACCGCCCATTATTGGTTCTGTCGAAGAAGTGGCCGAGGAACTCATTGCCTGGGTGGATCAGGCGGATGTGGATGGCTTCAACCTGTCGCGCACCGTGACGCCGGAATGCCTGGAAGATGTGGTGCGGCTTTTGGTGCCTGCGCTTCAGGAACGCGGGCGCTATAAGCGGGGCTATGCGCCGGGGAGCTACCCCGAAAAACTCTTTGGTGCCGGCCCTATGCTGGTGGCACCCCACCCGGCGGCGGGGTGGCGTCGGGCAGGGTGATTTCCCACCGCGCCATTCTGGCCTAGGCTTCACCCATCATCGCAAAGGAATACCCAGATGGATGGCATGCAATTGCCGGCCCCGGCCGCCCTGACAGCGCGTTACGGCGCCGGCGCCGAACCCAAGCTCGGCCCTTGGAATGA
>JADCES010000093.1 GCA_020250005.1 Roseomonas sp.
CCACCTGAGATCGTTTCGCTTGGCCTGATCCATGTGCCGGAAGGGCGCAAGATCTTCCCGAATTTGAATGTGCGCGAAGTGCTGGAACTTGGTTCCTATCGTCGTGCGCGGGCCAATCGCGCGCGCAATCTTGAACGCGTCTTTGGCATTTTTCCGCGTCTGAAGGAACGAACCCGCCAGGCCGCCGGCACGCTTTCCGGTGGCGAACAGCAAATGCTTGCTATCGGGCGCGGGCTGATGGCGGAACCGAAGCTGCTGATCCTGGATGAACCATCGCTTGGCCTTTCGCCTTTGCTGGTCGAGGAAATGTTCACACTGATACGGCGCCTGCATGCGGATGGGCTCACCATCATGCTGGTGGAACAGAATGTGGCGCAAAGCCTGGAAGTAGCAGATCAGGCGCATGTGCTGGAAAATGGCGTGATCAGCTTGAGTGGTGCCGCGCGCGATATCGCCGCCGATCCGGAATTGCGCCGTAGCTATCTTGGATTGTGAAATGACCGAAGCTGTAACGACGCGCCTTGATGCCGTGACCCTGGCCGTATTGAAGGGCCGGCTTGAACAAATCGCCGATGAGATGGACGCGACACTTTATCGCAGCGCCTTCAACCCGATTATCGCCGAAGCGCGTGATGCCTGCCATGGTGTTTATGATGCGATCACCGGCGATACTTTGGTGCAAGGCACCAAGGGATTGCCGATTTTTGTTGGCGCCATGTCCTTCGCCGTGCGCTCCGTCATTCGCAAGGTGGCGGCGGAAGGCGGGCTTCAGGAAGGCGATACTTTCCTGTTCAACGACCCCTATGATGGCGGGACGCATTTGAATGACTTCCGTCTGGTGCGGCCGATCTTCCGTGCGGGTAAGCTGTTCTGCTGGGTGGCGAGTGTTGGGCATTGGCTTGATATCGGCGGCAATGTGCCCGGCAGTTACAATCCGCGCGCGACAGAAAGCCATCAGGAAGGTGTGCGTTTTCCGCCGGTAAAGCTGATCCGCGCGGGGCAGATGCAACAGGATATTCTGGATATTCTGGCGGCGAATTCGCGCGTGCCGCAATCCAATTGGGGTGATCTGAACGGGCAGTTGAATGCGCTTGATCTCGGTGAAAAGCGACTGCTTGAATTGCTGGATGATTATGGCGATGCGCGCATTGCCGCCGCCTTCGCGCAATTGGCCGATCGCGCGGAAGCGTTGATGCGTGCTGAAATTACGGCTCTGCCTGATGGCCGCTATAGCTTTGATGATTTCCTGGATAATGACGGCGTGAAGGATGAGGCGCTGCGCATTGCGCTTGATTTGACGGTTGAAGGTGATCGGCTGATCCTGGATATGTCGCGCTCCTCACCGCCTTGCGCAGGGCCGCTCAATATCTCGGTCGCGACAACGGTGGCGGCTTGTTATGTCGCGCTGAAACACGCTTTCCCGGATGTGCCGGCGAATGCGGGTGTGTTGCGCCCGGTGGAGGTAATCGCACCGCCGACGACGCTATTGGGCGCGGAGGCACCACGCCCTGTCGCCGGCTATACCGAAACCATTCTGCGCCTGATCGGCGTGATTTTCGGTGCGCTGGGCAAGGCGCGCCCCGCTACCGCGACTGCGGCGCCCTTCGGCACCATCAATGCGCTGGCGCTGTCCGGTCAGCGAGAGAATGGCACGCGCTGGGTGATGTTCTCCTTCTTCGGTGGCGGGCTTGGCGGCAACCCCGCAACCGATGGCTTGCATCACGCGAATAACCCGATCTCAACAGCGACTATCCCGCCGGTGGAGATTCTGGAAGCCGCCTATCCGGTCATGTTCACGCAATGGGCGCTCCGCCCCGATAGCGGTGGTGCTGGCGAACATCGCGGCGGTGTTGGCGCGGTGTATGAGATTGAGGCGCTTGCCCCGGGGCGCACGGAAGTCGCCTTGCTGGGTGAACGCGGGCGTTTCGCGCCCTTTGGTGTGGCGGGCGGCGCGGATGGCGCGCTTAATCGCTTCACCTGGGGCAGCGAAGGTGAAACCCCGCCCATGGCCAGCAAGATTGTTGGTGTGTCCATCGGTCAGGGCGAGCGCGTGCGGCTGGAAAGCCCGGGCGGTGGCGGTTGGGGCGATCCCGCGGCGCGGCCCTTGCACGCCATCGCGCGTGATATTCGCTTGGGCTATGTCAGCGCCGAAGCAGCACTCCGCGATTACGGAAGGCGCGCATCATGAGTGGTGCGATTGTCGGCGTTGATGTCGGTGGCACCTTCACTGATCTGTTTCTGTTCGATCCCGCGACAGGCCGTTTTCAGACTGCGAAAGTGCCAAGCCAGCGCGGTGATGAGGCGTCAGGTTTTCTCGCGGGCCTGCGCGCGCTTGGCGGTGCTGCTGGCATGGCGGCGGTGGTGCATGGCACGACGGTTGGCACCAATGCGCTGCTGGAAAGGAAGGGAGCGAAGCTTGGCGTGATCACCACGGCGGGCTTTCGCGATGTGCTGGAAATGCGCCGCCGAGATCGCCGGCACACCTGGGGGCTTTGGGGGGATTTCCAACCAATAGCTGACCGCGATTTGCGCCTTGAAGTACCGGAACGCTGCCTCGCGGATGGCAGCATCCACACGCCAGTAGATATCGCGGCGGTGGAAGCAGCCGCGCGGCAATTACTGGCCGCTGGCGCCGAAGCTTGCGCGATTATTTTCATCAATGCCTATGCCAATCCTGGCAATGAACAGGCCGCGGCGGAAGCGGTGCGGCGCATCTGGCCCAATCCGCATGTTTCGGTTTCCTCAGAAATCCTGCCGGAAATCCGCGAGTTTGAGCGTGCTTCGACCACCGCGTTGAATGCCTATTTGCAGCCATTGGTCGCTGGGTATCTCGGCAAGCTGGAAGGCGCGCTGGCTGAAGAAGGTTTCGGTGGACGGTTTCATATTGTGCAATCCAATGGCGGGATCATGTCCACCGCGACCGCGCGGCGCTTTCCTGCACGCACCGCACTGTCCGGCCCGGCTGCGGGGGTGATTGCGGCGGGCGCCATCGCCAAGGCTGCCGGCTTCAGCCATGTGATTACCTGCGATCTGGGCGGCACTTCCTTTGATGTGTCTTTGATTGCCGATGGGCAGATGGCCCTGGCCGCGCAGGCGACGATTGACTTTGGCCTGGTCATCCGCTCCCCGATGATTGAAATCACCACCATTGGCGCGGGGGGTGGTTCCATCGCGGCGGTGGATAGGGGCGGATTGCTGCAAGTGGGGCCGGAAAGCGCGGGCAGCCGGCCGGGCCCGGTCTGTTACGGCCAGGGCAATGATCGCCCGACGCTGACGGATGCGAATCTTGTGCTCGGGCGGATCAATGCCGCGCGGCCGATTGGTGGCGCGCTCACCAGCCTTGATGTGGATGCCGCGAAGGCCGCGATTGAACAGCATGTCGGCCTGCCTTTGGGGCTGGATGCCATGGCGGCAGCAGAAGCCATTCTGCGCGTCGCCAATGCGAAAATGGCTGGCGCCATCAGGCTTGTTTCCATCGAACGCGGGCTTGATCCGGCGCGGTTTGTCGCACTCCCCTTCGGCGGAGGTGGCGCGCTGCATGTTGGTGCGCTGCTGACCGAGGTCGGCTTGAAGGCCGCTTTGGTGCCGCGCTTTCCGGGCGTTACCTCAGCGCTTGGCTGCATCATTGCCGATGTGCGGCATGATCAGGTGCGCACGCTTAATCTAGATTTGGATAGCCTCGATCCCGCCGCGCTGGATGCGCATCTGGTGCGCGAAGCAAGTGCGGCGGTCGCGGTGGTGCGCGATGCGGGCCTGCCGGTGGAGGCGATTGAAACACTCTTCACACTGGATATGCATTACGCGGGGCAGACACATACTGTTGCCGTGCCTTTGCCCGTGACGGTTGCAGGCAATAGCACCGGCGTGACGCGTGATATTGTGCGCAATGCTTTTGAGGCTGCCTATCAACGTGCCTTCAGCCGCTTGCTGCCGGGATTGCCTGTCAGGATTGTGTCGCTCCGTAGCGCCGCGATTGGCCGGCGCCCGGCATTTGATCTGGCGGCACTTGCCCCTGGGCCTGACGCAAACCTTGAAACAGCCGCGCGCGGCGCACGGCCCGTGTGGTTCGATGGCGCTTGGCATGAGGCACGCATTTATGCGCGGCTTGATTTGCCGGTAGGCGCTGAAATTCCTGGCCCCGCTATTCTGGAACAACCTGATGCGACCGTGGTGGTGGACCCTGGCCTGGTGGCGCGGGTGGATAGCTTCGGCAATCTGATTATCGAAAGGGCGTGATGATGGCCGGCGCCATTCCCATCAGCGAAACCGCTTTGTTGCTGTGCGATTTGCAGAATGATTTTATTCATCCCAAGGGCGCTTATGCGCGCGGCGGGCAAGGTGATGCCAGCATTGCAGCGCTGCCCGCGCGCCTTGCACCGCTGTGCGCAGCGATGCGCGCACAAGGCGGCTGGATCGCCTCCACCCATTTCACGCTGGTGCCGGGCAAGGGTGGTGAGCCTTTCATTGCGGAGCACCTCAAGCAAATGCGGCCCTTTTTGCGCAAGGGGGATTTCGCGCCGGCTTCCTGGGGCCAGGCTTTGGTGGACGAATTGGCGCCATCCGATCTGATGGTCGAGAAAATCGGCTATGACGCTTTTTGGAATTCGCGCCTGGAATGGGCCTTGCGCAAGGCTGGCATTCGCAAGCTGCTGGTGGCGGGCATTGTCACCAATGGCGGCGTCGCTTCCACGGTGCGTGGCGCGCATGTGCGCGAATTCGACGTGACGGTGTTGGAAGATGGCTGCGCGGCGTTCTCCGCCGCCGTGCATCAGGCGGCTGTTGAAGGGCTGCGCCCAGTGGCGCGCATCACCACCATCGAACAGGCTTTGCAGGAAATAACGGGGAAGTAGGTCATGGATAAGTTCGGCATTGGTCAACCGGTACGGCGTAAGGAAGATGTCCGGCTGCTGACAGGGCGCGGCACCTATACGGATGACATGAACCGCCCCGGCCAAGCCCACGCGGTGGTGCTGCGCTCACCGCATGCCCATGCGCGCATTATCTCCATGGATGTCAGCGAAGCGCGCGCCGCCCCTGGGGTGCTGGCGGTGCTGACCGGCCATGACGCGATTGCTGATGGCATTGGCGCGCTGCCGGTGCAGGTAGAAGTGCCCGGCAAGGAAAAGCCGCTTTTCGCCCCCATACGCCATATCCTGCAAACTGAACGCGTGCGCTATGTGGGGGACCCGGTGGCTCTCGTGGTCGCGGAAACCCGTGATCAAGCCATGGATGCGGCCGAGCTGATCCAGATTGATTATGAAACCCTGCCGAGCATCACGGAAACCGGCAAGGCGCTTGATGTGGATGCGCCGGTTATTTGGGAAGACCAGGGCAGCAATCTTTGCGTGCATTGGGATAGCGGCCGTGCCGCGGAAGCGGATGAGGCTTTTACCCGGGCCGCGCGCATCGTTTCGGTTGATCTGGTGCAGAACCGCATTGTCGGCAATCCGATGGAACCGCGTGTGGCCCTCGGCGATTGGGATGGGGAGAGGTGGACTTTGGTTTCCCCTTCTCAAGGCGCGGTCAAGGTGCGCGATAATCTCGCGAAGCTGGTGTTCAATGTACCGCTTGAAAAAATCCGCGTCATCTCGCCCGATGTCGGCGGCGGTTTCGGTTTGCGCGGCAAGCTGTTTCCGGAAAGTGCCATGGTGCTGTGGGCGGCGCGAAAGCTTGGCCGACCGGTGAAATGGCGCGCGGGCCGGACGGAGACTTTCCTGTCAGACCCGCATGGGCGTGACCATGTAACCCATGCCGAAATGGCCTTTGATGAAAACGCCAAGGCGATTGGCGTGCGTATTCGCACTCTTGCCGCCATGGGTGCCTATTTGCTTGATTTCGGTCCGCGCGTGCCCACCATGGCGGGCGGGCGCATCAATGGCACAGTTTATGACATTCAGGCCTTGAATGTGCAGGTGCGCTGCGTGTTTACCAATACGGTGCCGACCGATGCCTATCGCGGTGCTGGACGGCCGGAAACCGCGTATGTTCTGGAAAGATTATTCGACCAGGGCGCGGCGACCTTCGGCATTGGGCGGGAAGAAATTCGGCGCCGCAACTACATCCGCCCGGATCAAATCCCCTATCGCAATGTCGCGGGCAATGTGATCGATTCCGGCCACTTCGCGGAAACCCAGGATATGGCGCTGAACCTGGCGGATTGGCAGGGTTTTGCCTCGCGACGCGCGGAAGCGGCCAAGCGCGGCAAGCTGCGCGGCATTGGCCTTGGCTATTTCATTGAAGCCTCAGGCGGGCAGCCTTTTGAATGGGCGCGTGTGGCGCTCACACCTGAGGGCCGCGCGAAGCTCACGGTTGGCACGTTCAGCCATGGCCAGGGGCATGAAACGGCCTTTGCGCAAATCCTCTCGGAAAAACTCGGCCTGCCTTTTGATGCGATTGATCTGGTGCAGGGCGATTCGGATGTGGTGCTGAAGGGCGGCGGCACGGGCGGGTCCCGTTCATCCCAAATGGGCGGGGTGGCCACCAGCCGTGCGGCAGCGCTCGTGATCGAAAAAGCCAAGCGCATTTCCGCGCATCTGTTGGAAGCTGGGGTGGCGGATATCGAATTCCTCAATGGCCGCTTCAGCGTGGCGGGGACGGATATCGCCACAAGCTGGCCCGCGGTGATTGCCGCTGCGCATGACCCTGCGCGCCTGCCGCCGGGTGAAACCCCAGGGCTTGATGAACAACTGACTTACACGCGCGACACGGAATGCAATTTCCCTAATGGCTGCCATGTTGCGGAGGTGGAGATTGACCCCACCACTGGCGAAGTCTCCATCGCCAATTACGCGGCGGTGGATGATGTTGGCGTGCCGATCAACCCCATGCTGGTGCATGGCCAATGCCATGGTGGCATCATGGCCGGCATTGGTCAGGCCATGCTGGAACATGCGCAATATGATCCGGAAAGCGGCCAATTCCTGACCGCGACTTTCCAGGATTACTGCATGCCGCGCGCGGGTGATGCGCCTTCCTTCAATCTTGATCTGAATGTGGTGCCTTGCCCATCCAATGATCTTGGCGTGAAGGGCGCCGGTGAGGGCGGCGCTTGCGGTGCGCCGCCTGCCATCATCTCAGCGGTCTGTGATGCGCTCGGTGTTGCGCATATTGATATGCCGATCACGCCAGAAGCCGTCTGGCGTGCCTTGCGGTCAAAACAAGCCGCCTAAGTCACCCAACAGGCCGCACGCCCCAGGGATAGGGCATGCTGCCCTGGGCAAGCCCGGTGATGCTGCGCCGCCAGGCGCTGCGGATGCGGAATTGGCCAAGCGGGATTGTGGCGACATCATCCTGCGCAAGCTTATTGATCTCATCCGCCAGCGCCTTTTGCCGCGCGGCATCCGGCGCATCAAACCAGGCCTGAATGCGTTCCTGCATCGCTGGGCTGTCATACCAGCCAAACCAGCCTGTCGCGCCCGGCCCTTTCACCAGCGAACTCACCGCCGGATTCAGATACGCCAGCGATGACCCATAGGTGTGGAAAATGCTCCACCCGCCGCGCTCGACAGGTTCCGTGCGCACACGGCGCTGCACCACCGTGCCCCAATCGGTTTCCGCCAATTCTACATTCATGCCAATGCGGCGCAACCGATCTGCGGTGACTTGCCCATGCGGGCCAATCAGCGGGAAACCGGTCGGGTTGATGATGACAACCTTCTCGCCGTTGTAACCACTCGCTTGCAGCGCCGCGCGGGCGCGATCCAGGCTGCGCGGCGGGGCATTAAGCTCCGAGAGGTTCTCAACGCCATAAGGCGTGCCGCACGGAAACAGGCTGCGGCATTCCTGCCAGATGCTGCGATCATCGCCGAGGGTGGAGCGCATGTAATCCGCCTGATCCACGGCCAGCGCCACCGCCTGTCGCACGCGCAGATTATTGAAGGGCGCTTGCAAATGGTTAAGGCGCATAATACTCATCAGGCCGGTCGGGTTCAGAATGCCCACTTCGATATTGCGGTTGCGCTGCAGTGTCGGCACCAGATCGGCCAAAGGCTGTTCCAGCCAATCAATCTCACCTGATTGCAGTGCGGCAGCGGCAGTCGCAGGGTCGGGCAGGATATGCCATTCAATGCGCGGGAAATGCGCAACCTTGCCGCCGGATGCCCAATCGGATGGCTCATCGCGCGGGCGATAGCGGTCATTCCGCGTATAAACCACGCGACTGCCAGAGACGAATTCATCGCGCATGAAGCGATAGGGACCGCTGCCCACAACCTCGCTGACTTGCGTGCCGGCATCGGTCCGCGCCAGACGCTCCGGCAGGATGAAGGGCACGTTGGAATCGGGCTTCGCCAGCGCATCCAGCAAAAGCGGGAACGGGCGCTTCAGGCGAATTTCCAGCGTGCGATCATCCGCGGCGCGCCATTCTTCCACCTGCGCGGCCAGGATTTGCCCGAAAGGATCACGCCGCGACCACCGTGCGAGTGATGCCGCGCAATCCGCCGCGCGTACCGGTTCGCCATCATTGAAGAACAGCCCCTCACGCAGGCGGATGCGCCACACCCGGCCATCGGCGGAAACCTCATGCCCTGCGGCCATTTGCGGGCGCGCGCGTTGCTGACCATCCACGGCATAAAGCGTGTCGTAGACGTGATAGCCGTGCATTTGGGTCACAATCGCGCTGGTCCAGATGGGATCAAGCGCGGTCAGATTGGCCTGCGGCACGAAGCGCAGCGTAGTGGTGCGCGCGGGCTGCGCCAGCGAAGGCGCAGCAATGCCCGAGGCCCCGGCAAGCGCCACGGCCCCTTGCAGCAAATGACGACGTTTCATGGGCGTTTCCTTTGTTGTGGTTTACGCTTCGGCGATGGCCGCACTCCAGGGGCTCATCACATCGGTAATGCCAGTGCGCAGCCCATCCGCGCCGATACGGATCAGATTGGGACAAGCGAAATTCACTGGCAGCACCGCGTGTTCCACCTCCGTCACCGTATCTTCCGCAGCCAGCGCCGCGAGGGTTTCCGCCCCGAGGCGGATATCGGCGGTGACACCCTCGGGCGCTGAGACATCCAATCGCGGATGATGCGCGGCCTGTTCCGGTTCCATGCCGAAATCGGAAACAAAAGACAGCATCTGGAAGACAGACGCCATGATACGCCGCCCACCGGAAGCGCCCGTGGCAAGCACTGGCTTGTCACCCTCGGCAGCAATAACGGGGCACATATTGGTCAGCGGCCTTTTGCCCGGCGCCAGCGCATTGGCGGCTTCGGGGCGCGGGTCGAACCACATGACGCCATTATTCATGAGCACGCCTGATTTCGGCAGCACCACCCGGCTGCCCATGCTGGACAGCAGCGTGGTGGTCATGGCGACCATCATGCCGTTCTTATCCGCCACCGTCAGATGGGTGGTGCAGGATTCGGCCGCTTTCGGTTCCGCATCCCCAAGCCCCGCCAAGCGTTCGGCATAGGCCGCGCGCATCACGCGGGCCAATTGCGCATACCAGGCGGCAGAAGGCGCCTTGCCGGAGAAATCCGCACCCTTCATGCCTTCCAGCACGCGCATCAGCGTCGGTGCCGCCGTCAGCCCATTGGCCAGGAACAACCGCTTGCCGCGCCAGGCCGCTTCAAGCGCGGGCAGTACGCGCGCCTTGCAATGCGCCAGATCCTCGGCACTGACAAAGGCGCCCATGTCCTTGCAATCGGCGGCAATGCCAGCCGCGATATCGCCCGTGTAGAAATCAGCGAGGCCGGCATGGGCCAAGCGTTCCAAGGTGGCGGCCAGATTGCCCTGCTGGAAGAAGCCCGGTGAGCCCTGATAGGGCGCCACAGGCGGCAGCCCGCCCGGCAGGTAGATGCGCGCGGATTCCGAATAAAGCTTCAGCACAGATGCGGAATTGGCCACTTTCAGCGTGGTGAACCAATCCTGCGCCAAGCCCCGCTTGGCGAGTGCCACCGCCGGCGCCAGCACATCCTTGATCGGCATGCGGCCATGGCGCGCATGCAACTCCATATAGCCCGCAACGGCGGAGGGGATGGCGAAGGAAAGCGGGCCATGCACATTGCGGTCTTCCAAGACCTCCGGCCACGTGAACAGATCCGCCTTCATCTTGCCGGTCATGGGGAAGGCGGAAGGCTTCAAGCCGCGCGGGGAAACCGGGCCGAAATCAAAGGTCTCGGCTGCGCCGCCAGGGGACATGACTTGCGCGAAGCCAATGCCGCCCAGGCCGCTATTCCAGGGTTCCAGCGTCGCCAGCGCAAAGGCCGTGGCTACCGCCGCATCGGCCGCCGTACCGCCGGCTTCCAGAATGGCAACGCCTGCCTCGGCGGCGCCGCGCGCCTGGGACGCCACCATGCCCTTGCGGCCAGAGGCTGCGGGCTTTGTGACATGCCAATGCTGGGAAGTGTGACGCGGCGGGGTCCAGACCATGATCGGGTTTCCTCGGGTTTTTGCGCCCCTAGCCTTGCGCCGGCAGGGCGTTCCGGCAAGCCCCTGCCCCGTTTGCCCCGCCGCGCCTTTCCTTTTAAGGGAGCGGTCCATGATCCAGGGGCGGGCTGTGGCGTCCGCCCCCTTCTGCGGGGAGCGTTTGGATGTCTGCATCAAAGGGGCTTTTTGTTGCCCCCATTCTGAAGAATTTCATTGAAACCGAAGCCCTGCCCGGCACGGGCGTGGAGCCCGCGCGCTTCTGGGAAGCGATGGAACGCACCCTGCGGGAGATGGCGCCGAGCAATGCCGCGCTGCTCGCCAAGCGCGATGCGCTGCAGGCGAAGATTGATGCCTGGCACCGCGCCAACCCCGCCAAGCCGATTGATCAGGCGGCCTATACGGCGTTCCTCAAGGAAATCGGCTATCTGCTGCCCGAACCCGCGCAGGTGACGGTCGCGACCACCGATGTGGATGCGGAAATCGCCTCCATGGCCGGGCCGCAGCTTGTGGTGCCCGTGTCCAATGCCCGTTATGCGCTGAATGCCGCCAATGCACGCTGGGGCAGCCTGTATGATGCGCTTTACGGCACGGATGCCATTCCAGGCACGGCTTCCGGCAAGGGCTATGATCCGGAACGCGGCGCGAAAGTGATTGCCTATGCGCGCGGCGTGCTGGATAGCGCCGTGCCGCTCGCCAAGGGATCGCATGCCGATGCCACGGGCTACCGCATTGAAGGCGGCGCCTTGGAAGTGACACTGAAGGATGGCAGCAAGACGGGCCTCGCGCGGGTTGGCCAATGCGTGGGCTATCTTGGTGAGCCGCATGCGGTGTCTTCGCTGCTATTCGTCAATAACGGCCTGCATCTTGAAGTGCGGCTGGACCGCGCGCACCCCATCGGCAAGACCGATGCGGCGGGCATTGCCGATGTGGCGCTAGAAAGCGCGCTGACCACCATTCAGGATTGCGAGGATTCTGTCGCCGCCGTTGATGCGGAAGACAAGGTCGCGGTCTATCGCAATTGGCTTGGCCTGATGCGCGGCGATCTGGAAGCGAGTTTTGAGAA
>JADCES010000094.1 GCA_020250005.1 Roseomonas sp.
GGGCTTACGGGCAGAAATGATCAGGCGCTGAAGCTTTGCCGCCAAGCAGCCCGGACCGCGTTATGCACCGATTCGGGGAGCGGGATATACTCAAGATCAGTTGCCAATTGGCTGCCATTGGCGAAGCACCAATCAAAGAAGCGGCGCACGCTGGCGCTGCGCGCTGCATCGGTTGGGTTGGTCGGTATCAGGATGAAGGTGGGCGCCACAATCGGCCAGGATTCAGGGCCGGCCTGGTCAATCACATTCGCGGCGAAACCGGGCACAGACCAATCAGCGGCGGCGGCGGCGGACATGAAGGCCTTGTGTTCGGCCTTGATGAAATTGCCGGCCTTGTTGCGCAGCTGCGTGGCCGCCAGCCGGTTGGTCATGGCATAGGCGTTTTCCACATAGCCGATCGCACCGCGCACATTGCGCACCGTGCCGGCGACACCTTCATTGCCGCGCGCGCCGGTGCCGGCCGGAAAGCGCACCGAAGTCCCCGTGCCAACACGGTCCTTCCATTCCTGCGACACGGCGGCAAGGTAGGAAGTCCACACAAAGGTCGTGCCGGAGCCATCCGCCCGATAGGCGGGCGCAATGGCCAGATTGGGCAGCGCAAGCCCCGGATTGATGGCGGTGATTTGCGCATCATTCCAGCGCGTGATCTTGCCCAGAAAAATATCTGCCAGGATCGGCCCCGTCAGGCGCAGCGCATCATCCTGAATGCCAGGTATATTCACAATGGCGACCAGCGATCCCATCACGGTTGGGAATTGCAGCAGATTGCCTTCGGTCAGTTGCTGTGCGTTCAGCGGCGCATCGGTAGCGCCGAAATCAACCGTGCGGTTGCGGATTTGGTTGATCCCGGCACCTGAACCTACGGATTGGTAATTCACCTGAATACCAATGGCGGCGCGCGCGGCTTCCGCCCATTTTTGATAGACGGGGTTGGGGAAGGTCGCCCCCGCGCCGGTGATCTGCGCGGCTTGGGCCTGGGCGCCAAGGGCAGGAAGGGTCAGGGCGGCGCTGGCGCCGAGAAGGAAGGATCGCCTATCCACGGGAATGCTCCGGTTGCTGAAACCATGCCACCCTCATCTGGGCGGCGCTTGCCTTCTAGTAAGGGCTGACGACGCTTCGATTGCAGTTTGATGAAGCTTTTATGACAAGCGCCCGGACAAGTCCGGGTGTTATCCACAGGGCTATTGATACCAGCCCGGTCGGCGCTTGGCCTGGAAGGCGGCCAAGCCGGCCCGGCCTTCCGGCGCGGCACGCTGCATCCAGCCTTCCTGCGCCAATTGCGCCACCTGACGGGGGGAGAGCGTCAGGCCATTGGCCTCCAGGAAGGAGGTTTTGGTGACCGCAATGGCGGAGGGCGCGGAGAGCATCATCTGGTCAATGATATGCGCCAGCCGCGCTTCAATGGCATCCGCTGCCACAACCTCATGCACCAGACCGATGCGGAGTGCCTCGGCAGCGTCAAAGCGTTCACCGGTGATGGCGTAGCGGCGGGTCTGCCGAAGGCCGAGTGCATCCACCATATGCGTGCTGATCGGCGTGGGGGCGACGCCGACGCGCACCTCGGTAATGCCGAATTGCGCGGCCGGGGTGGCCAGCGCCACATCCACGCAGCAGGCAATGCCGACACCACCGCCGAAGCAGGCACCCTGGATCACGGCAAAGGTGGGTTTGGGAAATTCATTCAGCTTGCGCATCGCCTCTGTTGTGGCCAGCGATGCGGCGAAGGCGGGTTCCGGCGGATAGGCCGCCACTTCCGCCAGCCAATCAATATCCGCGCCCGCCTGGAAATGCGCGCCGGCGCCGCGAATGATCAGGCCACGAATGGCGGTATCGGGGCGGAGCTGATCAAGCCCGGCAATCAGCCCTTCCAGCATGGCGGCGTTATAGGCATTTCCCTTATGCGGGCGATTGAGCGTGACAGTCGCGATGCCGCGCGTATCAATGGCAAGCAGGACGGGTTGGTCGGGGTTGGTCATGGTGGGGCTTCCTTTGGGTGGCGTCATTCTCCCCCCATGCGGGCCTTGGCGCCAGACCCAGGCAGCTTGCCGATTCGGCCGGGCCGTCCAGCATGGCAAGGCTTGCAATCGTCAGTATGCAACGGAACAGCGTGCTCGCGCCTTTGCCTTAGCTTTGCACGCGATGGCCGTAATCCACCGGATGGACCGATACCATCTCAGCCGCGGCATAGAAGGCCAGCGCGACCAGCAGCATTTCAAGCCGAATGGATGCGGCAAGACGCGCGCCAGCACCGGCATCGCCCCGCGCGAGCGCCGGCGTATGGCGCTGGCGGTTCCAGAGCGCGAGGCCGAGGGCGGCCAATACCGCCAATACCTTCCACGCCAAGGCCCAGCCATGCCAGGCATCAAAAATGCGATCCATGCGCAGTGTCAGATACCAGCCCAACAACATGCCAGAGACGATCATGGCGCTGACGGCCAATATCGCCGCCTTGCTCCAATCCTGGATCAGTTTTGCGGCGCTGGTGCCATCACGGCGTTGCGCCACCCACAACAAGGGCGGCAGTGACCCAACCCAAAAGGCAACGACGGCAAGGTGGACGACAACTAGCGCGGCGATTTCCTGACGTGGGGCAAACAGCATGGAATGCCCCATCGCCGCATAGGAGGCGACAACCAGCAAAGCGCCAATCGCCGTGATGGCTGGCCCAATGCGCCATGTCGTGGTTGCCGCGGTGAGCAATACAAGCCCCGCTACGCGCAGCCAGAAAGCATCGCCAATGCGCGAACGCATGACAGCGGCCCAAACATCCGCATTGAAAATGCTGGCACCGGCGGTCAGCACCAGCACACGCAGCGTGAGTGCGACCACCGACAACAGCAAGCCCGCCGCAATGGTGGTGAGCAAAACCCGGCGCAGTTTTGCTGCCTCAGCCGGTTCAAGCCGATGGCCGAAACCAATGGCGAATAGGCCAAGCCCGGCGGCGCCGATGGTGGCGATATAATAGAGCGCCCTGATGATGACGGTGATGCCATCCAGCAGGGACGCATCGGGCTGCAGATATTCCAGAATCATGGGCGGTTCGGCGCTTCTATCCGGAAGGGGATGACGCCACCGACCGGATGCCCATCAGCCGAGATGATGCGCCATTCCGCGCGATAGGCACCGGGTGGGAGCGGCGGTAGGGCGATGATTTCTGTGGTTGCGCTGCGGATGGCACGGCGCGGCAGCGAAATCTCCTCGGTCCCTTCACGATAAAGCCTGAGCGCCGTGAGTTGCACGCGTTCGTTGAAGAGCAGTTCGATCTGTTCAGGCGCTTGCAGCAGGACAGCACCGGCGGCCGGCACTGATCGCCGCAGCTCCGAATGGGCAGCGGCGGGCAGGCTGGCCAAGAGCAGAGGGAGCAACAGCACTGCCCGGCGCCTTGCAGCCGCAAAGAAATTGATCGAAGCGAATGCCATTTGAAGCTTGTTTTGCCTTCCGAACTTTAATGCCAGCCTATGGAGCTTCCCCCAGTGGCAAGGTCAATACCGGTGCCATGAATGGGCATGCCTGCGCCTTTGCGCGATCCGCATTAGGCGATTTTCCCCTGAGCGTCCGGGTAACGAGGCACATACCCGACTATTTTCCTGAAAACCAGGTTTGCCAATGTCAGAATGGCCTCAATTAAGGCCCCATTGGCGCGCCAGGTGAAACCGGGCCAGTCTATACTCTTGCAGCCTTACCCGCGGAGATCAGCCATGCCCGCTTCCCGTCCCACGCTCAGCGGCCCGCGCCATGCGATTTCGGCGGGGCATTATCTGGCGGCCTCCGCCGGTTATGCGGTGCTGGAAGCGGGGGGCAATGCGGTGGATGCGGGGTGTGCGGCTGGGATAGCGCTTGGCGTGCTGCTGCCCGATTTGGTGAATGTGGCGGGGGTTGCGCCCATCATGATCCGGCTGGCGAGCGGGAAGGTGGAAACCATTGCGGGGCTAGGCCATTGGCCGGCGTCTCTGCCGCCGGATGTTTTCATGCGCGAACATGGCGGGACGATTCCGGAAGGCGTGCGCCGCACCGTGGTGCCTGCCGCGCCGGATGCCTGGATCACGGCCTTGGAACGGCATGGCACCATGGGCTTTGGTGATGTGGCGCAATATGCCATTCGCTATGCGGCGGAAGGCTTCGCGGTTTATCCGCTGCTGGCGGAAACCGTAGCGACGCATGCGGCAGAATATGCGCGCTGGCCGTCCAATGCGGCGATTTTCCTGCCCGGAGGCGCACCGCCGAAGGTGGGTGAGCGTTTTGTGCAAAGCGATCTGGCGCGCAGCCTGAGTTACATGGTGGAGGAAGAAAAGCGCGCCGCATCCAAGGGCAGGCTTGCGGGATTGGCGGCAGCGCATGCGGCGTTTTATCGCGGCGATATCGCGCGGGAGATCGTGGCCTTTCAGCGCCGCGAAGGTGGCTTTCTGTCCATGGAAGATATGGCGGGATTTCGGTCCCGGCTGGAACCCGCGGTCACGCGCCGCTGGCGCGGGCATGAGGTGATTACCTGCGGCCCCTGGTGCCAAGGCCCGGCGCTATTGGAAGCGCTGCTATTGATGGAACGCGCCGGGCTGGATGGGCTGGAACACAACTCGGCGGAATATCTGCACCTGTTTACCGAATGCGTGAAAGCGGCCATGGCAGATCGCGAATATCATTTCGGTGATCCTGCCTTCATTGATGTGCCGCTGGATCAGCTATTGTCGGATGCGCATCTGGCGGCACGCGTGGCGGAGATGGACCCGGTGCGCGCGCATCCCGCCATGTTTCCGCCGCTGCTGGGCGCGGGGCGCGCGGCGGATGGGCCGGTCAGGCGCGATCTGCCGAAGATTGAAGCCGATACATCCTATGTTGCGGTGGTGGATCGCTGGGGCAATGCCTTCAGCGCGACACCTTCCGATGGGTCTTGGAATTCGCCAGTGGTGCCGGGGCTTGGCCTGATCCCATCCAATCGCGGCAGCCAAAGCCGGCCTGATCCGGCACATCCTGCCGGTGTTGCACCAGGCAAGCGCCCGCGCCTGACGCCAAACCCCGCCATCGTGGTGACGCGCGCCGGTGGTGTGATGCCCTTCGGCACGCCGGGCGGCGATGTGCAAATCCAGGCCATGTTGCAGGTGATGTTGAATGTGCTGCATTTTGGCATGGAATTGCAGGAAGCGATCGAAGCGCCGCGCGTTTCCTCCTATGCGTTTCCGTCATCCTTCGCGCCGTTCGATTATTTCCCGCGGCGCCTTGCGGTGGAAACGCGTATCCCGGAAGCGACGCGCAATGCACTCGCGGGGCGCGGGCATGACATCAAGGAATGGCCCGATATCACCTGGCTTGCCGGCAGTGTGGAGGCGGTGATGTCCGATCCCGCGGCGGGGCTGGTGCGTGCCGGCGCTGATCCGCGGCGGCCTGCCTATGCGATCGCGGGATGAGCGCGACATCCAATAGCCGGGCGCTGTTTGATGAGGCCATGGCGCGGCTGAATGCGCGAGATTTTCGCGCGGCCGCAGCGCTATTCAACCGCGCCATCGCGCTTGGCCTGGATGCGCCAGAAATTCGTAATAATCTCGGCCAGGCCCTGCGATTTTCGGGTGACGCGGTGGGGGCTGAGGCGGCGTATCGTGAAGCATTGCGTCAACGTCCGGCTTATGTACGCGCAGCCGCCAATCTGGTGGACATGCTCCTGCCGGCGCGGGCCGATGCTGCACAGGCGGTGATTGCAGCCGCGCTTGCTGCCGGCGCTGGAGAGGATTTGCACCGCGCTGTCGCCAGGCTTTGGCGGGATGCCGGGCGGCCAGACCGCGCCATTTTCCATTTGCAAGCGCTGCTTGAAACGGCACCGGGCGATGCGCTGATGCGGAGTGAATTGGGCACCACACTGATGGGCTTCGGTCAGCCGAGTGCCGCGATTCCGCATTTGGCGCGCGTCGCCCAAGAATTGCCGGATCGCGCCGATGCCAAGGTGAATTATGGGCTCGCCTTGCAGCAATTTGGTGATATCGGCGCCGCCATGGCGGTACAGCGCAGCGCCATTGCGCAAGACCCACTCTGCCGCCCTGCCTGGCAAAACCTTTTGCTGGGTCTGAACTACATGCCGGGCATTACGGCGGAAGAAGTGGCGGCGGCCCATCGCGCCTATGCCACGCGTTTTGCTCGCCCTGCCCCCGCCCCCTTCGCCAATGTGCCAGATCCGGATCGGCGGCTGCGTATCGGCATGCTTTCCGGTGATTTTCGCCAGCATCCCGTTGGGTATTTTTTGGAAGCGGCGATCACTGCGCATCAACGCGCTGGGTTTCATCTGACAGCCTATGATGTCGGCAAACGCGCCGATGCCACCACAGCGAGGCTACGCGGGGTTTTCGATGCCTGGCGTTCTGTGGGTGCTTTGGAAGATGAAGCCATTGTCGCGCAAATCCGCGCCGATGGGATTGATATTCTGGTGGATCTGACCGGCCATACGGAAGCCAGCCGGATCGGCGTGATGGAATATCGCCCTGCCCCGATGCAGGTAAGCTGGATCGGTTATGCCAATACCAACGGCGTCGCGGCCATGGATTGGATCATCGCTGATGCCGTGGTGCTGCCCGCGGAAGATGAGGCGTACTACATCGAAAAACCGCTCCGGCTGCCGGGCTGCTATTTGTGCTACACACCACCGCGGGAAGCCGTGGCGCCAAGCCCGCCGCCGATGCTGCGCCAGGGGCATGTGACCTTTGGCTGCTTCAATAACCTTGCCAAGATCAATGACGAGGTGCTGGCCGCCTGGGCAGCGATTCTGTCGCGCCTGCCCGATGCGCGGCTTTTGCTGAAAACGGCTGTCTTGCGAGAGGCCGAGACGGCGCAAAAATTCCGCGCGCGTTTCGCGGCAGCGGGGGGCGATGTCACGCGGCTTGATCTGGAAGGCCATAGCCTGCGCGCGGCGTATTTTGCCCGCTATGCGACAGTGGATTTCATGCTGGACCCCTTCCCCTTTCCGGGAGGCACCACAACGGCCGAGGCGATCCATGCCGGCGTGCCCACCCTGACGCGTCGGGGGCGCGGGGGCATGATCAGCCGAAATGGCGAAACGCTGCTAAGCGCGGTGGGCTTGAAGGATTGGATCGCTGCCGATGCCGCGGATTACATCGAGAAGGCCGTGACCTTCGCGCGGGACCCAGATGGGCTGGCCGCGATTCGTACTGGGCTTTCACTCGGGCCTTTGGGCGATGCTGGCGCCTATGCCCGCGGGCTTGAGGCCGCCTGGCGCTTCATTTGGCGGGATTGGTGCGCGCGGCAGGAGGGCAGGTGAGGGGCGATTTAACGCGGCGCGGAAAAGGTCTAGTAAGCGCTGGCCTGGCCCGCCTGGCGGAATGGTAGACGCAGCGGACTTAAAATCCGCAGCCCGCAAGGGTGTGGGGGTTCGAGTCCCCCGGTGGGCAGGCTTCTATTTCAATAGGTTAGTGTTATTTCCGCGCTTTCATTGCTCTCCGAATTCCGGGCCGTGGTGCCACTATGGTGCCAAAATGGCGTCGGTGTAATTGTGTCGCTGAGGGCGGCTACCATCCGACCAGTACGCATCCGCCGTGGGTTTGCCAGAGTAGCCCGACCCGTGCTGGTGGCTTCTTGAGAGAGAAGCCGAAAACGCCGCATTAAGTGAAAGATTTTGGGGCGGTAGTGTGCGTTGGCACTAGCCGAGGTGCAGCAGATGGCGCCCGTTGAGAGGGTAACCATCGGCCGCCGGAGCGCCTGTGTATGGCCTGCGCAGTATTGCTCTTGTCATTTCAGCGCTTCGGTGAACCTGGGAATTGTGCACCGACGCGCAGCGTTGGCACAGGCAGGATTCCAAAGATCATTTTCCGTGCGAGAAAGCGTACTGAGACGTAGAATTGCAATGCATCGGAAGCTATTCCTGAGCTGAATAGCGGTTGAGTGGCCCAAGGTGCGACCAGCGTGACATTGGTCGCCGAGAGTGCGCCTGCCTGGGCTGTCTGCCCGCAACGATGTCTTGGATGTGATCGGCCAAGAGCTGCATTGCCAGCCGCCCTTCTTCACGGAAATCATGTTTCTCGTAAGCGCTGGCGGCATCATGAGCGACCGCGTGCCCTTGAACTGTTTTCCGTAACTCCCGCGGTACGCCAAGCCGTTGCATGATTGTGGTCCAGGTGCGTCTGCAATCGTGACTGGCCCACCCCGCAGTATTGGTTGCGGCGAGAATACTCGCCATCCCGTCGCTTGATTTACCAAAAGGGCGCTCACCGCTATGGCTGAAGATATAGGGGCCAGTGTCGGTGGCTCTTTTTTCGATGGTGCGTCGGATGATCGCAAGGGCAGCGCTGCTCAGGGGCACAGTATGCGGACGCCCTTGCTTGAATACATGACGTGGAATTGTCCATTCTCGACGCCGAAGATCGAGGTCGCTCATTCGCATGTGGCGAATCTCCCCGCTTCTCTGACCAGTCAGAAGAACAAGCTGACAGATTGGAAGCCAGATGGTAGGGGCCTCGCAGGTCATGAGGGCCCGGATTTCGTGATCATTTAGATAGCGGTCGCGTGGTGGAACAGACCGCGGCTTGCGGATCATCGCGAGCGGATTTTGAGAAATTAGATCACGCTCTCCGCACCAACGGAAAAAATGATTTGCATATGCAGCAAGCTTCCGTCGTGTTGCTGGGCGATTGCGATAGGCTTCAAGCGCCTCAATCATATGCAGTTTTGTAACATTGCCAATCGGAAGCTTGGCGAATGACCTGAGCCCGGCTTTCAGCGTGCCGTGCTTATCGCGCATCGTACTTGGGCGATTTTCAAGTCCATCCAGGTAGCCTTCAAGAGCGATGGCTACCGTACGTTGCTGGGCTTCTGCTCGTTCCCGGCGCGTGTGACGAGGATCAACTCCATCCTGCGCGAGTTTGCGCGCTTCCTCTGCCTTTGTGCGCGCCTCGTTCAACGAAAGCTCGGGATACTGCCCAAGACTGAGAGATACGCGTTTGTTGGAACCCTGCAAACGCCCGATCCAGCGTACTCCTGCCCGTCCTGTTGCATGGAATCGCCATTCAATTCCTTGTTCGCGGATGACGGAATGGGCCTTGGCGTGACGGAGTGCGACATCCGAAATTTTTTTTGGCATCTTTGAGGCTATTCCCGTGCTCTAATCCCATTAGTAGGTTGCACCTAAATGGTGCCACTTCTTGTCTGTACCAACTGCTCCGCCTAAAAATTTTCGCATACACTTTTAGTGTATCTGAAGAATATAATTCGAATTTCCTGAATTCTTGTGCCCCCTTTATCCTAAGGAAAAGCGCGTCGGCGGGAATGTTTTATTTTGCTCTGGTCCAAGTATTTCGTACTATGCCCGAAGCATAAGAGCAGTATGAGATAGCAAAATCGCCGCAGATTGGATGGCCGCGCGTCTGATTATTCTGCTTGTAACAGTGACTACGCGAAGATCGCAGAAGCTATTAATGGCGGCAGCGATGTATGATCTGCGCCCCTGAAATATTCCCGAATTTCGGTAGAGTCTGTTTCTTGAGGGTACGGACGAATGAAGCGCAGTAGGTTCAGCAATGAGCAGATCATCGGAATTTTGAGGGAACAAGAAGCAGGTGCTGTGACGGCAGATGTTTGCCGCAGTGATGGGATCAGCGAAGCGACATTCTACAAGTGGAAGGCCTAGTTTGGTGGCCTGGAAGTGACGGAGGCGAAGCGGCTTCGCACGTTGGAGGAAGAGAATGCCAAGCTGAAGAAGCTTTTGGCCGAGGCGATGCTGGACATTTCGGTCTTGAAAGACATCTCCTCAAAAAAAATGATAGCGCCCGGCGCGAAGCGTGATGCGGTCGCTCATGCCCGTGGCGGTTTCGGGTTGAGCGAGCGCCGGTTCAACGCGTCAGAAATACCGCCGCCATGGGTCGCGAAGCAGGTCATGATTTCGCGGTCATGGGTGTCAATGGCGAAGGCGATGCGCACCACCTCGCCATTCTAGCAAGGGATCTCAAGGCAATCGGACGCCCAGCGCTGGTTGGAGGCGGCTGCGACAACGCTGCCCTCATGAGCGCGAATGGGGCGCCTGCCGGTGTGAGGCTGCAGGAGCATTGAAGAGAGGCGCATGAGCCGAAAGACGCGCTTGTGATTGATCTGTGGCACGCCCGCATTGCGCCTGGCCCGGCTCAGCAAGGCCGTGACGCGGCGATAGCAATAGGTGGGGCGAGCGTCGGTGATGGCGCGTATTTCGCCCAGCACCGCCTCATCCTCAGCACGCCGATAGGGGTCGCGCTGGGGTCGCTTGGGGCGCCGGAGTTGCTCGAGCAGATTGGACCTGGCCACGCCGAGCGTTGCAGCCACGGCCTTCACCGGGAAGCGTCCCGAGGCGGCGATGGCAAGTGCCACGCTTGTTTTTTTGGGCGTGCAGCTTCCAGGGCTTCACGCAGGATCTCGGTCTCCATGGTCTTGCGGCCAAGCAGGCGTTCGAGTTCGCGGACACGGTTTTCAAGCTCGCGGACGCGGCTCAGGAGAACGACCTCCTCATCGGCCCTGACGGCTTCTTGCCCACCTTCGCTCATGCGACGCCTCCACTGAAACAGCAGGCTTGGGGCGACGCCATAAAGCCGGGCAACGGCTGAGACCGTCATGCCAGGCTGCATGGTCTGTTCGACCAGCCGGACGTTTTCCTCGGCAGTATGGCGCCGACGGCGCTGAATGCCGGTGATGATTTCAACACTCTCAACGGGTTTCGGCGTAGGCGTATGCCTAGGCTTACACCTAGGCCCTCACGGTTGCGACAGGTGTCCGATCGAATTGGCGGCTGATCCAAAATGCACATATGCCAGCTTTACGGCATCGATTGTAATCAAGGACGGATCGGCACCTTCACGCGTCATGCCTGTACGCATTTTTTCGCGGCGTCCGGAGAGATCATGCGTTCCAGCGTGGCGACTCAATGGCCTTAACATTTCCTCCGCGTGGAGAGTGATGAGCTGGATCGGCGCCACTCAGCATAGCGTCATCTAGATTTCAAAGAAGAAAAGAACGCCAGCTGCATCAAGAATTAACAATACGGCGGAGATTAAAATAATTTTTTTGTAATCTATTACTTTTTGCAAGACGACAAAGTATCATAGCATTCTAAGGGCACAGAGCGCCAAAGTGGATATTCTTAAGGTTTTAGCTTGGTTTTCTCTGGCCTGA
>JADCES010000095.1 GCA_020250005.1 Roseomonas sp.
CAATAATTTGGCCGTCAATTTGTTGGCGGGCATGGCGGCAGTGCCGCCGCTCGCTTTCCTGGCGGCCTCGGCGCTTGGCTATGTGCCGCAGACGGTGATTTTCGCGCTGCTCGGCAAGGGCATAAGAGTGGATGGCGCCTGGCAGATGGGGCTCGCCGCCGTGCTGTTCGTGGTCTCGCTGCTGATCGGGCTTTGGCTGTTGCGCCGGCATCGCGCTGGGCAGGTTTTGGAGGATCAGGCGGGTTCAGCCTGACCCTGCCATGCCAAGCGCGGCGGCGCGCAATTGTTCCAGCGCGCGGCCCGGAAGCTGGCCGAGTGCCAGGCAATGCGCGGAAAGCGCGGCGAAAACACGGGAAATGACCGGCCCTGCGTCCAGCCCCTGAAGGGCAGCACGGCTTGGTTCATCCAGGGCGCCGCTCCGCGCCACGCCCAAAGCATCCTGCAGCGCCAGGATGGCAGCATGCGGCCCGGCCTCCAAAGCAAAGGCCATCAATGCCAGATCAAGCCCCGGCGGCAGGCGGTCCGCGCCGAGTTCATCCCAGATCAGGCGGCGATAAATGCGCCGCGTCAGCGCCTCATCCAGGCGCATCAGCCGACCAATGGTGGCGGGCTCACCCAGAAAGGCGCTCAACATGCCAAGGCTGATGCCGTTCAGGCAGGGGCCGCGGAGCGCCGAATCGCGATAGACCACGCCGCCATGGGCTTCCAGCAAGGCATCGGCGCACAGGTCGAATCGCGCCACCGGGGGGTGATGCGCTGCGCGGGATTGACCGAGGAAGAAACCGTCCATGCCTGCTCCGGGCGGGAAACTCATGGCGCATATAATGCGGGAAACGGATTAACCAAAGGCTTAAATCCAGGCCGTTGCGGGTGCGGTTTTTCCATATTGCGCGGCCCGGTCCGATCTGTCATTGACCGGCTACCCCGTTGACACCGCGCGGGAGAGAGCAGGCCTGCCTGCCGCCGAAGGCGCAACCGGTCCCCGGAAACGCTCAGGCAACAAGGGCCGCGCGGGGAAGGGGCCTCTGGAAAGCCCGTGGCGCAGGCCATGGCACCGACGGAGAAAGGTGAGGTAACGCCCCCGCCGAATCTCTCAGGTCATCAGACAGAGGGGGACCACGTGTTGAACCCATTTCGCCGCGCGACGCGGCGGGAGGCAGCGTGGTCGAGTCCCAAACCGAATCCCTGGCGGAAACCCCGCTCGCCGCGCTGCACCGCGAATTGGGCGGCCGCATGGTGGGCTTCGCCGGCTATGCGCTGCCGGTGCAATACCCGGTTGGCATCATGGCGGAGCATTTGCAGTGCCGGAGCGCTGCTGCGTTGTTCGATGTTTCCCATATGGGGCAGGCTGAATTGCGCGGCGAAGGCGCTGCGGCCGCGTTGGAGGCTTTGACGCCCGCTGATGTCGCGGGGCTCAAGCCAGGCCGGCAGCGCTATGGGCTGCTGACATCAGCGAGCGGCGGCATTCTGGATGATTTCATGTTCGCCAATCTGGGCGACCGGATTTTCCTCGTGGTGAACGCCAGCCGGAAGGAACATGATTTCGGCCATATCGCGGCGCATCTGCCGCAGGGTGTCACGCTGCATCGGCATGAAGATCGTGCATTGCTGGCCCTGCAAGGACCTGGTGCGGTGCCGGCTCTCGCGACCTTGGCGCCGGGTGTGGCGGCGTTTTCCTTTATGGGCATTGGCAGCTTCGATATCGGGGGCGTCAACGCCATCATTTCCCGCAGCGGCTATACCGGTGAGGATGGCGTTGAAATCTCAGTCCCCGCCGATCAGGCGGAAGCCTTTGCGCGTCGCTTGCTGGCGCTGCCCGGCGTGATGCCGGCGGGGCTGGGGGCGCGGGATTCGCTGAGGCTCGAGGCGGGGCTTTGCCTTTACGGCAGCGATATTGATGAAACCACCAGCGCCGTTGAAGCGGGCTTGGTCTGGAGCATCGGCAAGCGCCGCCGCATGGAATGGAATTTCCCGGGTGCGGAGCGCGTGCGCGAGGAATTGGCCAATGGGCCGAAGCGGCTGCGCGTAGGTATTCGCCCCGAAGGCCGGCAGCCGGCGCGTGGCCATACGCCGATTGCGGGCGCGGATGGCGCGGTGATTGGTGAAGTGACCTCGGGCGGGTTTGGCCCTTCCGTGGGTGCACCGATCGCCATGGGCTATGTCGCGCGCCCCTTTGCCGAAGACGGCACTGCCCTTGATTTGATGGTGCGCGGCAAGGCGGTTCCCGCCCGTGTCGCGCCTATGCCCTTTGCCCCCCATCGCTACGCTCGTTGAAAGGATAACTGATCATGGCTGACATGCGTTTTTCCAAGGATCATGAATGGGTCCGCAGCGATGGCGATGGCGCGACGGTCGGCATCACCGATCACGCGCAGAATGCGCTTGGCGATGTGGTGTTTGTGGATTTGCCGGAAGTGGGCCGCGTGGTCGCCGCTGGTGAGGCCTGCGCCGTGGTGGAAAGCGTGAAGGCCGCGTCTGATGTCTATGCGCCAATCGCGGGCAAGATCATTGACGTGAATGCGGCGCTGTCTGATGACCCTGGCCTGGTCAACCGCGAACCGACGCAGGGCGGTTGGTTCTTCCGCATTGAACCCGCGGATGCCGGCGAAATCGCTGTGCTGATGGATGAAGGCGCCTATCATTCCTTCGTGGATAGCCTGGCATGAGCGCCGCTGAACTGACTGCGCTTGAGGCGCAATACGCTTTTGACCGGCGCCATATCGGCCCTTCGGAAGCGGAAATCAGCGAAATGCTGCGCGTGGTGGGTGCTGGCAGCCTGACCGAACTTGCCGCGCGCACCGTGCCGGCCGCGATTCTGGAAGCCGATCTTTCCGCGCTGCCGCCTGCCGTGAGTGAGGCTGAAGCGATTGCCGAATTGCGCGCTTTGGCCGAACAGAACCGCGCCGATGTCAAATCCCTGATCGGGCTTGGCTATCACGGCACGCTGACGCCGCCGGTGATCCTGCGCAATATTCTGGAAAATCCCGGCTGGTACACGGCCTATACGCCTTATCAGGCGGAAATCGCGCAAGGCCGGCTGGAAGCGCTGGTGAATTTCCAGACCATGGTGACGGATTTGACCGGGCTGCCAGTGGCCAATGCATCCCTTCTGGATGAGGCGACCGCAGTGGCCGAAGCCATGGCGCTTGCGCATGCCGCGACGCGGGGCAAGAGCAATGTGATTGTGCTGGCCGCTGATCTGCACCCGCAAACCCGCGCCGTTTTGGAAACTCGTGCGGCACCGCTTGGCTATCGCGTGGTGGTGGCGATGGTGGCGGGCATTGCTGCCGCTTGCGCTGGCGAAAAGCCCTTCGCGCTGGTGCTGCAATATCCTGGCACAACGGGCGAAGTGCGCGACCTGACCGCCGAAATCGCCGCCGTGCATGCGGTGGGCGGGCTTGCGATTGTTGCGGCTGATCCGCTTTCGCTGACATTACTGAAGCCGCCTGGTGAGATGGGCGCGGATGTGGTGGTGGGCAGTGCGCAGCGTTTTGGCGTGCCGATGGGTTATGGCGGGCCGCATGCTGCCTTCATGGCGGTGACGGATGCGCATAAGCGCCTGATGCCGGGGCGCCTTGTGGGTGTTTCCGTGGATGCTGCGGGTGCGCCCGCGATGCGGCTTGCGCTGCAAACGCGCGAACAGCATATCCGCCGTGAAAAGGCCACCTCCAATATCTGCACCGCGCAGGTGCTGCTGGCGGTGATGGCCGGCATGTATGCGGTGTGGCATGGGCCGGAAGGACTGACGCGCATCGCGAAACGCGTGCGGTTGTTGGCGCGCTTGGCGGGCGATGCCGCCACACGGCTTGGCTTCACGCTGAAGCATCAAGGGTTCTTTGATACTGTCACGCTGGAAGCCGGCGCGCGCGCCGATGCCGTAATGGCAGAGGCATTGAAGCATGGCTTCAATCTGCGGCGTGTGGATAACGGCTCCGTCGCGATTGCCATGGATGAAACGATTTCGCGCGATGATCTGGCGCGCTTGGTCGGCGCCTTGGCGGAAGCGGCGGGCAAGCCCGCGCCTGCGCTGGAAGCGCTGACCCTCTCGGGCGATTTGCCGGAGGCGTTGCGTCGGACGTCGCCCTTCCTGACCGCTTCCGTTTTCAATAGCCATCATTCCGAACATGGTATGCTGCGCTATATGAAATCCCTCGAAGACAAGGATGTCGCGCTTAATCGCAGCATGATCCCGCTGGGGTCCTGCACCATGAAGTTGAACGCAACGGCCGAGATGATTCCGGTGACCTTCCCGGGCTTCGGCAATATCCACCCCTTTGCGCCGGTGGATCAGGCGGCGGGCTACATCACCATGATCCGCCGGCTGGAAGCCTGGCTCGCGCGCATCACCGGTTTTGCGGCTGTGTCCTTGCAGCCCAATGCTGGCAGCCAGGGCGAATATGCCGGCTTGCTCGCCATTCGCGCCTGGCATCTTTCGCGTAGTGAGGCGGATCGCACCATTTGCCTGATCCCATCATCGGCACATGGCACCAACCCGGCCTCTGCGGTGATGGCGGGCATGCAGGTAGTGGTGGTGGGCTGCGACCGCGATGGCAATGTGGATATCGATGATCTGAAGGTGAAGCTTGATCAGCATGGCGCCAAGCTTGCCGCGCTGATGGTGACCTATCCCAGCACCCATGGCGTTTTTGAAGCTGAGATCAAGGAAATCTGCGCGCTGGTGCATGCCAAGGGCGGGCAGGTTTATATGGATGGCGCCAATATGAATGCACAGGTGGGCCTGACTAGCCCCGGCGCGATTGGCGCTGATGTCTGCCATTTGAACTTGCACAAGACCTTCTGCATTCCGCATGGTGGCGGCGGGCCTGGTGTGGGGCCCATTGGTGTCGCCGCGCATCTGGCGCCGCATTTGCCCAATCACCCCATGCTGGCGGAAGCCGGCCCGGCCACGGGTTTTGGCCCCGTGAGTGCGGCGCCTTTCGGTTCCGCTTCCATCCTGCCGATTTCCTACGCCTATATCCGCATGATGGGGCCTGAGGCTTTGCGCCGCGCCACTGAGGTTGCGATCCTTTCCGCCAATTACATGGCCAAGCGCTTGGATGGGCATTTCCCCGTGCTCTACAAGGGTGCGAACGGCATGGTCGCGCATGAATGCATTCTGGATTGCCGCGGCTTCCAGCAAGGCGGCGGCGTGCTGGTGGAAGATATCGCCAAGCGCCTGCAGGATTACGGTTTTCACGCGCCCACCATGTCCTGGCCGGTGGCTGGCACGCTGATGGTGGAACCAACCGAAAGCGAGCCAAAAGCCGAGCTTGATCGCTTCATTGATGCGATGATCGCAATCCGCGCCGAAATTCGGGCGGTTGAGCAAGGGCGGATGGATAAGGCCGATAACCCGCTGAAAAACGCGCCGCATACGGCGGCCGAGGTGATGGCGGAGAATTGGTCGCACCCCTATAGCCGCGAAGAAGCCGCCTTCCCGCTGCCCTTCGTCAAGGCGCGGAAATATTGGCCGCCGGTGAAGCGCGTGGATAATGTCTATGGCGACCGCAATCTGGTTTGCACCTGCGCGCCGCTGGAAAGCTACGCCCAGCAAATCGCGGCGGAATAATCATGCGCCGGCCAGGTGTCTGGCGCGTGGCCGGAACCCGCCTGATCCATGCCGATCGCTGGATCAGGCTGCGTGCGGATAGCTGCATCACGCCGGAAGGCGCGGTGCTGGATCCCTATTACGTGCTGGAATATGCCGATTGGGTGCATGTGGTGGCGGTGACCGATGATGATCGGCTGGTCGTGAACCACCAATATCGCCATGGCGCCGGCTGCGTGCATCTGGAATTGCCGGGCGGCGTGATGGATGGGGAGGATGCCGGCCCGCTTGAAGCCGCCGCGCGTGAATTGCGTGAGGAAACCGGTTTCGCCGCGCGTGAATTTCGCCATATCACAAGCCTAAGTCCCAATTCCGCGACGCATACCAATCGCATCCATATTGTGCTGGCTGAGGGTGCTTATGCCGATGGCGCGCAAAGCCTGGATGCGGGTGAGGAAATTGCAGTGGAATTGATGGCACTGGCGGAAATTCCTGCACTGATTGGCAGCGGCGCCTTTTTGCAAGCCGGGCATGTCGCTTCCCTGATGGTGGCCCTGCAATCGACCGGAAGGGTGCAGTTTCACGTCGCGCCAAAGGCTATCCCATGACCGCCTCTCTTCGCATTGTGCCACTGGCACCGCATCACCGGCCACGCTGGGAAATTCTTTATGCGGGCTATGCCGAATTCTACCGTGTCACTCAAACACCTGAAATGCGTGCGCGTGTGTGGTCCTGGACGCAGGACCCCGCGCATGAGGTGAAGGGGCTGATCGCGGAGGACGCAGAAGGTGTGGCGATTGGCATGGCGCATTATCGCCCCTTTGCGCGCCCCCTTTCGGCCAGCACAGGCTGTTTCCTGGATGATCTTTTTGTGGACCCCGCTGCGCGCGGCCATCGCGTGGCCGATGCGCTGATTGATCATCTGGCGGCCATGGCGCGCGAACGTGGTTGGTCTGTGGTCCGCTGGATCACGGCGGATGACAATTACCGCGGCCGCGGCGTTTATGATCGCCTCGCCAAGCGCACCATGTGGATCACATATGACCGCACGCCCTGAAGGCGATTTTGCTGATGTGATCGCCTTTGCCTGGGATGGGCCGGCGGGGACAGTCGCGCAATCCGCGCGCTTGCTGCTGTTGGATAGTCTTGGCTGCATGATCGCCGGGCTTGGCCACGCCACACCGCGCCGCTTTGCTGATGCGCTGGCTATCACCATGCCGGGCGCGGTGTGCTTGCCGGGATGCGCCGCCGGGCTTTCAGAAGCCGGCGCCGCGGCGGTGCTGGCTTCTGCCATGTGCTGGGATGAAGCGAATGAGGGGCTGGCGCGCGCCCATGGCCGCCCTGGGTTGGCCGTCGCGCCGCTTTGCATCGCGGCCTTGGCGGCGGGGCGCGTTTCGCCACACGCGGCGCATGCCGCTTTCGCGCTTGGCTATGAAATCGCTGGCCGTGCCGGAGAGATTTGGCGCATCCGACCCGGCATGCATGTGGATGGGTCTTGGCATGCGCTTGGCGCTGCTGCCGCGGCGGCGCGCTTGGCGGGCGGTGATGCGGCGGAAGTGACGCGCGCGATACGTCTGGCCGCCTGCCAAATACCCTTCGCACTTTACGCGCCGATTGCCGCTGGCATGGATGGGCGCAACAGCTACCCGGCCCATGCTGTCTTGCTTGGGGCCATGGCTGCGGCGGCAGCGCGGGCTGGGATGGATGCGCCTGCGAATGGTTTGGCGGAAGCGCGGCGGATTGCACTGCTGCATGAAGCGCCTGCCGTATGCGCTCCGGCAGGCGAATGGTTGATCGAGCAAGCCTATATCAAACCCTTCGCCGGCGTGCGCCATGCGCATTACGCGGCAGCCGCCGCCTTGGAACTGCGCGCTTCAATCGCTGGCCGCTTCGGTGGTATTGCGGGCCTTCGCCTTGAAACCTATGCCGAGGCGCTCCGCTATGCCGCCAATCGCGCGCCCGCACGCGCCATTCAGGCACAATTCAGCCTGTCTTGGGCGGTGGCGGCGGCGCTGGTCCAGGGTGATCTTGGCCCTGCTGCCTATACCGATGCCGCGCTTGCTGATCCCGCGCTGCGCCGGTTGGAAGCCTTGGTGGAACTTTCGGAAGACACAGCGCTGACAGCCGCCGAAAAACGCGGCGCGCGGCTGATCGTGACGCTGGCGAATGGTGAAAGCCATCAGGCGTCCGTCGGTGCCATTGCGGGTGATCCGGGGCATGCGCTTGATGAAGCGGCGGTGATGGCGAAATGCCAACGCTTTGCCGGGGCGGTGATTGGTGAGGCACAGATGGCGCAGCTTGCGGCGGTGATCCTGACTGAAGATGGCGCCACGCCGCGCGATTTTTTCGGGGCCGCATGACGCACCCCACACAAAATAGCGCCTTGGCGGTTGGGCTATTGCTCGCCGGGTTTTCGGTCTTCACCGGCGTGGATGCGGCTTCCAAGCTGCTCACGGAAGATTATCACACGCTTGAAATCGCCTTTGGCCGCGCGGTGTTTCAAGTGCTGCCGCTGCTGCTGATCATCGCCTGGCGAGGCCGCGCCGTGGTGAAAAGCGCCCATCCCGGGCTGCAAACGCTGCGCGGCGCCTGCATCTTTGTCTGCACGCTGCTTTTCGTGCAGGGGTTAAGCCTGCTTGATCTCGCGGATTGTATTGCGCTGACTTATATCTCGCCCTTTGCGGTGGTGCTGTTTTCCGTATGGCTACTCAAGGAAAAAGTGGATTGGCAGCGTTGGCTTGCGGTGGTGATCGGCTTTCTTGGCATGCTGATTGTGCTGCGGCCCGGCATGGGCGTTTTCGGCCCGGCGGCGCTCTGGCCGCTGTCTGAGGCCGTGCTTTGGGCCTTTGCGCTGGTGATCACGCGCATGATGCCGCGCGATGGCGCCATGACAACGTTGATCTGGACATCGGTGATCCAGCTTTTGCTGGCGGCGGCCTTTGTGCCGCTGGTCTGGCGCATGCCGGATGCGGCGGATATCCCGATCTTCGCTGCAGCGGGGCTGTTCAACCTGGTCGGCCAACTATTGCTGATTTCAGCCTTTCGCCGCGCCCCCGCGTCGCTTTTGGCGCCTTTCAGCACGGTGCAGATTGTGGTCGCGGCACTGGTTGGCTGGCTTGTGTTTCACACCTTCCCCGATTTCTGGACCTGGGTGGGGACAGGCGTGATCCTGGCCGGCGGGCTTTTGGTGTGGTGGCGAGAACGGCAATTACTGCGGCGATAGCCCGTTTCTAAATGCGCTTCGCCGCTGCCACGGCAGCCTTGGAACCAGCCCCCACCACCCATGCCCAGGCGCTGATCAACGGGCCATAGGCGCGGCCTTCGCCGGCTTCACGCGCCTCATCCCGGTGGTGGATTTCTTCTTCCTGGCAATGGCGGAGCAGCGCTTGCAGCGGCGGGAAAAGCGCCTCCGCCTCAAGCCGATCCAATTGCTGCTGATAGTGGTGATCCACGAAGCTCTCCACCGCATCAATGGTGGCATAGACGGCGCGCGGGCCAAATAGCGCGGGGATGGCGCCGGTCAGCCAGCCGGCGATGCGCCAGATTGGCAAAAGCCTGCTGTGCTGATCCGGCGGCAGCAGAGCGTTCAAGAGATCAAGATGCCCCTGTTCCGTCGCGCCATGCCGTTCGGCGAATTCACGAATGGCGGGGTCGCGGCAGAAGGCAAGGATGCCGCGATAAATCATGACCGCGCCGGTTTCTCCGGCATGGTCGGAACGCAATTCACCGATCAGCCAGGCGGGCATTTCGGATATGGCGATATCGGGCAGGGCGGGGGCAATGGCGTTCATCACCCTGAAATGGCGCGCGCGATGCGCGCCACAAGGGTTTATTCCGCCGCTGCCATCACACTACCACGCTTTTCCCGCGCATGCCGCCACAGAGCCAGCCCGCGATACACCCCATGCACCATCTTGCTATAGGGCAGCGCCACAAACAGCGCCAAAACCAGGCCCAGATGCAAGGCGAGCAATACGCCCATCGCCCCGGTATGGCGCAGCGCCAGCAGCAAAAGCCCTGATGCGCTCACCAGGAATAGCAGCGACAACATGGCGTATTCCCCGCCCACCAGCCGTTTCGCCACCGGCACAGGGTCTGTGATGATCTTCAGCCGGATCAGGCCTGCTGTCCCGATACAGAGCAACACGCCCCCCCAAGTGCCGAATTGCACCGGCAAGGACCAGAAGGGATGCGGTGAACGCAGCCCAAGGAAGTGATGATAGATCGCCCCCGTTGTTGTGGCGGCGAAGCACAGCATGAAGCCATAGAAAGCCGCCTGATGCATCCAGCGCTTTTGGCTTGAGAAACTGTCATCCACATCATTGCAGCCATGCCCGCCACCGCCAAGGTTGCGCAGCGTCAGGATATCCACGGCCGTATCCACCACAGGCCCCGGCGCCGGCGCACCGCCACCTACTTCGCGCCAATAGCGTATGCCGCCGATCATCATGGCAATGATGGCGTAGCCAAAGGTGCTGCCCGCCAGCGTCACCATCAGCCACATGGGAATCACACGAAAGAAGGCGCCTTCGCCGCGCTGCGCCGTGTACAGGATGGAAGGATCAACCAAAGCCATGGTCAAAAGCAGCACCAGCGTCACGCCAAGCGCTGCCGCCAAGGTCACCACCGTGCCATTGCGTTCGAACAGCGTGCCCATGGCGCGCGGCCAGGCGTAATGCGCATAGGATTGCGCGCGAATCTCCGCAAAGGTCACCGGCAGATTGATGCCGAAGGGATGCGGCGGTGCATATTGGCAGGCGTGGTAGCAGCCCTTGCAGCCGTGACACAGATTGGCGAGATGCGTCAGATCGCCCGTGGAAAATTCCCGCCGCATCGTCATGGCAGGAAACACTGCGCAATAGCTTTCGCAATAGCGGCAGGAATTGCACACCGCCATGTGGCGGCGGGCTTCGGCGGTAGTTTCGTTTTCTTGTAGCATCAGCGCGCCCTGCCTTGTTCAATTGCGCACATTGCGTGCTGCCTCCTCACCTGCCAGCCGGCCAAACACGGTGCCGATGGTCATGCCGAAGCCTGCCAGATAGCCCTG
Source organism: Roseomonas sp. (assembly GCA_020250005.1). GTDB lineage: Bacteria > Pseudomonadota > Alphaproteobacteria > Acetobacterales > Acetobacteraceae > Neoroseomonas. The sequence continues at coordinate 10,596 of JADCES010000095.1, forward strand.
ACCCAGGATATTGCCGGCCATGATCTCGCCCGAGGCGAACATGTTTGCCGAAGGCTTGCCATCAGCCATGATCACCCGCGCGCGGTCATTCACCTTCACACCCAAAAAGGTGAAGGTGATGCCGGGCTTGAGCGGGTGGCAGTAAAAGGGCGGTGTATCAATCAAGCGCGCCCAATGGCTTTTGGGGGGTGTGAGCCCTTCGGTGCGGCAATCATCGGGCTTCATGGGTTGGAAGGTGCCGGGGCGCACCGCCGCGTTGTAATCCGCGATCACCTTTTCCAGCTTGCCCGCATCAATGCCCGCCATGCCGGCAAGCTCCGCAATGCTATTGGCCTGATAGGGCGGGAAGACGCTGGGCAGGTAATTATGCAGGGCCTTGCTATCCGTCACGGCAAAAGCGACCTGCCCTGGCTGCTGCGCGATCAGCCGGCCCCAAATGGCGTAGCGCTTGGGCCAGACATCCTCGCCCTCATCATAAAACCGCTCGACATTGCGGTTCACCACCACGGAAAACGGCACGCAATCCAGCCGCATGGCAAGCCCGCCATCTTCCATCGGCGCGCGCGCATCATTGGCAACAGCGTGGAATTGCGTGGGATCGCCCACTTCCTGCACACCTTGATCCAGCAGATTGCGCAAGACCCGCCCCTGCGCATAAGGCGTGCCGCGAATCTGGAAGTTATCCGCGGCATCGCCCCAATATTTGCGCAGCCAATCGCGATTGGCCTGGAACCCGCCGGAGGAAGCGATCAGCGCCTTGAAGCGCACGCGTTCCGGAAAGCCATGATGGGAAATGATCGCTTCCGTCGCGAAGCCATCCTGCACTTCAATATGCTGCACTTCTGTATCGTACAGAATGCCGATGCCAAGCTGTTCCGCGGTGCGATACAGCGCATTGACCAGCGCCTTGCCGCCGC
>JADCES010000096.1 GCA_020250005.1 Roseomonas sp.
CGCTTTCCGTTTTGCTGACAGCGTTTCAGCGCCATTGGCTGCCAGGGCGCGCTGATGGGATTGCGGACGCGGCAACGCGGGCAAGGGTGGCGGCGGTGGCGCGGGTGTTTGCGTAGGCTGATGCACTGCGCCGCCGATATCGCTGATTTCATCATGCATAACCCGCGCATGACGCACTGCCTTGCGGTGCTGGCCACGCATGGTCCCGCTGACGCTTGGATTGGCGCGGGTTTTGTGCGCAACGCCGTATGGGATCATCTTTCCGGGCAGGATACGGAAGCCCTACCGCCCGCTGACCTGGATGTGGTCTTTCATGATCCGTTCAATTTGGCTGCGGAACAGGATGCGGCGTTTGAGGGCGCGCTGTGCACCGCCGCGCCTTATCTTCCATGGTCTGTGCGCAATCAGGCGCGGATGCATGAACGCAACGGCCATCGCCCCTATCGCGATGTCGCCGACGCCCTGGCGCATTGGCCAGAAACCGCAACCGCCATTGCCGCGCGCCTTGGGCGGAATGGGGTTGAGATTCTCGCACCTTTTGGCGTGGCGGATGTGCTGGGGATGATCCTCCGCCCAACGCCGGCCTTCCGCACCAAGCCTGAAGTGGTACGCGCGCGGATCGAAGCGAAGGGCTGGCGCAGGCGCTGGCCAAAGCTGCACGTGATTGGGCTTGGCGATTCCGTTTGATTGCCGCAATCCCACAGCGCCATATCCGTCTCTCATTTTGCGCTTGAAGTAGCCACGTAACGAAATAGGCAACGGAAATTCTTCCGAATGTCGCGCCATGTGTAATCAGTACTGAGCCTGTCCAGCAAACCGTCGGTCAGTCCCCGATCATCCAGGCACCCCCTATCCCCCCAGCGCCATATCCAAATCGCGGATCAAATCCGCCGCATCCTCAAGCCCGATGGAAAGCCGCACCACATCCGGTCCGGCGCCCGCGGCCAGTCGCTGTTCTTCGGTCAATTGCCGATGCGTGGTGGAAGCCGGGTGCAGGATCAGGCTGCGCGTATCGCCTACATTCGCCAAATGCGAAAAGAGCCTCACGTTTTCAACAAGGCGAATGCCGGCCTCAAACCCGCCCTTCACGCCAAAGGTGAAAACCGAACCAGGCCCTTTCGGCAAATAGCGCTTGGCGAGTGCATGGAAGGGGCTGGTCGGCAACCCGGCGTAGGATACCCAAGCCACCTTTTCATGACGCGCCAGAAACTCCGCCACTTGCTGCGCATTGGCAACATGGCGTTCCATGCGCAGATGCAAGGTCTCAATACCGGTGATGGTAAGCCAGGCATTCATGGGCGAAAGCGTGGGGCCGAAATCACGCAGCGCCACGGCACGCGCCTTGGTGGTGAAGGCGAAATCGCCGAAGTTTTCGTAAAACTTCAGCCCATGATAGGCAGGTTCAGGTTCCGCCATGCTCGGGAATTTACCATTGGCGTAATTGAACTTGCCGGATTCAACAATCATCCCACCCAGCGAATTGCCATGCCCGCCGAGAAACTTTGTCAGCGAGTGGGTGATGATATCCGCGCCATGTTCGAAGGGCCGGCACAAATAGGGGGAGGCGAGCGTATTATCCACAATCAGCGGAATGCCTGCCTCATGCGCAATATCCGCAATGGCACGCAAATCCACGACAATGCCGCCAGGATTGGCCAGGCTTTCGACAAATATCGCCTTGCATTTCGGCGTCAGCGCACGGCGGAAATTCTCAGGCTCGACCGGGTCCACGAAATGGCAGCTCCAGCCGAGCTTCTTGAAACTCAGCGAGAATTGCGTGAGCGATCCGCCATAAAGATTGCGGCTGGCGAGGAATTCATCACCCGGTTCCAGCAGCGTGAAGAAGGTCACGAATTGCGCTGCGTGGCCTGAGGCAGTGGCAACAGCGGCACGCCCACCTTCAAGGCTCGCGACGCGCTCTTCCAGAACTGCAACGGTTGGGTTGGAAAGCCGCGTATAGACATGACCAAAATTATGCAGGTTGAACAGGGAAGCTGCGTGATCCACATCATCAAACACAAAACTCGTTGTCTGATAAATCGGCGTACCGCGCGCGCCCGTGGTGGGATCAGGTGCGGCACCTGCGTGAATACTGCGCGTGGCAAAACCGTAATCCAGATTGCGCGGCGGCAGCGGGCGCGTCTTCACCTTTCGGTCTGCTGGTGGTTCCGGCGCTCGGTTGCGGATCAGGCCGGAATTCACACCACTCCAAGACAATTCGCCACCGAAACGGCTGAATTCAATCTTCGGGCAACGATCCATGATCACTTCAAGCCCAGCCGCTTCCGCCTTGGCGGCCGCACCATCATGGCGCACGCCAAGCTGCGCCCAAAGTACCTTGGCACCAATGGCAATCGCCTCATCGGCAATGCCTGGCAGAGCATCCGCGGCGCGAAACACATCCACCATATCCACCGGGTCCGGAATATCGCCAAGCTTGGCGTAAACCGTCTCCCCCAACAGTGTTTGCCCGGCCATGCCCGGGTTCACCGGAATCACGCGATAGCCTTTGGATTGCAGGTATTTCATGACGAAATAGCTGGGTCGGTTCCAGTTGGATGAGGCACCAACCAGCGCGATTGTCTTCACCCGCTGCAGGATGGAGCGGATTTTCGCATCACTATAGGCAAGCGGGGCCGTCTGGTTCATGGCGCAAACCTCAGATCATGTTCAGGACCAAGACTTTTGTTTAGCATGTTCCGAGACCCATCACCCACCCCAGGCCACCCCCATGATCGCCATTATTTTTGAGGTTGAGCCGGCCGAAGGCCGGCTGGATGATTATCTGGAACACGCCGCGGCGCTGCGGGAGGAATTGCAGCGCATGCCTGGCTTTGTTTCCGTGGAGCGCTTCCGCAGCCTGACCAACCCCGCCAAGCTGCTCAGCCTGTCGCTTTGGGAAGATGAGGGCGCTATCACCCGCTGGCGCTGCCATGCGGGGCATCGTGCCTCTCAAGCGGCGGGGCGTGATGGCATCTTCGCTAGCTATCGGCTGCGCGTGGCAGCCGTGCTGCGCGATTACGGCATGACAGAGCGGCGTGATCAGGCGCCGGCCGATAGCAACGTGCTTTGGGGGCTTTGAACGCCGTTCAAGCTTGCCCGAACGCGCGCGCGATTTCGCGCAGCTTGAATTTCTGGATCTTGCCGCTTGGCGTGCGCGGCAATTCCGGCAAAATTTCCAGTCGTTCCGGCATGTATTGCCGCGCCATGCGCTGCGCTTCCAGATAGGCGGTGATCTCCGGCAGGGTCAGGCTGGCGCCTTCGCGAAGCCGCACAAAGGCGCAGGCGCGCTCCCCAAGTCTTGCATCGGGAAAGCCGACAATCGCCACTTCCGCCACGGCGGGGTGGCGAAACAGCAGGCCCTCAACTTCCACCACCGGAATGTTTTCGCCACCGCGAATGATGATGTCCTTGGATCGCCCGGCGATGCGGATATAGCCATCGGCATCCATGCGCGCGAGGTCGCCTGTATCGAACCACCCCTCCGGATCATTGGGGTTGAGTTCCGGGCGCTTCAGATAGCCGATGAAATTGGAACAACCGCGCACCTGCAATTGACCATCCTGACCGGTTGGCACGCGCACACCTTCAGCATCCACAATACGAAGTTCAATGCCCGGCAGCGTGCAGCCATCGGTGGTGGTGGCCTTTTCCTCGCCATCATCCAGTTTCGTGGTGGTGACGGCGCCGTTTTCCGACATGCCCCAAGCAGAAATAACCGCAGCGCCAAGCGTCTGGCGTGCCTTCGCGACTAGCGCGCGCGGAATGGGCGCGCCGGCTGAGACGAAAACGCGCAGGCTCGGTGTGCCCTGGCCTGATGCGGCGACATGTTCTGTCAGATCATTCAGGAAGGGCGTGGCGCCCATGGTGAAGGTTGCACCCTCATCACGGATCTGCCGCGCCATTTCGGGCGCGGAGAAAATATCCTGCAAGATCGCCGTGCCGCCCAGCATGATGGGGAGTACAATGCCATACATGAAGCCAAGCTGATGCGCCAAAGGGGAAGGCATATGGATCACATCATCCACACCAAGTCCAAGCCGTGCGGCGAAATATTCCAGATTGGACAGCATGGTGTTGGAACTATGCATGACCCCCTTGGGCTCACCGGTGGTGCCGCTGGTGTAAAGCAGCTGGATCACCTCGTCCGGGCCGGGACCATCGGCAGCGGTGAAGGCCGTGGCGGGTGAGGGGTATTCAAGCAGGCGTGCAAATCCATCCGCACCATCGCGTCCGACCACAAAAACATGCGCGAGGTTTGGCAGGTGTTCGCGCAAATTGTCGGCCATGGCAGCGTAATCAAAGCCACGGAAACTGGCCGGCACCATCAGAATCTTGCTTTCCGCCAAGCCCAGCATGAAGCGCAATTCGCGTTCGCGGAAAATCACCATCAGCGGATTGCTGATGGCGCCAAACTTCAGGCAGGCCAAATGCAGGATGGAAAATTCCCACCAATTCGGCAGCTGAAAGGAAACCACATCACCGCGCCCAATGCCATGCGCACGCAAGGCATTGGCCAGACGGCTTGATAGATCATCAATCTGCCGATAGGAAAGCCGTGTTTCGGTACCGATATCTGACCGGCAGGCGACAATCGCGGTCTTGTCAGGGCTGCGCGCCACGGCGCGCGCCAAATGATGCAACAATGTCTCATCGCGCCAAAAGCCTTGGGCGCGCATGGCGGGGCCACGAATGGCGATATCATTGCCCTGGATTGTCATGGTTTCCTCCTGCTTTGCATCAGGCGTCTTTGCGCCTTTTCGCTTTACCCCTTGCGGGCATATTGTACAGCGACGCGCCCGGCCTTTTCGCGCGCCACGATCAGCTTCATGATTTGCGCTGTGCCATCGCCGATCTCAAGCCCCATCACATCGCGCAAGCGCTGCTGATGCGGCAGATCAAGCGACCAGCCATAATGCCCATGCGTCAGCAGGCATTGATGGATCACATCCACCGCCGTTTTCGGCCCAAGCCATTTGCACATGGCGGCCTCAGACGTATGCGCCTCATCCGCGTCGCGCAGGCGCAGCGTGTGATAGCAAAGCTGGCGAATGGCGGCGATCAGGCCTTCGCCTTCGGCCAGCGGGAATGTCACCCCCTGGTATTGCGCAAGCGGCGCACCAAAGGCCTGGCGTTCCGTGATATATGCCCAGCTTTCATCGAGCGAGGCTTGCGCCGCCGCGCAGCATTGCAGGCCGATCAGCGCGCGGCTGTAATCGAAACCCTGCATCACCTGCACAAAACCCAAACCTTCTTCGCCGAGAAGATGGCTGGCCGGGATACGCACCTCATCAAAAAAAATCGACCCGCGCCCGATGGCGTGGCTGCCCAAATCCTTGAAGCGCGTCGTGCTGATGCCGGGCGTATTCATGGGCACCAGAAACGCGGATACGCCGCGCGCGCCCGCTTCAACCGGCCCGGTGCGCGCAAAAACCACCGCCGCATCCGCCTGATCCGCCATACTGATCGAGGATTTTTCGCCCTTGATCACAAAGCAATCACCATCCCGCCGCGCGGAAAGCGCCAGATTGGCGGCATCAGACCCGCCGCGCGGTTCGGTCAGCGCAATGCAGAACAGCGCCTCACCAGAGACAATGCGCGGGATCCAATGCCCAGCCAATTCCGGTGACGCATGGCGCGCAATGATTTGCCCATTGAGCGATGCCAGCAGCGGCACATACGACACGTTGATGTCACCATAGGCGAGCGCTTCAATCGCAAGCCCTGCCGTGACACTGGGTTCGCCAAGGCCGCCATAGCGTTCCGGCAAATCAGCGCCAATCAAGCCAAGCGCGCCCATTTCCAGCAGCAGGGCGCGATCCAGCCGTGCCTCTGCCTCACGCTTCATATAGCCAGGCGCGATTTTCTCCCGCGTGAAGCGCTGCGCGGTTTCCTGAAAGGCGCGTTGGTCATCCGTCAAGGGGCGGGTCATGGCGTGATCACTTCTGATATTTACGGAAATCGGGTTTGCGTTTTTCGGTGAAGGCGCGCACGCCTTCCTTCGATTCCTCGGTATCGTAATACATAGAAAGCGCCTGCATCCCCATATTGCTGATGCCGCGAATGTTTTCGCTATCCGCATTGAAGGAACGCTTGGCGATGGCAATCGCGGTTGGGCTGCGTTCCAGAATTTCCGCACACCAGCGCGCCACTTCCGCATCCAATTGGTCATGCGGTACGACAACATTGACTAGGCCCATGCGCTCAGCCTCGGCAGCGGTATAGCGACGGCAGAGATACCAAATCTCGCGCGCCTTCTTCTCACCCACGATGCGCGCCAGATAGGCGGTGCCGAAACCCGGATCCACCGAACCCACCTTTGGCCCCACCTGGCCAAATTGCGCCTTTTCGGAGGCGATGGTCAGGTCACAAAGGGTTGCCAGCACATTGCCGCCGCCAATGGCGTAGCCCTGTACGCGTGCAATCACGGGCTTTGGCACATCGCGGATCAGGCTTTGCAATTCCTCAACCGGCAGGCCGATCATGCCGCGGCCATCATATTGCCCATCATGCGCGCTTTGATCGCCGCCGGTGCAAAAGGCGCGATCGCCGGCGCCGGTCAGCACAATCACGCCGATGGATTTGTCCCAACCGGCGCGGTTCAGCGCATGGATCAATTCTTCGCAGGTCTGGCCACGAAAGGCATTCATCACCTGCGGGCGATTGATGGTGATGGTCGCAACGCCATCCTGCGCTTCGAACAGAATATCCTGATAGGTCATGATGATTTCCCTCAGCCTGCCATGGTCAGGCCGCCAGAGACACTCAGCACCTGGCCGGTGACATAGGCGGCATCGTCACTCGCGAAAAACAGGATGGCGCCGGGCAGGTCTTCCGGCTCGCCAATGCGGCCCATGGGGGTTGCACGGCGGAAGGCTTCTTCCAGCTTCTCCGGGTTGCCCGCACCCCTTTTGTAATCAGCGAAAAGCGCCGTATTGGTCGCACCGGGGCAGACCACATTCACGGTAATGCCGTGGCGGGCATGTTCACGCGCGATGGTTTTGGAAAACCCAACCAAGCCCGCCTTGCAGGCAGCGTAAACTGCTTCTCCCGATGAACCGACACGCGCGGCGTCGGAAGCAATATTCACAATCCGCCCATGGCGGCGTTCCAGCATGCCCGGCAGCACCGCGTGATGCATATTGAGAGCGCCGGTCAGGTTGATCGCGATCAGCTTCTGCCAATCCGCCGGCGTCGTGTCCTTGAACAGGCGAAATACATCCCAGCCGGCATTGTTCACCAGAACGCTGATGTGGCCGAGTGCCGCTTCCGCCGCCGCAACGGCTGCCTTCACACCTTCATGATCCGTGATGTCGCAGCGAAAGGCCTCAGCGACACCGCCCGCCTGGTTGATCTCTGCCGCGGTCTTCGCCGCACTTTCGGCATTGATGTCGAACACCGCCACGCGGCTGCCCGCTTCGCCGAAGCGCCGGCAGGTGGCCCCGCCAATCCCACCGCCGCCACCGGTGACGATGACCGTTTTGTTCTGAAGGCCGCGCATGTTTCCCCCTGGTTCGGTTCAAACAAGATTTGACTGGCAGGACCAGAATGACAATACTATGATACATTAAATCTGAAATGGCAATCTATTGATGCAATTATCCATCGCCACCCCCGAAAACCCTGCCCTGCGCGAGGATGACGCGGCGCGTTTTGACGTCGCCAACCGGCTTTTTCTCAGGCTTTATCAAGCCTCTAACCTGCTGCACAAAACCGGCACGCGGGCCGTGGCGGGCTTTGGCGCCACCACCCAGCAATGGGCGGTCATGGGGGCGCTGGCCCGCCCGGCCAGCCGGGATTCGGGGCTGACGGTCAAGGAATTGATCGCCTTTCTTATGGTCAGCCGCCAAAATCTGACCGCGGTGATCGATCGGCTGGTGGCGGCCGGCCTCGTGGAAAGGCTGCGCGCGGGCGGCGATGGGCGGCTACGCCATGTGCGCCTGACGGAAGAAGGCAATCGGCAATGGGCGGCGATGGGCCCGGCCATTCGCGCCTATTACCAGGCAGCCCTTGCCGATTTCTCGACCGAGGAAGCCGTGCAGCTTTTTCGCCTGCTTGATCGGTTGCGGGGCAGCCTTAACCGTATTGCGGAACCCGAATAGCGATCCCTGGCTTATCGGCGCGCCCCGATTTCACCCGCCCGCAATCTGCTCTATTACCCCCCGAGAAACCCCCTAACCGCATCAGGTCCCAAGCCCCATGGCCGCCTATCAATATGTCTATGTCATGAAGAACCTCACCAAGTCCTATCCGGGCGGGCGAGAGGTCTTCAAGGGCATCACGCTATCCTTCCTGCCCACCGCGAAGATCGGCGTGCTGGGGCCAAATGGCGCAGGTAAATCCACGCTCATGCGCATCATGGCCGGGCAGGATAAGGATTTCGGCGGTGAGGCCTGGGCGGCAGAAGGGGCCAAGGTGGGTTATCTGCCGCAGGAACCGCAACTCGACCCCAATCTGACGGTGGGCGAGAATGTGCGCGCGGCCTTTGCCGAACTTTCCGCCAACCTCGCGCGCTTCAATGAAATCTCCGAAAAATTCGCCGAGGAAATGAGCGAGGAGGAGATGAACAACCTGCTGGCCGAACAGGCCGAATTGCAGGAAAAGATTGATGCGGTGAATGGTTGGGAAGTGGATCGGCAGGTGGATATCGCGCTCGATGCGCTGCGCTGCCCGCCGGCTGATATGGCGGTGACGCATCTTTCCGGCGGTGAGCGCCGCCGTGTGGCACTTTGCCGCCTGCTGCTTGAAAAACCTGATCTGCTGCTGCTTGACGAACCGACCAATCATTTGGATGCGGAAAGCGTCGCCTGGCTCGAAAAGACGCTGCGCGAGTATCAGGGCGCGGTGCTGATCGTGACCCATGATCGCTACTTCCTGGACAATGTCACGAACTGGATTCTCGAAGTGGATCGTGGCCGCGGCATTCCATATGAAGGGAATTACTCCGCCTATCTGGAAGCCAAGCGCAAGCGCCTGTCGCAGGAAGAACGCGAAGAAACTGCACGCCAGCGGCAATTGGCTGAAGAACAGGAATGGATCGGGCGTTCACCCGCGGCACGGCAGGCGAAATCCAAGGCGCGTATCGCGGCCTATGAGGATTTGCTCCGCCGCAGCCAGGAAAAGGCGCCGGACCCGACCGAAATCACCATCCCGCCCGCACCAAGGCTGGGCAATACCGTTATTGTGGCCGAGAACCTGTCCAAGGGCTTTGGTGATCGGCTGCTGATTGACAATCTTTCCTTCAAGCTGCCGCCGGGCGGCATTGTCGGCGTGATCGGCCCCAATGGCGCGGGTAAATCCACGCTGTTCAAGATGATCACCGGCGGCGAAAAGCCCGATTCCGGCAGCCTCGTGATCGGGGATAGTGTCCAGCTTGGCTATGTGGATCAAAGCCGCGACAGCCTGAATGATACGCGCACCGTTTGGGAAGAAATCTCGGACGGGATGGATATGATCACCATCGGCAAGCGCAGCATCCCCTCACGCGCCTATGTCGCAGCCTTCAACTTCAAGGGTGGGGATCAGCAAAAGCGCGTTGGCGTGCTTTCCGGCGGTGAACGCAACCGCGTGCATCTGGCAAAGATGCTGAAGCGCGAACATAACGTCATTCTGCTTGACGAACCGACCAATGATCTGGATGTGGATACGCTGCGATCATTGGAAGAAGCGCTGATGGATTTCGCCGGTTGCGCGGTGATCATCAGCCACGACCGTTTTTTCCTGGATCGGCTCGCCACCCATATCCTGGCTTTCGAAGGCGATAGCCATGTCGAATGGTTTGAGGGCAATTTCCAAGCCTATGAGGAAGACAAGCGCCGGCGCCTCGGCGCGGATGCGACGGAACCGCACCGCATCAAATACCGGCCCTTGCAGCGGTGAGCCAGCCGCTTGGCGCCCTGCATACGCCGCGCGGCATCAATACCGCGCGGCTTTCCCTGCTGCCGCCAGCGCCGGAACAACTGCCGGATCTTGTTCGCCTGAAGGCAGATGAACGCGTCTTTGGTTTCATGCTGCATGGCACGCGCAGCGCCGAACGCACGCGGGAAGAATTGGAAGATGATATCGATTTCTGGGCGGTGCGCGGCTACGGCACCTGGTCTGTCTTTGTGCGCGGCAGTGGTGAGTTTCTGGGTATTTGCGGGCTGATGGAACGCCCCGATGGGCGCGGTGTGGCGCTCCGCTATGCGCTGTGGCCGGAATGTCGCGGCAAGGGCTATGCGCGGGAAGCAGCCCGCGCCGCGCTGGATTTCGGCCATGCCGCTGGTTTGCCGCGCATCATTGCCGTGGCGCGCGAAACCAATGAGGCATCACGCCAGGTGATGGAAGATATCGGCATGCACCCTTCGGGCGGCTTTACCCATAAGGGGCATGCCATGGTGGTTTATGAAAGCGTGAAGCCCGGCTGATCTGCCGCCCTTACGCGCGGTCAAGCGCCCGCATGGCTTGGCGCGGCGTTTCTTCCGCCGGAACCGGGGGTTGCGGGTCAGCAAGGGAACATAAGCTGATCCCGATTCCATAACCCCCCATGGCAAGAAGCGCGATCTGACCTTTCCTTCCGATCGAACACTGCCCCAAGCGGTCGAATGCCGCTCATTCATCCAGGCAACCGCTCATTCAATCGCCCGATACGGCATTTCAGCCCTCCCCTATATCCGCAGGCGTTGGTTCGCGCCTCCCCAGGCGGCGCGGCTCGGCGCATCCGAACACATCCTTTCATGGAGCCTTGTCTATGAATTTTCGTCGTTTTCTTGGCCTGGCTGTCGTGCTGGCCTGCCTTGTCGGCCAGGCAGGGCCTTCGCTGGCACAGACCGAACCGCGTGGCGTCTATGCCACGGTCTATGGTCAGGCGAGCTGGCTTGGATCCACCTCCTTCAATGAGGTCGGCAATGCCGGCTTTGGCTCCGGTCTGGAGGCCAGCTTCAATACCGGCTTCGGCTTGGGCGCCAATATCGGCTTCCAGTTCGGCAATGGCTGGGCCACGGAACTTGAGTGGAATTACCGCAGCCACCCGCTCGATTCGCTGACCAAAGGCGGCACGACGCTGGCGACGGATGGCGATTTCGCCTCAAATATCCTTTTCATCAATGGCTTGCGCCGCTTTGTGGGCCTGACCAGGGGATGGACGCCCTATCTCGGCCTTGGGGTCGGCTGGGTGCAGGAAATAGACCTCGACCTGAACACAAGTTCCAACCAACGCGCCTGGTCCGAGCAAGGCAAATTTGGCGTGCAATTCATCGCGGGTGGGGAAATCCCGCTCGGCAATGCCTGGCGGCTGGTGACGGATGTCCGTTTCCTCGCGCTGGGCGGCATTGATATGGCGGCCGAATCGGGCGTTACCGGGCGGCTGTCCAAGCCGGACTATAATCCGGTGTCGCTCCAGGTCGGGCTTAAGCGCTTGTTCTGAACCGGGCGGGCCGATGGGGGCGGTGGTGCGGGGGGAATTTCATACCGCGCACCGTCCCCGAAGCGCGTCAGGACCTCGGCCTTCCGGCGCCGGCTGACCGGTACCTGGCGGCCATCGCTCATTTCACAGATGGCAGCGTCACCGCTTCGGCGGATGCCGCGCACATGCCGCGCGCTGACCCACCATGACCGATGGACGCGCATGCCGCCCGCCCCTTCGCCATCCTCAACATCCTGCAATGACCCAAGCACAAGCGCATTGCCGCGCGTGGTCCAAA
>JADCES010000097.1 GCA_020250005.1 Roseomonas sp.
ATGCGGCGGGCTTCACGCCGCGCGTGGTGCGCGAAGTGGGTTCGGCCATGGCACAGCTTGGCTTTGTCGCGGCAGGGCTCGGTGTGGCTTTGGTTTCGGAAGGCATGGCGCGGCTTAATCCGCCAGGCGTCGCCTTTCGTATTCTGGCCGGCCCCATTCGCGGCGTTGGCGTGGCGCTGGCTTGGAATGCGGAGCGAGAGAATGAGGCGACCAGCCTCGCGCTTGAGATTGCCGATACGCAATTCGGACCATCGGCCCTGGCCCGCGGCGCCCGGCTGCTTTAGGTTGAGAGGCTGTCTTTGCGCATCCGCAGGAGTATCCCATGCCCGCCACCACCCCTTTTGATCGTGTCATTCGCGGCACGCTTGTGCTGCCTGATCGCATTCTGGCCAATGGCTGGATCGCGACGCGCGGCGACATCATCGCCGGCATTGGCGAAGGGCCATCACCGGTTGCGACCTCGGTTGAGGATTACGGCGCGCGCTACATTATGCCGGGCTTGGTGGATGGGCATATGCATACCTCATCCTCGCGCGGCTGGCCGGGCATTGAGGGTGCATCGAAATCCGCCGCTGCCGGCGGTGTCACGACTTGCGTTGACATGCCCTATGACGTGCCGCGCCCGGTGACGGATGCCGGCATTTTCAAGGAAAAGGTGGAGTATGTGAACCGCCTGTCCCATGTTGATATCGCGCTTTACGGCACCATCCTGAAATCTGGCGGTGTGGATGCCATTGCGGGGCTGGCCGAAGCCGGCGCCTGTTCCTTCAAGCTTTCCACTTATGAATATGACCCGGTGCGCTTCCCGCGCATTGACCACCCGACCATGGTCACGGCCTTTCGCGAAATCGCCAAGACCGGGCTGATGGTGGCCGTGCATAATGAGGATCAGGAAATCGTCATCCGCCTGACCGAGGAAGCCAAGGCGGCCGGCAATACCTCGCCGATCTGGCATTGCCGCACCCGCCCGCCGCTGTGCGAGACCATGGCGGATCTGGAGATTTTCGAAATCGGGCTTGAGACCGGCGCGCATGTGCATATCGCCCATTCATCCTTGGCGCGCGGCTTTGAGATTGCCGAGGTATTCCGCCGCATGGGCGGCAAGGCATCGGGCGAGGCCTGCCTGCAATACCTGTGCATGACGGAAGAAGACATCATCCGGCTGGAAGGCTTCGGCAAATGCAACCCACCCTTCCGCACGGCGGATGAGGTGGAACGCATGTGGGGCGCCTTTGCCAAGGGGCAGGTTGCCTATGTCTCCACCGATCACGCGCCCTGGCCGCGCGATCGCAAGACCTATACGGGCGATATCTTCACCGTGGGCGCGGGGCTCACGGGCATGCAAAGCTTCGCCCCGGTGATGTTCACGCTGCTGAAGCAGCGCGGCCTGTCGCCCAGCCTGATGGCGCTTTATTGCGCCGAACGCCCGGCGCGCTTCCATGGGCTTTATCCGAAGAAGGGGGCGCTGCGCATTGGGGCGGATGCCGATCTGCTGGTGATGGAAGAAGGCGATTTCACCTTTGATGCGCGCGATATCCAGGACCAGGAAGATGCCAAATGGTCGCCCTATGATGGCATGAAGGTGAAGGGCCGCGTCGCCGCCACCTGGCTGCGCGGGCAGCAGATTTGGGATGGCAAGCAGGTTTTGGCCAAGCCCGGCGCCGGGCGCTTCGTGCCGCGTCAACACAGGGAAACCTATGTCGGGGAATAAGGAAAAGCCGCGCCCGGAAGGGCATTGGATCAAGCGCCCGCCGCGCCCTTCCAAGCCCGCAGCACCGCCACCTAGGCGGAAGCCTGGGCTGATACAGGCGATGATTGCCGGTTCGGTTGGCATTATGCTTGGGATGTTGAATGCCGCCGTGACCGCTGCGGGCGGCTTGCCTGATCCCGTGCCGGCGATCGCCGCCGGCATTGGGCTTTGCATTGGCGCCATTGCGACCTGGCGCTTGTTTGGCGGCACGCGGCAGGATTTTCGGGATTTGTTTTTCTGAAGCCTGGCTTGTCGCCGCGTGGCGCTTGGCCCATGGAGGGCCTTCCATTTTCGCAGGGAGAAACGCGATGAATTCAGCAGATTATTACGTGAAGCACCTCGCCGTGGATTTGCCTTTGGCGACCGCCGATAAGATTGCCGATGTCACGCTGGCAACCGGCCGCGCGGCGGGCATGCTGCCGCTGACCGTGGTGGTGCTGGATGCGGGCGGGCATGTTGTGGTGCAAAAGCGCGAAGATGGCTCTGGCATTTTGCGCGCCGAGATTGCGCGCGGCAAAGCCTATGCCGCACTCGGCATGGGGGTTGGCAGCCGTATCCTACGTGATCGCTTGAAGGAACGCATTGCCTTTCAGGCCGCCGTCGCCGCCGCTTCCGATGGCAGCTTCGTCCCCGTGCCGGGTGGCGTGCTGATCCTGAATGCCGCCGGCGCAGTGATTGGCGCGGTTGGCGTCAGCGGCGATGCATCAGACCGCGACGAACACGCGGCTTGTGAGGGCATCAAGGCCGCCGGGCTTGCTTCCCACCCTGATTCCGCGGTTGAGAATTGGCGTGACGCGGCGCTTTGATATCTATCGCCGCGCGGCGCTGTTTAGCGCTGGCGCGGCGCTCATCAACACTGCGGCGCGGGCGCAGGAGGCTTATCCCTCCCGCCCGATCCGCATGATCATCCCCTTCCCCGCCGGTGGTCCCACCGATGTCTATGCGCGGCTTTATGCTGAGCGCCTGAGCCGCGAATTGGGCCAGCCGGTAGTGACGGAAAATCGCGGCGGTGCGGGTGGGGCGATTGGGTCGCTTGAAGTGTCGCGTGCGCGGCCCGATGGCTATACGATCCTGTTTGGCACGGCTTCGACCCATGCGCTTTATCCGCTGGTCACGCGCCAGCCGCAATTTGATGTGGTGCGCGATTTCACGACGATTGCGGAATTGGGCGGCGGGCCGCTTTGTTGGTTGGCGCATCCATCGCGCCCCGCGACATTGCAGGAATTTTTGGCGGCTGCGCGCAACGCCAATCCACCGCTTTCCTATGGCTCACCCGGTAGCGGGACCATGATGCATCTTGCGACCGAATTGCTGAAGCAGCAGGCGGGCGGAGTGGCGCTGACCCATGTGCCTTATCGCGGTGCGGCGCCGGCGATGAATGATTTGGTGGGCGGCACCTTGGCACTCGCGGTCAATACTTTCGGCGGCAGCTTGCCTTTGCATCAGGGCGGGCGCGCGCGCATGCTGGCGGTGGCGACAGCGCGGCGTTTGGATGCAGCGCCCGATGTGCCTACCGTTGCCGAAGCCCTTGGCCTTGCCAGTTTTGAAGCCGTGCTGTGGCATGCAGTATTCGCGCCCCCTGCCCTGCCCGCGCCCATCCTTGAACGGCTTTCGGCGGCGACCAATGCCGCACTCGCTGATCCGGCCTTCCGTACCAGCCTTGCCGCATCCGGCATCACCGCTTCCGCGCCTGGCACCCCCGCCAGCGCCGCCGCTTTCATCGCTGCCGAGACCGCGCGCTATCGCCCGATTGTCGAGGCCATTCGCCCGGAGCTTGAACAATGAGCCGCGTATTGCGCCTTGCCGGCGCCCAAATGGGGCCGAACCAAAAAGCCGATAGCCGGGAAGCGATCCTGGTGCGCATGGTGGCACTTCTGGAACAAGCTGCCGCTGCGGGCGCGAAGATGGTGGTGTTTCCCGAACTACCACTGACCACCTTCTTCCCGCGCTGGCTGTTCACCGATCAGGCGGAATTGGACAGTTATTTTGAACGCGAAATGCCCAATCCGCGCGTGCAGCCCTTGTTTGATCGCGCGCGCGCCTTGGGCATTGGCTTTTATCTTGGCTATGCGGAGCTCACGCCGCATGGCAAGCGCTACAATACGGCCATCACGGTGGGGCCGGATGGCATCGTGCTCGGAAAATATCGCAAAATCCATCTGCCCGGCACGGTGGAACCGCGCGTGGGCGATCGCTTCCAGCAATTGGAAAAGCGCTATTTCGAATATGGCGATCTTGGCTTCCCCGCCTTTCGCGGCCCCGATGCCTGGGGCCGGCCCGTGCTTGGCATGTTGATCTGCAATGATCGCCGCTGGCCGGAAGCCTGGCGCTGCTATGGCTTGCAGGGGATCGAGTTGATGCTGATTGGCTATAACTCCGCCGCCTATGATCCGATGGGTGGCGATAGCGAAGATCAGTCCTTGCGGACCTTCCATTCAACGCTCGCGGTGCAGGGCAATGCCTATATGAATGCGACTTGGGCGATTTCGGTTGCCAAGGCGGGCGTTGAGGATGGCTCGGGCCTGATTGGCGGTTCGGTGATTGTGGACCCGAATGGCCGCGTGGTGGCGGAAGCGAAGACGCTGGGTGATGAGATCATCTTCGCCGATGTGGATTTTGATGCCTGCAAGCAGGGCAAGGAGAAGATGTTCAACTTCGCCGCCCATCGCCGGCCGCAATGGTATCGCGCCATCATTGACCAGGTGGGGGCGGTGCCGCCGGCGTAATGCGCGCCGCGCGAATCACGCGCACACTCTTTCGGACCCCCAAATTAGTCACAGCATTGGGCCGAGCCAGTGCCAAGAAAGATCGCTTGCCTCGGCCATGCTGGTGCTCCAAGTGGCCTGCTTGCCGCCCCTGCTTAGCGAACGCCCAGGTCCTGCGAGAAGCGCAAGAGGTAGCCATCCGGGTCCTGGACGACCAGTTCTCGTGCACCAAAATGCTCGGTGCCGCGCCTGTACCAAGCATCCTCGATGTCTTGGAACACTGGCCAGCCGGCGGCGGCAAGGCGTTCGCTTACTGACTTAACTTCGGGTACGCGTATCTGGAAGTTTATGCCACGCCCGTAAGGGCGCTCGAGGTAGCCTGTCATCCATCCACCGCCCTTCTCGATCATGATATGCGCATCTCCGAATGCCAGATACGCGAACGGGCGTTCTGGCCGGTCATATTGGATGACAAAGCCAAGCACCTCGACATAAAAATGCATGCTCCGATCAAAATCCGCCACCTCTAGCTCTGGGACGAGAGCGATTGGTTTAGGGGGCGGAATTGATGAGGTCATAGTCAGTGCTTTCGCAAAATATTGGGCGGAAATCAACGATAACAGTGAAATAGGGACAAAAAACAAGAAGTAGAACAGGATGTCTGCAGCTATATATTGAGGGTGATATACTGATTGAGCGAAGGATGCATTCATGACCCGTTCCCTTGTTCTGGCCGCCGCGCAGCTGGGCCCGATCCAAAAGGCCGAAGGCCGAGATGTGGCGGTGGGGCGGATGATCCGCCTGCTGGAAAAGGCGCATCAGCGCGGTGCTGAGGTTGTGGTGTTTCCCGAATTGGCGCTGACCACCTTCTTCCCGCGCTGGTATGAGGAAGACCTCGCCAATGCGGATCATTGGTATGAAGCGGCACTTCCTTCCAATGAAACCGCGCCTTTGTTTGAAGCCGCGCGTAAATACGGCATCGCCTTTCATCTGGGCTATGCCGAAAAAACGCCGGAAGGGCGCCGCTTCAATACTGCGGTCTTCGTTCTGCCATCAGGCGAGATTGTGCTGAAGTACCGCAAGGTGCATTTGCCTGGGCATAAGGAATTCGACCCCGTCCGCCATGTGCAGCATCTGGAAAAGCGCTATTTTGAGCCGGGTGATCTTGGTTTTCCCGTGATCCGCGCGCCGGTTGCCGGCCAGCCCGTCAATCTTGGCATGATGATCTGCAATGACCGCCGCTGGCCGGAAGCCTGGCGCGTGATGGGGTTGCAGCAGGTTGAATTGGTGATGCTCGGCTACAATACGCCGTCACTGAATATGGAAAATCGCGGCTTTGAGGCGCCCCATTTGCGGGTATTCCATAGCCATTTATCCATCCAATCCGGGTGCTACCAGAATTCCTGCTTCGCGGTCGCAACCGCCAAGGCCGGCACGGAAGATGGGCATGAGCTGTTTGGCCATTCCATCATTGTGAACCCGCAGGGCGAGATCATGGCGCAGGCGACAAGCTGGGATGATGAGCTGATTGTGGCGGAAGCCGATCTGGGCAGATGCGAATTGGGCCGGAAGACGATTTTCGATTTCGCGCGCCATCGCCGGCCGGAACATTATGGGCGTATCGCCGATCAGGTGGGCAGCGTGCCGCCGACGGAATGGCAGGGCGGGGCTTAAGGTCAGACCACGATAACGCTCGGCCCTGCCGGCAGAATACCGAAGGGGTCAAAGACCAAAGGCGCGGCGCGCGTGATCGCCGCCAAGTCAAAAGCGCGATGTGGTGTGCCAAGGATGATCGCCTCTGGCCGCGTGCCATCGGGCATCATCAAGGCAGCGCTGCGTGGGATGGCTGACAGCGCCTTGGGTATCGTGCCAATCACCGGATCATGCCAGGCAAGCTCAGCCTGCGCGTGACGCAAACAGGACAAAAGCCTGAGCGGCGCGGCAGCGCGCAAATCCGCGATATCAGGTTTGTAGGTCACGCCCGCCACCAGCACGCGCTTGCCTGTAAGATCATCGCCAAGCCTTGCGCGGATTTGAGCCATCACGCGCGCCACGCGCCCGCGATTGCGCGTCATGGCCTTCGCGAGCAAAACGGATGGGACGCCTGCGCGCGCTGCCTCGATTTGCAAAAAGGCCGGGTCCACCGGAATGCAATGCCCACCCGCGCCAAGCCCGGGCCAAAAGGGCGAAAAGCCGAAGGGTTTGGTGGCCGCTGCCGCCACCACATCGCGCGTCGGCACACCAAGCGCGGTGAAGGCCGCATGGAGTTCATCCATCAGCGCAATATTCACCAGCCGATAGGTATTTTCGAGAAGCTTGGCGCATTCTGCGACCTCAGGGCTCGTCACCACTTCCACCCGATCCACCAAATGGAGCCAAAAGGCCAGGGCGCGGCGGAGCGAAGCGGGATCTGTTGCACCCAAAAGGCGCGGAATGCTGCGGGTTGGCGGCGCATGCGGTCCCGGGTTTTCGCGTTCCGGCGAAACAGCCAGAAAGACATCCTGCCCGATGCGCCAACCCGCCGCTTCCAGCACCGAACGACAAAGGCCATTGGTCGCCCCCGGCTGGCAGGTGGAGACCAGACAAACCAGCGCACCCGGCTTCAGCGCGCGGACCACCATGCCAAGCGCTGCGCGCACGGCGGTCAGATCAGGCCGCCCGCGCGCATCGAGCGGCGTCGGGACGCAAATCAGCCAAGTATCGGCGCCCGCAAGCTGAGCAGGATCGGCGCAAGCCCGAAATCCGCCATGGCCGCCGACATGGGCCTTCTCGGCAATCTCACGCGCCGTGGGCGACGGGTCGAAGCCACATACATCATAGCCAGCGGCAGCAGCGCCCAGCGCCAAGGGCCGGCCGACATAGCCAAGGCCGAGCACGGCCAATCGCCCGCGGCTGAGGCTTGGCGCGGGGGCAAGTACAGGGTGCATCAGGCTCAGACTCATGACCTTATGAGTGTATTTCTTTTCAAAAAAACAACCTATGGTTATGTTTTGCTACAGCACTCAGCGCTGCTCCAGATAGGCAAGGCGTCGCCGGACCCTAGGCCGATGCTAAACCCTTGTTTTCAGGGCATCCCAGGCGGGAAAGCCTATTTCCTCCCCGGCGGATTCTCCCCTAAAGCAGCGCTTCCCGCGGGTTGGAGGCAATCATGGCTGCGCTTTCAGGATCAGATAATGACGGCATGCTGACCGTGGTGGGGCATCCGCTGATCCAACATCGCCTTTCGCAAATGCGCGAAAAATCCTGCCCCGTGCCGACCTTCCGCGCCCTGCTGCGGGAAATAGCCATGCTGCTGGGCGCTGCCGCGCTGGCTGATCTGCCGCTGGAAGCGCGGGAGATTGAAACGCCGCTGGAACGCATGGCCGCGCCGAAGCTTGCCGGCAAGCCGCCGATCTTTGCCCCGGTGCTGCGCGCGGGCATTGGCTTTTTGGATGGCATGCTGAGCCTGCTGCCGGAAGCGGGTGTGGCACATATCGGCGTCTATCGCGACCACAAGACGCTGGAGGCGCATGAATACTACTTCAAGGCTCCAGAAGATTTGGCCGAACGCCTGGTGATTCTGCTTGATCCCATGCTGGCGACCGGCAATTCAGCCGTTGCCGCGCTGGATCGGCTGAAGGCGCGCGGTGCGACGCGCATTCGCTTCATCTGCCTGCTCGCCGCGCCTGAGGGGATCCGGCATGTGCGGCGAGCCCATCCCGATGTGCCCATCTGGACCGCGGCGATTGACGAAAAACTGGATGAGAATGGCTATATCCGCCCGGGGCTCGGCGATGCCGGGGATCGCGTTTTCGGCACGTGATGGCGCGATGCAGGCTGGTCTTTCCCTCCCCCGGAAAGCCCCGCGCAGCAAGGTTCGTATATTTGGTGGCCCGATTGGCGCAGCTGTTAGGAACAGGCCGCAATAATCTGGGCTCCAGCAGCGCTTCAGGGCATGGGCGCCCAAAGGCCATGGCAGCATGGCTTCAGCAAGACCGCCCCTGGCAAAACCGGTGCGGTTCAAGTCAAATCTTTTGATGTCGCACGGTTTTTGGCATAGGGTGATGGAGTTTCTGGTGCCGGGTGAGGGATTTGAACCCCCGACCTTCTGATTACAAATCAGCTGCACTACCCCTGTGCTAACCCGGCGCGCGGGATTGATGTAGCAGAGTGCGCTTATTCGGCAACTCGGCCCCGCGCCGAGTCGTGCCTTCTTTTTTCAGGACCCCTTCGACCCCCCGATGCGCCGTATCGAACCTGAATTGACCCGCCCTGGTGCGCCTGACGGCGGAGGGCGGCGGCCGATAGGCTGGCGCGGCCCGCAGCGGTCAGGCCTGGGGGGGCGCGCTGTTCTGGCCTCGGTGCTCGCGCATCTGCTTTTTACCATTGTGATTTTTCTGGAAATAGACCCGCGCGCCCCACGCCATGGCGCGCTGGAAATTGTCGAGCAAGGATTTGATATTGTTTTCCAGGGCTCCCTGGAACCGGGTGCGCCGGTCGCGGTGCCGCCCTCATCCGCGCCGCCGGCGCCGGCTTCTGTGCCGCCGCCACCGCCAAGCGCCATGATGGTGCCGCCCCCTCCGGCGCCGCCCGCGCCGGAAGCGCCGCGCGCGGCAGAACCACCGCTTCCCCGGACGGTGCCGAGCCCGCCAAGCCCGCCGCCGCCAAGGCCCTTGGTTGAAGCGCCCCCCCCGCCGCCGCCGCCACCAAGACCACTTGTTGAGGCTCCGGCGCCGCCGCCACCACCACCGCCGCCGCCCCCGCCCGCCCCACCGCAAATGGCGGAAGCGCCACGGCCGGTCACGCCGCCGCCACGCCCTGCCCCGGTGCCGCCCCAGCCTGAGACTCCGCAGCGCGCCGAGCCCGAACGCCCCGGCACGGAACCGCGCCCGCCGCTTGATTTTTCACATTTGCCGCCGATCAGATTGGGGGAGCAGGGCTATCGGCCGCGTAACCAATTGGATTTCACGCTGCCGCCGGTTGGCAATTTGCAGCTTGGTATTCCCAATCTGCAGGTACGCGGTGCGGAGGATGCCGATGATTGGCAGCGCGAATTCTATCGCTGGCTGGCGCTTAATCTGCGCTACCCGCGTGATGCCGCTGAACTCGGCGAACAGGGGCTGGTTGCCGTGCGCATCTTCACAGCACCCGATGGTACGGTGCGGCGCGTTGAATTGCGCACCGCCTCACGCTCCATCACGCTCAATCACTATTCGCAATCCGTCTTTCGCGGCGCGAAATTGCCCGCCTTCAAGCGCCCAACGTCAAACGAGATCGAGATTGATCTGCGTATCCATTATCGCCTGATCGGGCGCTGATCAGGCGTGGCCAACCTGGCCAAAGCTGTCATCATGCGTGGTGCGCACCAGCGCGGCGAAAAGCCGGAGCGCGTCAGGGCCACCGCGATCGCGCAATGCGCCATCTTCCATTTCAGCGGCGAGCATTTCTGCGTGTTCGGCCAGCGTGTCAGCGGCGCGGCGCATGGCTTCGCGGGAAAGCACAAGCTGTACTTCGTCGGGAAGCATTTTCCAATCGGCGGTCTGCATGGTTTTGGTCCATTCACACAGCCGTTTTGGCACGTTCAGGGCGTGATCAACGCCATGCAAACTTGTAACAGCGGAAAAGTTAACAAGAAGTAAGCGAAAGGGTAAATATCAAAAATTTATTTGCGATTAATTGACACATTGGGCGCGGCGCTCAGCGACCGCGCCCCGGCGATTTAATTAGGTAAAGCTCAAGGCAACCTTACCAAGGGTGTCGAATTCGACCAGCACATCACAAGGGCCATCCAGCCAAATCGGCGGCGTGACCGAGCCCAGAAACACCACCTGCCCGGCACGCAGCCCGCCGAATTCCCGCGCGCAATCGGAACCGGCAAGCCAGGCCAGCGCCTCCATCGGATGGCCCAATAGATCAGCGCCTACCCCTTCGCCCCTAACGGTTCCTGCCACGGTCATGCGCCCGCGAGTCGCGCCAAGATCAAGCGCGCGCCAATTCGGCGTGGGCGCGCCAAGCACGCCAGCGGCATGAAACACCTGATCCGCGATCAGGCTGGGCGTGCCAAGCTCTGCCCAATCGCCATAGCGCTTTTCGACAATCTCGATCGCCGGAAACACCTCGGCCACTGCGGCGGCGACGCTTTCACGCGTATGCGGGCCATGGGGCAGATCCTGACCAAGCCTGAGGCCCACTTCGCATTCTACGCCGGGGTTGAGGAAATCCGCGTAGCGGACAGTGGCTGGCGTGTTCCGCAACCCTTCCTTCGGCACGAAGCCACCGGCGGGGCCGGTCAGGCCAAGGATATTCTGCATTTGCTTCGTGGTGGCGCCGATCTTGAAGCCAGCCGGCGGCACAGCGCCAAGCTTGGTGGCTACCTGGTATTGCAGCTTATAGCCCTCCGCCGGCGTCGCCGGGGCAGCAGCCCCCAAAGGCGCCAGAATCCGCTTCGCGCGGCGTGTGGCGAGGATATGTTCGGCGGTGTCCTGGCTCATGGCGGCCTCCCTTTCTTCTATCAGCGCGGCCCCTGGGCGCGGCCAGGGGTCCATACCGCGTCAGGCTTGGCCCAAAGCGACGGATCGCGCAATTCCCGCGCCAGCCCTGCCGCCATGGCCTCGAAAATCGCCTTGCCCTTTTCCGCAGTGGCCGCGCGGGCATCGCCCTTCACGCCGGTCACGGGCGCGCGTTCAGAAAATGACCAGAAGCGCGTCACCGCAAGCGCAGAGGTATCGAAATTGCCCGGCGAGACGGAATTGGCAAGCTGGTCCATCCGCACCTGGGAAGGATCAAGATGCAGCCAAAGGCTGGTCTCCCCTTCGCAGGCATGGTGAATGCCTGGCTGCGCCGTAAGCGCCGCTGCGATTTCCTTGGGTGCCACGCGGGTGATGGAGGTGGTCAGCACCGGCACGCCGAATTCATGCGCCATTTCGCGCGAAGCCACGGCCAGGGGCTCGGCATTACCACCATGGGAATTGAACAGCATCAGCCGCGAAAACCCATCCGCCAGCAAGGAGCGCATCACGCAACGCAGCACACCGGCAAAAGTCGCGTAATCCAGGCTGATCGTACCGCCGAATGGGAAGTGATGCTCCGACAGGCCCATCCACATGGGCGGCAGCACCACGGCCGGCAGATCAGCGCAAAGCTCGGCTGCGCGAATGGCGACCGAATGGCCGATGAAACTATCGGTCCAGACCGGCAAATGCGGCCCGTGTTGTTCCAGCGCGGCCACGGGCAGGATCACCACGGCGTTGCGTTCAGCCAACGCGCGCAATTCCGGTGCCGTCATGCGTTCCCAACGGGTTTCAGTCATGGCGTCAGCCCCTTCCCATGGCGTAGAATTCGTCATTGGGGCGCAGATTGGTCACATTCGCCAAACGGTTGGACATGCCGAAGAAGGCGGCGATAGCGGCGATGTCCCAAATGGCTTCGTCATCGAAACCCGCTGCGCGCAACGCCTCATGATCCGCATCATTCACTTCATTGGCGCGGTCAGTGACCTTGAGCGCGAATTCCAGCATGGCCTTTTGCTTGGCAGTGATATCGGCCTTGCGCCAATTGGCGGCGATCTGGTCCGCGATCAGCGCATGTTTGGCGCGGATACGCAGAATGGCGCCATGTGCGACCACGCAATACTGGCATTGATTGCGCGATGACACCGCGACCACGATCATTTCACGTTCCGCCTTGGAAAGCCCTTCGGCCTTGTCCATCAGCGTATCGTGATAGGCCATGAAGGCGCGGAATTCTGTGGGGCGATGCGCCAGCATCAGAAAGACATTCGGCACAAAACCGGATTTTTCCTGCACGGTCAGGATGCGCGCACGGATATCTTCCGGCAGGGCAGCGATATCGGGGATGGGGGTGCGGGCAATGGGGGGCTTGGTCATATCGGGCCTATCCTTGCAGCCCCTGAAAGGGATGCTTCAAGCTGCATGCCCCGCCGCCGGCGAATTCCAGCGACAGGCCAATCAGCCAGGAACAGGAGTAAGTAAGCATGTTGAATACCCGTCAAGCCCCGAAGGGCATGGCCTTGGTGGTATCCAACCACGCGGATTGGTGCTTGTCGCATGGGTAGCTTCAATGATAGCGCTAAAGCCAATCGTTTTACCCTTGATGAAAAGCCCGCGGAAGCCTTTCAGCCCATGAGCCCAACGGGATTTGCCTGCCTGGAAACGGATGGCGCCTTGCCGATTTTTCTCGGCAAAGCTGGGCAGGAAGCGACCTTGGCCTTGCAGCAGACGATATTGCTGATTGGTGGCTGCGGCTATGTCGGGTCCTATTTGTTTCAACGCCTTCTTGCCCATGGTTACGGGGTCAGCGTTTGCGACAGGCTGGCCCGTGGCAATCCCCTGGCGCTGCCGATCAAGGCGCTTGATTACAATGACCTGACACCAGAGAGCCTGGCGCCTTTCGATACTGTCTTGTGGTTTGCCGGCCATTCCAGCGTTGGCCAATCCATCACCGATCCGCAAGGTGCGATTGCGAATAACTGCCTCAATCTCTTTTCCTTGGCGAAAAAACTGCCGACCAAGACCAGGCTGATCTATGCT
Source organism: Roseomonas sp. (assembly GCA_020250005.1). Classification (GTDB taxonomy): domain Bacteria; phylum Pseudomonadota; class Alphaproteobacteria; order Acetobacterales; family Acetobacteraceae; genus Neoroseomonas. The sequence continues at coordinate 12,984 of JADCES010000097.1, forward strand.
TCAACGGCCAGCCTTTATCCATTGGATGACGCGGGCGCGCCGATCAGCGAAGCATCCTTGATCCGCATACCCGCCCAGAATGCCTATGATATTTCAAAATTCGCCTTTGATTATCTTGCCGAACATTTTCTGGAGCGCTTCCACGGCCTCAGAATGGGGACGGTTTCCGGCTATAGCCCCAATCTGCGCCCGGAATTGATCTTCAATGCGATGAACCTTTCTGCCTTCAAGACCGGAACGGTGCGGGTGAAGAATGCCGCAGGCTTTCGGACCATTCTGTTCTTGAGCGATCTTTGGACACTGGTTGACCATTTGATCCGCCATGATGCGCCAAGCGGTTTTTACAATGCGGGCAGCATCACCGCTTCCATCGGTGAATTCGGCCAGCAGATCGCCAAAGCCTGGGGCGCCACCGTGATTGACGAGGGGGAGAGCCCCACCTATTCCTTCAAGCTTGATTGCAGCAAGGCTGAGGCGCTTTGTGGCCCAATGCGGGGGAGCGCGGCGCTTTTGGCTGAATGCCGCGCTTTCATTGCGGCGCAAGGATTGGACAGGCCGTAAATGACCCACCGATTTCTGACCGCATGCCTCTGCTGCGCTTCGTCGGATTTGCGCTGTGTCATTGATCTTGGCGTCCAACCCCCTGCCAATAGCTATACCTCCTCACCGCAAGACGAGCTGGCGCGTTACCCGCTTGGGCTGAATCTATGCGCTTCCTGTTGGCATGCACAATTGACCTTTTGCGTGGATCGCCGCGCGATCTTCGATCATTACGCCTATGTCAGCGGCACTTCCGGCACGCTTGATCGTTTCTTTCGCTGGTTCGGCGAAAGGCTTTCCGAATGCTATCCTAAACAGTCAAGGGTGCTGGAACTTGCCGCGAATGATGGGTCGTTGCTCACGCATCTGAAGGCACGGCATTTCGATGTCGCGGGGGTGGATCCGGCGCGCAATATCGTTGATCTGGCCAAGGCGCGCGGGCTGCC
>JADCES010000098.1 GCA_020250005.1 Roseomonas sp.
ACGGCGATGCGCTACAAGAATGAAGGCGTGCCGCTGGTGGTGATTGGTGGCAAGGAATATGGCACGGGGTCTTCGCGCGATTGGGCGGCGAAGGGCACCTATCTGCTCGGCATCAAGGCCGTGATCGCCGAAAGCTTTGAGCGTATCCATCGTTCAAACCTGGTTGGCATGGGCGTGCTGCCGCTGGTCTTCAAGGAAGGCGAGAATCGCCAGACGCTTGGTCTGACGGGCGATGAGAAGATTGACATCCTGGGCGTGGAAAAGCTTTCGCCCCGCATGATGATGGATGTTGTCATCACCCGCGCTGATGGGTCACAGGTGAAGACCCAGGTGCTGTGCCGTGTGGATACCGCCGATGAGGTGGAATACTACAAGAATGGCGGCATCCTGCATTACGTGCTGCGCGGGATGGCCAAGGCGGCCTGATTTCCGTCAGTAACCTTAAGAAGCGCGGTGCCGAAAGGGCCGCGCTTTTTTGTGCTTAGTCGGCCAACCAAGCGGCCATCGCCGCATTCACCGCTTCCGGCACTTCCATGCTTGGCAAGTGTCCTGAGCCGGCGAAGCGCACCAGACGCGCGCCGGGAATGGCAGCGGCCATTTCCTCAGCGAGGTGGGGCGGCGTCATAACATCATCCTCCCCCACCGCGACCAGCGTCTTGGCGCGGATCGCGGGCAGATGGGGTCTGGAATCAATGCGCCCGGTAAGCGCGGTTTGCTGGCGGAGAAAGGCGTCGCGCCCCACACGTTCTGCCATCGCCATTACCTCGGCTGCCAAGGGGCCACCCAGGCGGGAAGGATGCACCAGCATCGGCAGCAGGCGCGGGGTCACGCCGCGAAAACGCCCGGTCTTGGCAAGGGTGAGAAGTCCGCGCCGACGTTCTGTTTGTTCTGGCGTATCCGCGCGGGCCGAATTGTCGAATAGCGCTAGGCGCTTGACCTGCCCCGGCGCGCGGCGCACCACCTCCAGCGCTACATGCCCGCCCATGGAAAGCCCCGCGACGGCCAATGGCCCGTCCAGCCCGGCAAGGGCGGCTTCCGCCATGGCGGCGATACTGTCATGCCCGGTCAGGCAGGCCACCACTACGCGGCGGGAGGCGCCGAAAGCCTCGATCTGGTCGCGCCACAGCCGGGCATCGCAGAGCATGCCGGGCAGCAGTAGCAGGGTTTCGTTCTGAACCATGGGCCGAAACCTATCCCCGCGCCGGCGCCATCGTCCAGGCCAGCCCGGCGCAGGGCAACGGAAATCCTTGATTCCCGCGCGGTATGGGCGCATAGGGGTCGCGCTCGCGGACAGGCGGGCCGGATCCGCCGGCCCCGGCATGCGCGCCCCGCCGGGGCTCGGCCTTTCCCGCACCCACCGCCAAGCGCTCATAGCGCGGGCCTAGAAAGCGATTGAAGTTGAACGAAAATATTGAAGTGACCGCCGCCGAGGCTGTCCAAGCCGACCCTCAAATCCTGCCCGTGCCGCCTGAAACGCCGGAAACCGCGCCGGTTGAACCCGCCCTTGTGGCCGAAGAAACCGCGCCCGAAGCCGCGCCGGCTGCCGAGGAGGACCGCACCACTTTCGATTCCATCGGCCTGTCTGAGGAAATCGTGAAGGCAGTGACGGAATCCGGCTATCGCCACCCAACGCCCATTCAGGAACAGGCGATCCCGCAGGTGCTGATGGGGCGCGACGTGCTGGGCTGCGCGCAAACCGGCACGGGCAAAACCGCGTCCTTCGTGCTGCCGATGCTGGATATCCTGACCGGTTCGCGCGCCAAGGCGCGCATGCCGCGCAGCCTGATCCTGGAACCGACCCGTGAATTGGCGTTGCAGGTTGCCGAGAATTTCGAGAAATACGGCAAACACCTCAAGCTCAACCACGCGCTGCTGATCGGCGGCGAAAGCATGAACGACCAGCGCGATGTGCTGGAAAAGGGCGTGGATGTGCTGATTGCCACGCCGGGCCGGCTGCTTGATCTGTTCGATCGTGGCCGCGTTTTGCTCGCCGATTGCAAGGTGCTGGTGATTGATGAAGCGGACCGGATGCTCGATATGGGCTTCATTCCGGATGTGGAGCGTATTGTCTCCATGCTGCCGCCCTTGCGCCAGACCTTGTTCTTCAGCGCCACCATGGCGCCGGAAATCCGCCGCCTGGCTGATGCCTTCCTGTCCAACCCGAAGGAAATCACGGTCACCCGCCCGGCTTCGGTTGCGACCACCATCACCACGGGCCTCGCTTACGTGCAGCCTTTTGACAAGCGCGAAGCGCTGCGTCGGCTGATCCGGCGCGAACAGGTGACCAATGCGCTGATCTTCTGCAATCGCAAGATTGAAGTGGATATTCTGTATAAATCCCTGAAGAAGCACGGCTTTAGCGTGGGCGCGCTACATGGCGACATGGATCAATCCCAGCGCTTCGCGACGCTCAATGCCTTCAAGGCGAATGAATTGCAGCTGATGGTCTGTTCCGATGTCGCCGCGCGCGGGCTTGATATCGGCGGCTTGTCGCATGTGTTCAATTTCGATGTGCCCTTCCATTCGGAAGATTACGTGCACCGCATTGGCCGCACAGGTCGCGCGCGCCGTGAAGGCCATGCCTATACGATTGCGA
>JADCES010000099.1 GCA_020250005.1 Roseomonas sp.
CAGGCCGAAGTGCGGTTCGCGGCATGGATGGTCCTTCGAATAGGTTCGATGCGTTCCTGCGTGGCGGCGGTGGCGGCGGCTTGGCGTTCCAGCGCGCTGATCACCTGCGCGCGATCCGCCAGCGCTTGCTGCGCCGCGGACAATTCGGCACGGTTTTCGGCAAGGCTTTCTTCGGCGCTTGCGCGGCGCCAGGCTTCCACGCGCCAGGCGGTGGCAAGGCCCAGCACCACCACCAGCAGGGCGCCGGCTAGATACGGCAAGGCTGGCTTCAGCAGCCAGCCTGTCAAACTCGCCATCATGGCGCGTCACCCTGGCGGCGGACGGAAGCGGTCGCGGTGCGGAAATCCAGCGCGCCAATCCCCATATAGCCACCGACGAGCCACGCGATCAGCGTCAGCGCAGCCGGCACCACAATGCCCGCGCTGACTTCACTGGCATAGACGCACAAAAAAACCGCGACCCAGGCGGCGATACAATTGCCGACCACCAGGGCTCGGCTGAAACTGCGCGATGATTTCGGGATGGCGGCTTCCGTCATGGGTAATGCCGCCGATCCAATTCGAAATGCGGGCCATCGGGGAAGGTCTTCCAATCGCCACCCCAGATGATCGGCACTTGCAGATCGGCGGCGACATCTTTCAACCAGCGCGCCTGCTTGTGATACAGTGGCCAATCCCAGCGCACTTCGCCATTTTCCGGAATGCCATCGCCATCATCCAGCCAATAACCAAGGTCCACCGCATGGCCGGTCAAGTGCCGGCTGTTCAGCGTGCGGGATGCACCTTCGGCGACAAGCCTGGCCTGCCGCGCCGGCGTGCGCAGCCCTTCCAGCACAATGAAGGGCGTGAATTGCCGCGCGACCTGAACCACCTGCACCAAATCGGGGTGCACGCCCTTGAGGCGTTCATGGTCGCGCGGCAGTAAAAGGTTGGGAAGGGCGTCATCCGTCATGCCGCGCACATTCGCGCGCGCGCGGCGATCAGGTCATGCGGACATGCGTCCGCATCACTTAGCGAAAAAGATCACCCTGAGAGGTTGTCAGGCCCGCATCAGTCAGGATGCGCCCCACCGCGCGTTCCGTGATGCCAAGCTTGCGCGCGATGGCGGGATAGGTGAGGCCCGCCGCGCGATACATCCGCACGCGCCAGGCGCGCGCGATGGGTACAGGGATATGTTCGCCGCCGAAGGCTTCCCCCAGGCGGCGCGCTTCGGGCAAAGGCAAGGCCAGCCGCGCGGCGGAATTCTGATTGATTTCCTTCGGCACATAAACCCGCGTCCCGCCATGCGCTTCAATCAGGCGCAGCGCTGCATCGGCACCGATGATCTTGGTCAGCCAATGGATTTCAGCCGGGGCGGGAAGCGAGCATTTGATCATTGCGGAAATGCTTGCGCTGGACGGGCGGGTTGGGTGATAAGGGCTGGCGTTTCAACGGAGGAACCACGATGCGCCGCGCCATGCTTTTCAGCCTGTTCACAGCACTGATGCTTTCGACCGCCCATGCCCAGGATGCACCCGCCATGCCGGAATTCGATCCGCGAGCCCATTGCGAAAGGCAGAACCGCATCATGGCGACCGAAAGCGCGGTGATGCTGCGGATGTGCATTGATAACGAACAACGTGCGCTGAATATCTTGCGCAAGGACTGGGATAGTGCGCCGCCTGCCGCGCGCCGCACTTGCCTGCGCCAGCAGCAGATGACGCGTTCCACCAGCTACTTCATGCTGAATTCCTGCATTCAGATGGAAGCCGATGCCACGCGCGACATTCAGCGCCGCTGACATCACTGCCACACCTTTAGGCTGAGCGCGGCCAGTAGCCGCTCAGCCGCTGGCAGCCGCGCCAGCACCCGGCGCCATTGCCGCAGCCTTTGCCGGTGGCGCCACGCGCGGTAGCTCATGGCGCGGCCTGCACCGCGTAGGCGTTACACGGAACGCACAAGCGATTGCCGATATGCGCGGATGGAAACGCTTCGCGGCAGCGCAGGCATATGCGTGAAAGCGCAGTCGGCGCGTCTAACTTGCCGCGAATGCGGCGCATGGAATGTGCGGGCACCGCATTCCGCCGCATGGAACAAGCAAGCTTCCAATCGCCCTGGGCACTGCGGATCGCGATGATGCGCGCGCCGTCACGCTCCAGCGTCCAGAGGCATCTTTCCTGCCCCAGATCGATCAGCCGATAAATGTCGTTGTAGGGGACACCGACCACGCGCGCGATATCCGTTACGCGCGGCATGGGCAGCCCCTGTCTTGCAAGCCGCTTGAATTCCTGAAGCAGGTTATCCAGCCGCGTGGCAGGGCGCTGCGCGTTCATGCGGCGACGCCCCGCTGCAACCGCGCGCGCCAGGCCTTCAGCCCTTCCAGCACGCGGTTCGCCATGGTGGCGGTCAGGAATTCGGCGCTGTCCACGCCTTCCGGGTGCGCTTCCGTCTTCGTCTGCCGGCGCACAAAGGCGCGCAGCGCCGCTTCATCACCCCGGCCTTGCAACTTGCAGATATCCGCCCACACGGCGTGGATCATGCGGATTTGCGGCGCGGCGCTGCGCTTGGCAGCAGGCTTCGCGCGCCAGCCCAGCCGGGCGAATTCGCGCAGTACCGCATCCAATTGGTCCACCCGCATCTTGCCCGCGCTGTCCAGGCCCGTGATGCGTTCCAGGATGGCGCGGTAGCTTTCTTCGGCCAGTGCCAATTGCTTCTTCGCCAGATGGATTTTGGCGATCATGCGCTTGCGGTCCTGGGTCATAGGCCGAGCCCCTGCTGCGGTGCGCGCAGGCGCTTTACGTGGCGGTCGAAATCCGCCTCCGCGCTTTTCGCCTGCACCAGGTGCAGATGCTGACGGTCTGCGAAGTAGCGCTGCTGCGCCGTGCGCATTTCAAGCGCCAGCATCGCCAATTCGCGAATGGCTTGCGCGTCCGCCTGCGCCACCAATTCCTGCCATTGGCGGTCAATGGTCCTGGGCATCATGGCGCGCTCTCCATCGACGGGCACGGTTCTGGAAAGATATCAATGAACAGCACTCGCACTTTCAGGCCCGCGCGGATTTCGGTGGCGAATTGGGCGCGCACCCAGTCGCGATGAAACGCCGTCGGCGCATAGAAGCAGGCGCGTTCGTCACCCTCCCTGCGGCCGGGCATCAGCGGCATGATCCACCGCACGAAATCCGCATCACTGATCCGCCCGCGCGTCACCGCGCGCAGCGGATGATCTTCATCCACACGGCGTGTCGCGGCTTCTGGCGCCGGCGCCTCGGCATTCAGGTAATCCAGATACCGGCGCTGACGCAGGAAGGTCGCCGCATGCACCACAAAGGCCGCGTCAATCTTCTGCGCGCGGACTTCATCGGAATAGCGCGCGGCGGCGTGTGCCAGATCAAAAGGCGATACGCCTTCCTTCACAGCACGCGCATAGGCAACCTCGGCCAGCGCGCGCGGGTTTGGTTTACGCGGCGGATACGCCGCCCAGAAATCATCGAAGTCAGCACGCAAATGCTTTGGCAGGCCATCCTTAGGAAAAAGGGCGCGCTGCATGGCCTAGCACCACAACTCACGCGGGCCGCGGCCATTGTAGCGCCGCGCCAAGCCCTCGGCGATCAGCACGGACGCCACATTCATGCCGCGCGCATCAAACACATCAGCCAG